>NZ_CP019285.1:320122-640244 GCF_000226975.2 Halobiforma lacisalsi AJ5 | reverse complement strand
TACCCCGCACGGACGACGGTTTTCGGCGGCAGATCGCGCTCGAGACCGAGAAACGACAGCGCTTCGGCGAGTTCGTCGCCCGGCTCCACCGGCCACGGATACAGCGCGGCGAACGCTCGAGCGAGGGTGACGAGGGGGTGAGTCACTTCCGACGACGCCATGCGGATCACCCGTCACCCCTTCGGTGGCTGCGATCGGCGTACGCTTCGGCGACGTCGCCCGGGCTCGTGCGTCCGTCCGCGGCGAGTCCGGCGAGGGTTTCCCGGCGCGCCGCGAGCGCCGCCCGGACGTCCGCGTACGTCTCCCCCGGACCGGCGAGGTTGTCAACCAGGCGGCTCTCTCCACGGTCGATCCGGCCGGTCGGACGAGCGTCCTGCCCCTCGAGGGCGTAGAGCGGTTCGAAGCGGACGTCGACCTGCCGTCCTTCTTTGCCGGCGTCCACCAGCACTTCCTCGATGCGGGCGAGTCGCCGCGTTCGCCCCGTCGGGGTCCGGTAGGTCTGGACGGTAACCACGAGGTCAGTCACGCCGAACGACGAGGGTTCGACGCCCAGGTCCGAGACGACCCGTTCGTAGACGTCGTCGGCACCGTCGCCGTGGATCGTGCCGAGGACGGCGTTGGCGTTCGCTCCGACTCGCATCGCCTCGTAGAGGACGCCCGCTTCTTCGCCGCGAATCTCGCCCACGACGAGCGCGCCGTCACCGAGTCGGAGCGCAGTCCTGAGTGCCTCTGCCGGCGAGAGTTCGGGTCCGTCGCCTGCGCCGGTACGCAGCGCCTGTACGTCGCGGCCGACCGACTGGAGGGGGTCGACGGGGAGTTCGGGGGTGTCCTCGATGATGACGGTCCGCGTCTCCGGTGCCAATTCGTACAGCAGCGTTCCCAGCAGCGTCGTCTTCCCGGCTCCGCGCGTGCCCGCGATGAGAACTGCCGCGTTGCGTTCGATCGCGACGGAGAGCAGGGCCGCGGCCGCCGCGGGAACCGTTCCGTTCGCGACCAGCGCGGGCAGGGTGAACGCGTCGTCGGCCTGCTCGCGGAACGCGAACGCTGTCCCGTCTGCGACCGGATCGGTGACGCCCGCGATCCGAACCTCCGTTCCGTTCTCGAGGGCGGCCGTCGCGTCGACGGTCGGCGTCGCCCGGGAGAACGCCCGTCCACTGGTTCGCCGGACCCGGGAGCCGAGCGCACGTGCGCCCGCCGCGGTCAGGGAGACGTTCGTCGCCATCGATTCCCCGTCGGCGACCACCCGCAGCGGGTTCCGCGAGACGGGCGAGGTCGCGTAGACGTCGGTCACCGCCGGGTCGGCGAACAGGTCCTCGAGCACGCCGTAGCCGGCGGTGTGTTTCGCGAGGATCGAACTCACGAGCGGCTCCACCTGCTCGCCGTCGCTCACTCGCTCGATCGCCCGCGAGGCGACGCGTTCCCCCTCGACGGCGCCGGTCGCGATCGCTTCGTAGCCGTCGATCAATCGCGTCCGGTTCTCGGCCGACAGCGAGAGGTCGACGACGTCCAGGGCGTACAGCGGGATCCCGTCGTCTCGATCGTAGATCCGTGCCTCGCTGCCGGTCTCGAGCGACCGGACGTCCCGGAGTCGTCCCTCGAACGACCGATCGACGACGTAGTGGCCGATCTCGACCCCGACGGAGGGGGCGAGGTCGGCGTAGTCTTCGACGGCGCCTGCGGCTTCGATCAGACCGGCTTCGGTCCCGAAATCGGCGACGCGGTCGACCCGCGTCCGCAACTCCTCGCCGGCCGCGAGGGGGTCCGTCGCCGCCGCCTCGGCCAGTCGTTCGTGATCGTCCCCGATCAACTCGAGGAACTGTCCAGCGGCGACGAACAGGAGGACGGCCCGGTCGTCGTACCGGTACTCGAGTCCCTCCGAGCGGACGATCACCTCTCGGACGCTCCGCTCGACGAGCGCCTCGACGACGGTCCGGCGGCACGTCGGGGCCTCGAGCAGGTCGCCGTCGTCGGGACAATCGTCGGCATCGACGATCAGTCGACCCTCGTCGAACGCGGTCGCACACGAACACCGGCCCGGGGTATCGTCGTCGCGAGATGTGACCCACAGCTCGAATCCGATCCGCTCGAGCGCCGGGCCGATAGCCCGTCGGGTAACGTCGCCGAACATCGTCCTCAGTCGGTGGCGACGACGACCGGGTCGCCGTCGCCATCCCGCTGGAGCGTGAGTGCGAGCGTGCGCCGTTCCCCGACGCCGCCCAGTTCGACTGTTTCGTTCGCGGTCGGATCGGCGTGGACGATCGGCGCGTCGATCGGGTGTTGGCGTTCGGCCCGGCCGTCCGCGGCGTAGGACGCGAGGCTTCCGGTCTCGTCGATCCGTTCGATCCGGAGGTGCGCGATCGGAGCCGTCGTCAGCGAGTCGGCCGGGAACGAGAGCGTCACGGTTCGACGCGGTGCAGGGACGCCATCCGGTGTTGGTTCTTCGCTCTCGAGTAGCGACACTGCGGCGTCGTCGATCGCTGCGACGTCACCGGCGAATCCTCGTTCGCTCGCTACGCCTGCGACACTCTGGATCGCCGGGAGCGACAGGGCGATCACGGCGACGGTGAGCAACGCGGCGAGGACGTACCTGATCATAGCTTCGTTCGAAGCGCCGCGAGCAGTCCGGTTGCGGCGTCGTCACTCGTGTCTGAATCGTCCGTCCCTGGTTCGCTTCTTGCCGTTGCACTCGCGTCTTGGTTCCTCGAACCTCTCGATTTCGGCACGTCGCCCGGATTCGACGAGGGGCCGTCCTCGAGTCGCCGGTCGACCGACCGCTGGTCCGCCGGAACGACGGTCGACTCGTCGGCGTCAGCGGACGCTCCGGTCCACGTTCGCCCGGCCGATTCGGGAAACGACGGCGTTCCGGCGTCGTCCCGGTCCCGTTGCGACTGGCCGTCGTCCTCGTCCGTCGCATCCGCCCCCTCGACGATCGCTGCCGCCGTTCGTTCCGGCGCCTTCGGCTCGGTGCTCGTCGAGCGCTCCGTTCCCACCGCTGCGCTCGTCTCCGGGTTCTCGCGTGCGGTCGTCGCCGATCGTTTCCGGCCGGACTCGTCGTCCGGATCGGACTCGGTTCGATCCTGCTGTCCGGTGCTCGCGTCAGGGTGTCCGTCTCCGTCTTCGTCTCCGGATGCCGGAAGCCGGCGCTCGAGGCGATCTACGGCCGCGACCGCCGCCGCAGCCTGTCGCTCCACCTCCTCGTTGACCGCCCGGAGCTCGCCCGTGAACCCTTCCAGCGATCCGGTCCGACCCTCGAGGTCGGCGAGCCGACGCTCGTGTTCTTCGAGGCGCTCCTCGAGATCGGAAATCGCCGCGAGGGCCGACTCGAGATCCGCAAGCTCGTCGACCCTCGCGTCGCCGTCGACGACCGCACGTTCGACCGCGGCGAGCCGTCGCTCGAGTCGCTCGGTGTCGGTCATGGGCGGTTTCGCCGACCGATCATACTTAAACCTCGGCACCGCCTCCCCGGTCGGACCGATCCTCGTAGCCGGCGACGTCGCTCGCTCGTGGGCTGTCCCCGCCGTGGGGGGTGTCCCGCTGCCGGATCCGGGCCGCGTGCACCGTCTCGGTCGCGTCGTCGATCACGACGACCTCGCCGGGCCGTTCGGGCATCCGGCTGGCCAGTGATCCCTCGAAGTACGTCGGCTGTGCCGCCTCGAGCGCGTCCACGTCCGCGCCGGCGGTGAGCCGGTGGGTAACGAGCACGTCGGACTGGGAGATGCCGACCGGAGGAACGGCGCTCGGCCGCTGGGTCGCCGCGACCAGCGTGATGCCGGGTGCACGCCCTCGCGTGAGGATCGTCCGGAGGGCTGGTTCGGCGACCCCGTCGAAGAAGGCGTGAGCCTCGTCGAGCAACAGCCACGGGAGGCGGTCGATCGTATCGTCGACGCGGGCCCGATAGAGCCCCTCCGCGACGCCGCGACAGACGGCGTTCATCGGCGCGGCGTCGAGTCCGGAGACGTCGACGACCGTCACCCCGGTGGTCGCGAACTCCGCCGCAGAGAGGCCATCGGCGTCGAAGACGTCCCACGAATCGGCCAGCGACAGGTGGTTGATCGTCGCGCGACGATCGGCGGTCGGCGCGTCGGCGGAATCGATGCACTCGCGCATGCCGTCGAGCGTCGCCGCCGAAAGGGCGGCCTGCCAGACCAGTCCGCCGGCCCCGCTTTCGGGCGAAAGCCCGAGCAGCTCACACCAGGAACGGGGATCGAGCGCGCCGGGGGCGACGGTCGGCGACTCGAGGACCGTCGCCGGAACCGGGTCGCCGTCCGCCGGTTCCGAGAGCGTACGGAACGCGCCCATCGGGTCGATGATCACGGGGGCAACCCCCGGTGTCCGCGCGAGCGCCTCCGCGATCACGCCGAGCGTGTAGGACTTTCCGTATCCGCGCTTTCCGACCACGAGCACCGCGTGGGGCCGATCGAGGTCCAGATAGAGGGCTGCCCCGTCGCTGCCGTCGAGCGCCCGGTAACTGCCCAGGCGACCGACCGGCCCGCTCTCGAGGTCGTCTTCGCGACCGAGTACGAACTCCATCGTCGGTCGTTGCCCGGGCATCCCTTTTCAATCCTCGTCCCGGGGTTTAAACTGGAAGCCGGGGCCAACCGGGGTATGCGATCGAAAGCAGTCGCCGGGAACGAGCGTCAGCACTCGGGCGCAGGCGACTCGTTCGCTGACGACGACCGCGCTATCGAGGGATTGCCGATCCGGCTCGTGATCGCGCTCACGGTCGGTGTCGCGGCACTGGCGCTCATGCTCAATATGCTCGGAGGAATCGGTGACGTCGGCGACACCGAGGTTACGGTCGAAGTGGCCAACGACGACCAGGTCGTCGAGGCCGACTCGGATGCCGACGTCTCGGTCTTCGTCATCGACGAGAACGGAAACAACGTCCAAGACGCGACCGTCCTCGTCTCGGCCGGCTCGGCTCAACTCAACGGCGTCGAGGAGGCTCACACCGGGGCGGATGACAACGAGGCCGTCGTCGAACTCGAGGAACCCAGCCTTCGGGCCGACCAGGACATGGGGACGCTCGAGATCGACATCGTCCCGCCCTCGGACAGCAACTACATCGACGAACAGCCGAACCCGGAGATCATCGTCACGGAGGCCTGACGCGACGGGCGATGTTCGAACTCACGACCGCGATACTGATCGTCGTCGCGTTCGGCGTACTCCTCGGAATCGGACCAGCGGTCGTCATCTTCGGTCTGACGGTCGGATTCGAGGCCATCGATCGGACCGTTCCGCGGGCGGTCGCCGTCTTCGTCGCCCTGGTACTCGCCACAGGTCACGGGTACGCGATTGGCCTGCCGGTCTCCGGCCAGCAGATTGCCGGCGTCGGCGAGACGACCCTGTTGCTCCCAGTCGCGGTCGGAACGTTCGTCATCGCCGCGCTCGGCCTCTATGCCCACAGTCAGGCCGAAACGGTCGCCGCCGACCTCCCGCTCGAGGCCGCCCGGCCAGCGCGTCGCGAACGCGGCCTCTCGGCGGCCGCCCTCGAGTCGGTCGACGCGGCCGGTCGAGTGGCGGTCGCCGCGACCGGCGCTGTTCACGGTCTCGACGGCCACCCGTCGCTCGATCCTGCTCTCCGCCAACGACTCGAGACCGGTTCGTGGCGACTTCCGGCGGACCTGCCGCTGTCGGCGCTCGAATCGCGGCTCGAAGCGCACCTTCGAACGAGCTACGACCTGGCCGCCGTCTCGGCGTCGATCGACGAACGAGGTCGCGCGACGATCGCCGCGGCCCCGCCGGCGAACGGCGTCTCGAGTCGCGTTCCCGAAGGGTGGCGTGCAGTCACGATTCGGGCGCTCGTTCCGACCGGGCTGGCGGCGACCGATACGATCGTCGTCCGAACCGGGTCGGAGGCCGTCCGCGGGCGAGTCCTGAGCGTTGGGCAGGTCCCTGACGAGGGACACTCGGCGGCATCGGCTTCAGAGCCCGAAAACCGGGGCCTCGAGCGAGTAACCGTCGCTGTCCCGACCGCCGACGCCGACCCCCTGCTGGAGGCCGACCGCGCTCGGATCGTCGTCGTTCCGGGACCGGACGGCGGCGGAGCCGACGCCGATACCGCGGCGTGTGCCCTCCTCGAGCGGGCGGATCAGTCGATCCGTTCTGTCCCCTTCGGTCGTCTCCGCTCCCGACTCGCCTCGAGCGACGTCGACGCGACGCTTGAGGACGACGTCGCCGTGCTCGCGGCGCGAGTCGGGACGAGGGATCCGGAGCACGACGACCGAACCGCGACCGTCGAGGACGCCGATCGTTCGTGGGTCGTCGATCCGGACATCGCGTCCGTTCCGCTCGAGTGGAGCGACGCAGTGATCGTCGCCGGGACGCGGACGACGATGAAACGCCTTCTCGATCCGACGGTCGACTGCTCGTCGTCGCAGCACTCGTCGAGCCGGGCAAACGCAGCGGAAGAGCCCGCGTCGTGTACCGGGGAGGTGAGTTGAATGGCCGTCGTCCTGGCGACTCTCGTCACCGAGTGGACCGAAACAGCCCTCATCAACGTCCTGGGTTTCGCCCTCCTCGCGACGATTGCCGCGACGGGGATCGCGTTCGCGTACCGCCGGTACGGGACGAGGCGTCTGCCGATCGGCGTCAGTGCTCTCGCCGGACTGGCCGCCGTCGGACTTCCATTGAACGTCGCCGCTACCCGGGGAACCGCGGTGATCGTCGGAACCGATCCGTTTCACCACGCGACTGCCGTCTACGTCCTCGGGGCTGCGTTCGCCGGTACGGTCGCCGCCGAGGGCGGACGGCGCATCGGTGACCACCTCGCCTGCGAGGTCTACGGGATCGAACCGATTCCGGACACCGTCGAGGCCGCTGCTGTCCTCCGGTCGGCGCGATTGTCCGGTCCGATCCATCTCCCGGAGACGATCGCGGACGCCGACGGCTATCCCGTCGTCAACCGAGAAACCAAGCGCACGCTCGAGGGACGGACGATGCTGTTTCCGCACGCCCTGTCCATCGACGACCTCGAGTCGCGGCTGATCGATCGACTCGAGCGGGACTACGGCATCGGACACGCCTCGGTGGACCTCGCCCGGGACGGGACCGTCGAACGGCTGGCGATCGGCGGGCGTCGTCGAGGGAGCAGCCGGACCCTCCCGCCCGATACCGCTGCCGTCGCGGTACGTGCGGATCCACCGGCGGACGCGACCGCCGGGGATCCGGTCGAACTCTGGACCGATCGCCCCGACGGAGTCGATTCGCGGCGGCTGGCTGCGACGGGAACGCTTCGAGCGACCGACGAAACGACGGCGACGATCGCTATCGACCTGGCGGACGCATCGGCGTTCGATCCCGCCGGGAACGGCAGTACCGCTTCAGGTCCAGAGTATCGACTCGTTACTCGCCCGGAGATGCCGACGGCCGTTCCCGAGCTCCTTGCCGCGCTCGAGACGGCCCCCGAGACGGTCGTCCGCGCGAGGGTCGAGTCGGGGTCGGACCTCGAGAACGAGTTCGTCGACTGGGTTCCGGGACGTGTGCTCCTGGTCGAGCGAGGACACGAGGATGGCGGTTCCGGGACCGAACTCGTCCCGTTTCCGGCTACAGATCACACGCTGTCTGCGGGCGATGCGCTCTACGCGCTCGGGACGCCGGCCGAGTTAGAACCGCTGTTCGCGACCGGTGCGGGATCCGTCGACGATTCGGCCGAGGAGTAACGGCTCCCTCGCCGACGGGCGAGGGAACGGACGACCGGATTCCAGCCGGCGGTGACGAGGTCGTTCGGTCGTCGTTCGAACGCGCCGCCGTTCGTGGCCTCCCCGTGGCCCGCTTCTCCTCCCGGTGGCGGCGGAGCCGTCTCTCTCGGAGCCTCGAGGCGCGGTCGCTCGTCCTCGGTGAGTCAGTCAGACGTCGACGTACTGTCGTTCCCACTCTCGGCGCTTCTCGATCGCTCGACGACCGTCGTCGGTGATCGCGTAGTAGTTGGTTCGTCTGTCGAGCTGTCCCTTCTCGACGAGTTCCTTGTTGACGAGCGTATCGAGGTTGGGATAGAGCCGCCCGTGGTTGATCTCGGAACTGTAGTACGTCTCGATCTCGTCTTTGACGTCCTGTCCGGACGGCTGGTCTGCGCCCGCGATGACGTACAGGAGGTCGCGCTGGAATCCGGTTAAATCGTCCATGTTTCACCCGTCTAATCAAACCACACGACTGACTATTTGTTATCGGCGGCGTATTACGACCGTTGGACGCGTTTTAGACGACTTACTGTGACTTGTGTCGCCTTGAGTTGGGTTTCACTCTGTATAATGGTTGATTGGTGACAGGTTTGTGCCGTGTCGGAGCTGCTAACCGATACTGAACGGATCTCGAACCGTTTAGGTAGCGTCGATGGATACGCGACGGCTATGACTCGCTCCCAACCTCGTTCGGGCCGTTCCGCTGTACCGACGGTGCCGCAGGTGGCCCTGATCGGCCTCTTCGTAACGGCACTGGTGACCGCGCAACTGACCGCCTCGAAGGTGCTTGCGTTCTCGCTGCCGTTCTCGCTGCCCATCACCGGCGACGCTCTCGTTCTGCCGGGTGCCGCGCTGGCCTATGCTCTGACCTTCCTCGCGAGCGACTGTTACACCGAACTCTACGGGCGACGCGCGGCCCAGATCGTCGTCAACGTCGGGTTCGCGCTGAACTTCGTCGTGCTCGCGCTGGTCTGGTCCACGGTCGCCGCTCCGGCCGCCCCGAACAGCATCGATCCCGGCATGTTCGCCGACGTGCTCGGCGCCTCGACCAACATCGTCCTGGGGAGCCTTCTCGCGTACCTCGTCAGTCAGAACTGGGACGTGATCGCGTTCCATCGGATCCGGGGCTACACCGGCGGAGACAAGCTCTGGCTGCGTAACATCGGCTCGACGGCGACCAGCCAGGCGATCGACACGATCATCTTCGTCGCCGTCGCCTTCGCGGTCGCCCCGGCGCTGCTCGGGGTCGGAATCGTGCTTCCGATCGGGGACCTCGCCGCGCTGATGATCGGTCAGTACCTGCTGAAACTCGCCATCGCAGTGCTCGACACGCCGATCGTCTACGCGATCGTCGGACTCGTTCGGTCCCGGACCGACGGCGACATCACCGAAGTGCCTTCGTAAACGCGCAATCGCTCGAGGTGCCCGCGGTCGTCGGCCGTTGGTCGTCGGCAGTCGATCGCCGACCGACTCCGAAAGGGTGGGATTTTGTGTGGCCGTTGCCATCCCCGGGTATGGACGAACGCGTTCGCGAACACGCCGAGGTACTGGTCGACTGGAGCGCCCGCGTCGAGGCGGGCGACGACGTCGTGGTGTCGGTCGGGCCGGACGCACACGAACTCGCCGTCGCCGTCGCCGAGGAACTCGGCGAGCGCGGGGCCAACCTCCTCGCGACCTACAGTTCCGACGAGATCACGCGTGCGTACCTCCGCGCGCACGAGGGAGAGTTCGACGAGGCGGCCCACGAGAAGGCGCTGCTCGAGGAGGCCGACGTCTACCTCTCGCTGGGCGGCGGCCGGAACACGAGCGCCACGGCTGACGTCTCGAGCGAGACGCGCCGGAACCACCGCGAGGCCCGCCGGGAGATCCGCGAACAGCGGTACGACACCCGCTGGGTTTCGACGTACCACCCCACCCGGTCGCTCGCCCAGCAGGCCGAGATGGCCTACGAGGAGTACCAGGAGTTCGCTTACGACGCGATTCTGCGCGACTGGGAGTCGTTCGCCGAGGAGATGGCTCGGATGAAAGACCTCCTCGACGAGGGGTCGGAGGTCCGACTCGTCTCCGAGGACACCGATCTCACCATGCGGATCGACGACCGGACCGCGGTCAACAGCGCCGCCTCCGTCGCCTACGACTCCCACAACCTGCCGAGCGGCGAGGTCTTCACCGCACCCTACGCCACCGAGGGCGAGGTCACCTTTGACGTCCCGATGACGCTCCGGGGCGAGACCGTCCGGAACGTCCGCCTCGAGTTCGAGGACGGCGACGTCGTCGATTACGAGGCCGAACAGGGCGAGTCCGTCGTCGGCGACATCCTCGACACCGACGAGGGGGCCAGTCGCCTGGGCGAACTCGGGATCGGGATGAACCGCGCCATCGACCGCTACACGGACAATATCATGTTCGACGAGAAGATGGGCGACACCGTCCACCTCGCGGTCGGCAGGGCCTACGACGCCTGCCTGCCGGACGGAGAGTCGGGCAACGACTCCGCGGTCCACGTCGACATGATCACCGACGTCAGCGAGGACTCCCGGCTCGAGATCGACGGCGAAGTCGTCCAGCGCGATGGCGAGTTCCGCTGGGAGTGAGGACGTTCGGAGTAGTCAGTAGTCCGTTATTACGCCTCGTCAGGCGGTCACAACTCTCGTAATCCGTCCCATACTAATGTGGTGGACGGTCGTCACCTCGAGTACCGCCTCGCCGGTGGCGGCCAGTAACCGGTCGGGAACGCCGCGTCCCGCTCCCCGTTTTCGACAGTTGTCTGCCCGCCCTGCCGGAGGCGGAAGATATCCGGCGTCACCGTTCCACGTTCGTCGCGTCCTCGCCCCGAGCGGACAGTACAGTCGACAGCCACAGGACCGTCGAGCGCCAACGCTTCCACATGCGCGATCACCTCCGAGCGGGGATCGCCGTCTACAACGACGGCTACTACCACGCTGCACACGACGCCTGGGAGGACCACTGGCTCGAACTCGAGTCCGGCACCGACGACGAGCGACTGCTACACGGGCTGATCCAGACGAGCGGCGCCGTCCACCACGCCCGAAACCGCAACTGGGAGGGTGCCGTCGGACTGGCCGAAAGCGCCGGCGACTACCTCGCACCTCTCCCGTCGACGTACCGCGGTCTCGAGGTCGGGCCGATCCGTCGTTTCCTCGCGTCGCTTTCGGCCGATCCCGAAATCGCTGAACGCCGACCCCCGGTTCGACTCGAGTACGAGAGCGGGGTACCGACGCTCGACTCGCTCGGAGTCACGGAAACGGGCATCGCCGCTGTCGTCCTCGCCGAGGAACTGGGCTTCGACGAAAAACCGGTCGAGCGGGCCCGAACGTACGCCCGGCGGGACCTCGAGGCCGGCGCGGACGACAGTCTGTTCATCGCTCTGCTGTTCGACTTCGTCCGCGAGGACGAGCACCGCGGGCTCGTCTACCGGCGACTGTCGGAGCACGTCAGCAAGCGTCGGTCCCGCGAGGAGGACGTGAAGGGACTGTTTTCGGAGTGACGGCCGGCTCGAGCCTTCCAGTACGTTTTCCTGCTCGAAGTCCGACCATCGGTTGCTATGCCGGAGTTCGTTTCCATCACGTGCGAGGAGTGTGGCGACGAATTCAGGGCCTATCCCGACGCGAACGCGGCGGAACGCGGGTTCTGCAGCCCCGCGTGCTCGCTCGCGAACGCAGACTGAGACGCTGAGTCTGTTCCGGGACGGCCCTTCGATTCGGGATATCGGCAACGACGGGAAGTCGCCCGTTCCGGACGCGACCGAGAACTAGTAACGGAAGGAGTTCGATGGCGGTCGTCTTCCGGTTATCGCCGTCGTTTCGTTCCCGCCGTCGTCTACAGCCCCGGGTCCACCTCGAGCAGGCCGAGTTCCGAATTCCGGAACGATGCGCTCGTATCGAACGTTCCCGAATCGCCCTCGCTGACGTCGGTTTCTTCTTCGTCCGCGAGGAGGTGACCGAGTTCGCTCGCCGACCCGCCGACGTCGATCTCGATGGCGTACACTTCCCAATCGTCGCTGTCGTCGAACTCGTCCTCGAACGCTTCCAAAATATCGTCCCTCACACCGGATTCGTACTGAGCGACGACGTCGAAGTCCACGTCCGGATAGTAGTCTTCTGCAGTGATGACGACGTCTTCGTCGTCCTGTGCGGCCGCCGTGCTCGTCGCGGCACCAGTTCCGACTGCGAGGGCCGTGGCAGCGAGTGCACCGTCTTTCAGCCGGGAGCGTTGCGAATCCGTTGCCGGATTTTGATCGGTTTTGCTCATGGAAATCTCACACCCCGCTGGGGGTCTCCGGTCGTTGAACGAAGCCGTGAATAAACTCTATCGTTCGTTTCCCGGTGTTTGAGTCGGTAACTCGAGACTGAGTGAAATTGACACGCAGACAGAGGAGTGGTTCGTACGTCGTTTTCGGGTCGATCGACCCGTAGCGAAACCCTATCGACAACTGTGGTTTTAATTCGGAAACGATTTTCATCGCCGCGTTACCCGGCGCTGTAGTCGCCTCTCACCGGCACGTGTCGGAACCGAGCGTCAGCCGTGGTCGGCAGAATTGTCGCGAGGCTCGTACCCCAGCACTTCTCGAGCGCGCTCTATCGAGTAGTACTTGCGGTCGTTGTCGGAGATACCGTAGACGACCTCGTAGTCGTACTCCGCCCGGATACAGCGATCGAAGAGGTGTGCACAGTCGCGGTGGGAGAGCCACATCGCCTGCCCGCGTTCGTAGTCGATCGGCGGGTGATCTTTGGTGAGGTTGCCGATCCGGACACAGACCACGGAGAGGCCGTATTCGTCGTGGTAGTACCGACCCAGGATTTCGCCGGTCGCCTTCGAGACGCCGTAGAGGTTGCCGGGGCGGGGGAGTTCGGTCCCGTCGAGCCGGAATTCGTCGTCCTCGCGATACATGTCCGGTGTCCGCTCGTCGGTCTCGTAGGCCCCGACGGCGTGGTTCGAGGAAGCGAAGGCGAACTTGTCGACGCCGGCGCCGACCGCGGCCTCGTAGACGGTCTGGGTGCCGTCGATGTTGTTCGGCAGGACGCTCTCCCACGGCGCGGTCTTACGCGGGTCGCCTGCGAGGTGGAGAACGACGTCGATGCCCTCCATCGCCTCGCGGACCGCTTCCTCGTCGGTGATGTCCGCCACGACGAACTCACCCGGGTAGTTACGATCTCCCGTCGGTGGATCCCGGTCTAGCAACCGCCACTCGTACTCCCGTTCGTCCGCGAGTCCCTCGAGGATCGCCTGCCCGACGCGCCCCGAAGCTCCCGTGAGCAGGACCGACTGTGCCATTCGTTCGGTGTGAGGGAAAGCGTCGGTAAGTAACGTGCGATTCCGGGCTGGCGCCTCCGCGGCCGACCCGGGACCGCAACCCCCTTGCCGACCGCTCGCGAGGGCTCGAGTATGACCGACACCGCGCCGACCGACGCCGAAGCCGCCTGTTTCGAGGCCGGCATCAAGTTCGGCTCGCTGTATCACCAGTTCGCCGGTACGCCGGTCTCGCCCGACAGCGCCGACAGCGTCGCGACCGCGATGGAGGAGGCGATCGAGAACCAGCCCCACTGCCGTGCCGTCGACGTCGACGTTCGCGAGGACGAACTCGCGGCCGCCATCGCCGATGCGGGAGCCGACTACACCGAACTCACAGGTCGGTTCCTCGAGGTCGAAATCGTGATCGACTACGAGGGTTGCGAGGTCGTCGCCCGCATGGAGATGGAGGACGGCTATCCGCTGATGCGACTCGAGTCGGTCGAGGACCGGTCGTCGTTGTAGCCTCGAGACGAAGCCACCGCCACAGTTCCGTTGGGCGGTGTCTTCTTACGCTCACTGTCCCAAGTTCCGATATGGTCGTGTCCCTCTCGATGGGCTGGCGACGGCTCCTGTTTGCCAACTGGCCGCTCGAGCCCAACCGGGTGCGTCCACACCTCCCGCAGCGCCTGTCGGTCGACACCCACGACGGGAAGGCGTGGCTCTCGGTCGTCCCCTTCACGAACGTCGACGTCCGGCCGCGGGCGCTGCCGTCCGGAACCGGAGTGGCGCTGCCCGAACTCAACCTGCGGACGTACGTCTCCTACGAGGGCCATCCGGGGGTGTACTTCTTCAGCCTCGACGCCGACGGACTCGCCGCCGTCCTCGGTGCGCGGCTGTTCCACCACCTTCCGTACTACTACGCGGACATCGACCTTGCCGCGGACGACGGGGCCGTCAGGTTCACGAGCAGGCGTCGCCACCGCGGCGCGCGCTCGGTTCGCTTCGACGCGACGTACGGGCCGACCGGGAGCCGATACTACGCCGACCACGGGAGCCTCGAGGGGTTCCTGACCGAACGCTACCGTTACTACACCGAAGCGCCGGACGGTTCGATCCGGTATGCCGACGTCTCCCACGAGCCCTGGCCGCTGTACGACGCCGAGGTCTCGTTCCGCGAGAACACGCTCTTCGCCGCCAACGGGTTCGACCGGCCGGAGACGGAGCCGGTCCACCTGTACAGCCCCGGCGTCGACACGATCGCCTCCGGCAGCAAGCCAGCACGGGAGTTGCGGACTCGGTAGGGTCCCGGGCCCGGCGCAGTATACACCTTTTCGAAATCCGCGCGCTATTTCATCTCGAGCCGCCCGCTCGAGCCCGTTTTCACTTTCACTTTCGGGCGACCTTTTAACCTCGGTCCCCGTGAAGGTGGTGACATGAGCCAAGCGACGTTCGGCGACGACGAGGAACTGTTCGGCGAAGCGGCCAACGAGATGCGCGAAGACGTCGAAGCCTCGCTCGAGGAGGCCTGGGCGGCCCTCCCGGCGGCCGACGATGTCTGGGAGACCGACGCCGACAACGTATTGGGCGTGCTCAACGGGCTCAACTCCGCGCTGGATCCCGGCGACGCCGAGGATCACCTCCGCGACGCCAAGAAGTGGTTCACGATGGGCCAGCGCGCGGACGCCTTCGACGACGCCGACGACCTCGAGGCCGAGATCGCGGACCTAGAGGAGGCGATCGCGGACGTCGCCGAGGCCGGCGAGCAGGTCGGCGACCTCACGTCGACGATCCCGGCGCTTCGTGGGACGCTCGAGGAGGCGGTGCCGGACGAAGACGAGGTAGAGGCTGCGGACGTGGACGAAGAGGCGGAGGCCGACGACGGGGACGAAGAGCCCGAGGAAGCCGAGGCGGAGTAACGAACCAACTCCCGCCGCTACCTTCGCTCCGGCCGCGAAACGTCCCGTTCCGCCACGGCTTCGAGCAGCCGCGCCAGCGCCGCGGCCGCCAGCTCGAGCAGTTCCTCGCCGCGCTCGGCCGACCCCTCGCGCGGGTCGCCGACGACGCCGTTGTCGCTGAACGCCGCGCTGTCGTAGGCCAGGTTCGCGTAGCTCACCCACTCCCCCCAGCCGTCGGCGGCGTCCGCGCTCGCCTCGTCGACGCGCTCCTCGCGGACGAGCTCCGGTGCGACCTCCCTGAGCAGCGCCGTCTCGAGGGGACCGCCGTGGCCCATGTCGCTCGAGTGGTCGCCGACAGCCTCGAACCAGGTGAACGGGACGGCGTAGGTTTCCTCGTTGCCGTCCCGCGTAAGTCGCGCGCCGGCCTCCCGGAGCGCGTCGACGTTGCCGCCGTGGCCGTTGACGAGGACGACGCGATCGAACCCGTGGGAGAACAGGCTCTCGACGGATTCGCGGACGTAGCTTCGGAAGGTGTCCGGCGAGACCCACATCGTCCCGGGGAACTGGCGGTGTTCCTCGGCCACTCCGACGGGGATCGCTGGCGCGCGGACGACCTCGCGATCGATACGCTCACAACCCGCGTCGGCGACCGCCTCTGCAGTGAGGACGTCGGTGCCGAGCGGCGCGTGCGGGCCGTGCTGTTCCGTGCTGCCGACCGGGACGACCGCGAGCTCGGCCTCAGAGTCCCGGACGTCGGTCCACGTCGCGTCGCTGAGATCCATGCGGGAGTAGATCGCCCGTTCGGACATGAAACCACCGACCATCGACGGTCGGTCAGCGCAGTCGTCCACCGTGGCGAGCGCAGGCTCAACCCGTTTCACCCTGCTCCCGTACATCTCTCCTATGACCGACGACAGCCGCGAGCTGGGAGTCGAACTGGGGGACCTCCACGACGACCTCGAGGCCGTGGAGTATCCGATCAGCCAGGACGACCTGCTCGACGAGCACGGCGACCGCGAGGTCGACTTCGGCGAGGAGACGATGCCCCTCGAGGAGTTGATCGGGCCGATGAACGAGGAGGAGTACGAGGACTACAGCGCGGTCGAGCAGGCGATCATGAACATGGTCGGCGACGAGGCGATCGGACGCAAGAACTACAGCGACCGGACGCCGCCCGCCGCGGGCGAGGACCGTCAGGACGAGGGCGCGCCCGAGCAAGAAGGACAGCGCGAGCAAGAGTCGTTCTGAGTTGGGCGACGGGCTTCGGCGGGTACTCGGCGGGTGCGGGAGCGCGGAAGCGAGTTTTTCGCCGTCGACCCCTTCTCAGTCGTCGTTCCCGACCTCCGTCCGCGCCTGCCGGCGCTGGGCACGCTCGATGAACTCCTGCGGTAACTCGTCGATCTCGCCCGCCTGGACGCCCCAGAGGTGCGAATAGAGCCCGCCGTTCTCGAGCAGTTCCTCGTGTTCGCCGCGTTCGACGATCCGGCCGTCCTCGAGAACGAGGATCTGATCGGCGTCTCTGATCGTCGAGAGCCGGTGGGCGATGGCGAACGTGGTACGATCGGCGGCGAGTTCGTCGATCGAGCGCTGAATGAGCATCTCCGTCTCGGTGTCGACGTCGCTTGTCGCCTCGTCCAGTACGAGGATGTCGGGGTCCTTGAGGATCGCCCGTGCGATGGAGATCCGCTGGCGCTGGCCGCCCGAGAGCTTGACACCGCGTTCGCCGACCTCCGTGTCGTAGCCCTCCGGCAGGTTCCGGATGAACTCGTGGGCCTCGGCCATCTTCGCGGCCTCGATCACTTCCTCGCGGTCGGCGTCGAACGTGCCGTACTTGATGTTCTCCTCGACGGTCCCGTAGAAGAGGAACGTGTCCTGGCTGACGTAGCCGATCGACTCGCGCAGGCTCTCGAGGGTCACCTCGCGGATGTCCTGGCCGTCGACCCTGATCGCACCTCGATCGACGTCATCAGAATCGCTCTGCGATTCTGATTGGCTCGAAAGAGCTTCGCTCTTTCGAACGTCGTACATCCGCAGGAGAAGTTTGAGGACGGTCGACTTGCCCGCGCCGGTGGGACCGACCAGCGCAAGCGTCTCGCCGCCGTTGACGGTGAAGTCGATGTCCTCGACGATCGTCTCCTCTTCGTCGTAACCGAACGTCACGTGATCGTACTCGACGCGGCCCTCGTCCACCTCGAGGTCCGTCGCGTCGGGCGTCTCCGCGACCCGGCTCGGCTCGTCCATCAGGCCGAACATCCGGGCCGAGGACGCGCGGGCGCGCTGGTACATGTTGATGATCTGGCCGAACTGGGCCATCGGCCAGATGAACCGCTGCGTGTAGAGGATGAACACGACGAACTCCCCCTCGCTCAGAGTGCCGGTGAACGGCCCGGGCGGTCCCTGGAAGACCCACAGGCCGCCGACGAGGAACGTGACGACGAAGCCGATCCCCGCGATCACCCGGAGTCCGGGGAAGAACTTGATGCGCGTCTCGATGGCGTCCCAGTTCGCGTCGAAGTAGTCCCGGGAGACGTCGTCGACGCGTTCGGACTCGTACTCCTCCGTCGTGCTCGATTTGATCACCTGGATCCCGCCGAGGTTGTTCTCGAGCCGGGAGTTGACCGTGCCGACGGCCGAGCGGACGGCGGCGTACTTGGGCTGGATGATCCTGACGAAGAAGTAGGTGAACACGGCGATCAGCGGCACTGGGAGCAACGCGACCAGCGCGAGCTGCCAGTTGTACGCAAAGAGGATGACGCCGATCCCGAGGACCATCACCGCCATCCGGAACAGGGAGTTCATTCCGTCGTTCAGGAACCGCTCGAGGCGGTTGACGTCGTTCGAGAGGATGGACATCATCTCCCCGGTCTGCTTGTCGGCGAAGAAGTCCATGTTCAGCCGCTGCATCTTGTCGTAGGTGTCGGTCCGGATATCGTGCTGGATGTTCTGGGCGAAGGCGTTGAACCCCCAGTTGCGGAGCCAGTGAAACGCTGCCCCGAAGAAGAACGCGCCGGCGATGACGCCGACAGTCAGGTAGAACTGTTCCACCTGCGAGGCGGGGACGTACGGCTCCACGAAGCCGCCACCGAACGGGAGCGCCTCCGTGTAACTGGTGCTGCCAGCCTCCTCGCGGAACACCGCGTCGAGCGCCACCGCCAGCATCACCGGCGGCAGCAGATCCAGTACGCGGGCGAACACGCTCGCGACGATGCCGACGATCGCGTGGAACGAGTAATCGCGGCCGTACTCGAGGAACAGCCGCTTCATCGGGTTCTCGATCTCCTCGCGCTGCTCCTCGAACGGGTCATCGTCGTCCCAGTCGACGCCGCTTCCGCTCATCGTATCCGCTTCGGGGACCGGTACCAATAAGCGTTTGCTACGAATCGAAATACGCCGACTATCCCCCGTCCGCGCCGTTCCCGTCGTCGCTCCCTTCGCCCTCGGGTTCGACATCGATCTCGACCGTGTCGCCGACCGCCATCCCGGTCTCGTTGGCGTACCCTCGTGGCACCTCGAGTACCCACTTCGCCTCGCCGGTGTACTGGATATTTTCGCCGTCCTCGCCGGGTTCGGGGGCGCGTGCGTGTTCGATCGCCGTGATCTCGCGGTCCGCGCCGATGAAGACGATGTCGATGTCGAAGTCCATCTCACGCATTACGTAGGTCCGTTCGGCCTCGTTGTCGTGGACGAACAGCATGCCCTCGCCGTCCTCGAGCGAGTCGTGATTACTCAGGCCCGTGTAGCGCTCGTTCCAAGTGTCGGCGACCTCGACGTTGACGGTCGCTTTCGGCTTCTCGGACCCGGGTGTGGCGTCGGTGTCGGCGTCGGCGTCGGCGTCGAAGACCCGCACCTCGGCCCGGTCGTCACCCCACGGAGCCGAGACGAGTCCGGCCTGTGCGAGGAGAACGGCGCCCAGCGCGACGACTGCGAGGACGAGGACGGCCTTCGACGTGCGCTCGAGTGCCATGGTTGTCGTGCGACTCGAGAAAGTAAATGTTATTCGGGCGGGTGGCTTTGGTCCGGGTGCGGGCTCGTGGTCTAGCTGGTTATGACGCGGCCCTTACAAGGCCGAGGTCGGTGGTTCGAACCCGCCCGAGCCCATTTCTGTGGTGAACAACGCATGAACCACAGAAATGTATGTGAGGGCGGGTTCGAACGACGGAACGAGCGAGCGGCAGCGAGCGAAGTTGAGGTGGTTCGAACCCGCCCGAGCCCACTATTCCTAGCGCTCACGCGATTATTGTAGAGTTGCCCGCTCGAGCCAGGGTCATCGTTTCGCGTCCAGAAGTCCGTCCCCTCGTCACAAACCGGCGGTCATCACTGTCTGATCGACCGTGAATCATCGACGGCGCCGCGAAAACCGACGCCGACGCCGACGCCGAATCCGAAACGAGCCAATCCGGAGGAAACCTCGAGCCGCCGTCCGTAATCCGCCACTATCTCGGTTTCGTCCGTGCTTCCCGGCAGTAGTCAGTGCTTGAGGCGTGCGACGTTCTCCCGGATCTGGCTGAAGAACCCGTCACCCGACTCCGCCTGCAGCGCCGAGTGCAACGTCGAGTTTTCGGGTTCGTCTTTGATCACGACCCGGAGGTACGGCTCGAGTTGGTCGAAGTTGTCCGAGAGGACGACGGTGTGGTTGTCCTCGTCGTGGTCGACGACGCCGGCGTCGGCCAGTTTCGGGACGTGGCACTGGACCGACGAGACGTAGACGCTCTTGTACTCGTTTTTCTCGACTTCGTCCGGCGGCACGTCGTGTTCCCAGCCGGCCACCTGTTCGGCGAGCGTCGAGAGCTCGATCGGATCTTCCCGCCCCCGCAGTGCGTACAGGAGGTATCGTCGCCGCCGATTGGCGAGCAGCTCCAGGATGGTGTCGGCGGAGAGTTCTTGCTCCTCCTGACTCGAGGTAAGTGCTTCCATAACACAGGGTTACCCGCCAGACCGGAAAAGGGTGTCTTGAATATCCGAATATCCAACAAACGACGGTTAAGGAAGATCAAACTATTGTATCTCATCCGTACGGAACGATTTCGAACGGTTCGACCGACGATCTCGAGGGCTCGGCGGATCTGTAACCGAATCGATCGGAGTCGTCGCAATTCGAAATCCTTTTTTATACCATGGACGGAGAAAGAGGTAAGCCGCCTTAGCTCAGACTGGGAGAGCACTCGACTGAAGATCGAGCTGTCCCCGGTTCAAATCCGGGAGGCGGCATCCCGATTTTACGCGATTCCCACTCGAGAAGTTACTGGACCTGACTGAAGATCGAGCTGTCCCCGTTCCCGCGAGCGCAGCGAGCGGGAAGTCGAAAGACGAGCGCAAGCGAGTCTTTCGCGTGGTTCAAATCCGGGAGGCGATACTTCTCTCGCGAACGACGTCGTGAGCCGGAGGAACCCATCCGAGCGGTGGACTTCTGCGGCGAGCTACACCGCGAGTTACGGGTGTGTCTTCTGACCGGGTTTGCAGTAGCGAATGCTTCACTACCGTTCGACGTTCGTGTCGTTCGCCGGGACCGGACCGCGTGGTTCCGTCCGGGATCAGAGCCACTCACTGACGGTATCGCCGCTGAGAACCTCGGGAATGACGACCTCGTCGGCGCCCGCGCGCCGGGCGACGGACTCGTACATCTCGTCGCCGACACGGACGATTACCCGCATATTCGGCGAGAGCTGACTCGCCATGATGGCGATCTGGATGTTCGCGTTCGAGTCGTCGATAGCTCCGATGATAGCCGATGCCCTCCCGACGTTGGCCCGCTCGAGGACGTCCTCGCGACGGGCGTCGCCTCGAATAGCGAGCGTCTCCTCGCCGATGCGGTCGAATTCGGCTTGGTCGAGTTCGATCACCAGGACGTCGTGGCCGTCCTCGCGCAGTTGTGCGGCGAGGGTGCGCCCGAAGATCCCGTACCCGCAGATGATGACGTGGTCCGAGAGGTCGTCGATTCGTCGTTCCGTTTGCATCTGTTTGAGTTCCTCCGTAATCTGGCCGCCGAAGGCCGCCGACAGGACCGTCTCGCCGATCCACAGGCTCGAGAGGATGATCCCGACTCGCACCGCGACCGCGAAGGCCTTCGTCGCCCGCTCGGGGCCGCTATGGTCCTGAAAGTGCAACTCGATGCTCGTCAGATCGACGAGCCAGAACGTCGCCTCCATCAATCCGACTCCCGCGAGCAGCATGTGCCCGATGATCCCGGTCGCGGTGACGGTCACGAGAGCGAGGATCGGTCTAACGGCGCGGCCCAGAATCGGTCGGCTCGACAGCGGGGTGTCCATGCCTCGGCTCGGACGTTCTTCGTTCGAGAGTGACAAAAACTCAGTCCCCCACTGAATAGGGAATACGTGGCTAGACAGTCGATTTACGCCCCGTCCGCGTCCATGGGGAAGTGCGGGTAGACCCTGTCGCGACTCGACCACCGAGTAGCGAAGTGGCTCTCCGAGTCTGACACCGGACGGAGTCGAACGGGAGTCGAACGGCCCACGATGCCCGTGCCGACGTCGCGGTCTACCCCGACTCCGACACGATCGGCGTGTTCGCCGGGTCACCGCCGGGCGGCGAGGCGAGCGGACGGTCGCCGGCTACTTCCGCCGGGACGACGCGGTGGACTACTGGCTGGACGAGGAGGACGGCTGAAACCGCTCTTACAGGTCCTCGAGTTCCCAGCCGACGAACGGCGACTCCAGTTCCACCTCGAACGCCTGTAGAACGCGGGCGAGCCCGAAGTAACAGCCGGCGAGCATCGCGATCCCGACGGCCGTCGCCTCGTCGTAGTGGTCGGTCAGCGCCGCGTGGTCAGCGTCGTCGACCGTGTCGTCGACGAACGCGGCGATGTACTCGACGATTGCGGCGAGTTCGGGCTCGAGGCGGTCCGGCTCCTCCCGCGAGATGGCGACGATTCCCGCCGGCGTGACGCCCTCGTTCAGGGCGACGCGGACGTGTTGCTGCCACTCGTAGGCCGACCCGGCGTGGTAAGCCGTCGCCAGAATGACGAACTCCCGCTGGCGGGCAGAGAGTCCGCCTTCGTGCCAGACCGCCGAGCCGTACTCCCGGAAGGCCTCGAGTAGCTCGACGTTTCGGCCCAGCGTTCGGTAGACGTTCAGCGTGCCACCCTCGAGTCGGTGGTCGACCGCGGGCTCTTCGTCGGTCTCCGAGAGGGTGTCCAGCAGCGAGCGTTTCTCGGGCGGAAGGTCCTCGGGATCGGCGTACTCGATGCGTGCCATGCTCACTGGTCGTACTCGAGGGGGAAATACGGTCGGCCGGGCCGCTTCGGTCCTTCCGCTCCGCGTGCCTCGAGGAGTACCGTCGCAGCGGTCAGTAACTGCGCGCGGTCGGCTCGTAGGTCCGCATCTCCCCCTCGAGGATGACCGGTCGGTACCACAGCTCCGGCGAGCCGTCGTTCCACGAGAGCATGGTGTGTTTGAGCCACTCCTCGTCCTTGCGCTCGCGGTGGGCGGCCCGCCAGTGGGCGCCGCGGAACTCGGTTCGGGCAAGCGCGCCGACGGCGATCGCCTTCGCGACGTCGATGAGGTTCCGCAGTTCCAGGGCATGAACCAGATCCGTGTTGAACGTTCGCGACGGGTCGTCGACGGCGACGTCCCGGTACCGGTCGCGGGCGGTTCGAAGCTCCCGCAGCGCCTGCTCGATCCCCGCTTCCTCGCGAAAGACGTTGACGTACTTCCCCATCGCGTCCTGGACGGCCGCCCGGATCGTTGCGGGATCGGTGCCGTCCTCGCGCTCGAGGAGCCGTTCGATGCGCTCGCGGTCGCGTTCGACCGCGCGGTCGATCGTCTCGGCAGGTTCGAGCCCTGTTCCCGCTCCCGCTCCCGGGCCGCCGTCGGCGACCGCGGTTTCCCCGTCCGCCGCTCCCAGATCCACCGGCACGTCGACCTCGCCCTCCTCGTAGACCTCCGGCTTCCCCGTCTCGATGTCGGCCGGCTCGAGATTGTCGCCGGCGGCGTGGCGGCCGGCACGTTTCCCGAAGACGAGCAACTCGGCCAGCGAGTTACCGCCCAGCCGGTTGGCGCCGTGCATCGAGACGCAGCCGCACTCCCCGGCCGCGTAGAGCCCGTCGATACAGGTCCGTCCGTTCTCGTCGACCTCGATGCCACCCATCGTGTAGTGGGCACCCGGCTTGACCGGCATCGGCTCGGCGAGGGCGTCGACCCCCTCGAAGTCCTCCGCGAGGTGGACGATGTTCTCGAGGCGGTCGCGGATGCGCTCGGCGCCGAGGTGGCGCATGTCCAGGAACACGTGGTCGTCCTCGATCCCGCGTCCTTCGTCGACCTCCGTGAGTTCGGCGCGGGAGACGACGTCCCGCGAGGCCAGTTCGCCGGCGTTGTTCGCGTACCCGCGTTCGAACATGAACCGTTCGCCGTCGGCGTTGAACAGCCGGCCGCCCTCGCCGCGGACGCCCTCCGTGATCAACACCCCCGTCGAGGGCAGCGTCGTCGGGTGAAACTGGATGAACTCCATGTCCTCGAGCGGCACGCCCGCGCGGTAGGCCATCGCCATCCCGTCGCCGGTGTTGGCGACCGCGTTGGTCGTGTGTTCGAAGACCTGCCCGGCGCCGCCCGTCGCAAGGACGACGCCACCGGTCGCCCGGAAGCCGGCGAGTTCCCCCGTCTGCAGATCGAACGCAACTACGCCGTGACAGGTGCGGTCGGCCGGGTTCGCCTCCCCCGAGACGACCAGCCGAGTCACGTACCACTCGTCGTAGACCTCGATCCCGCGTTTGACCGCCTGCTCGTACATCGTATGCAGCAGGTGGTGGCCCGTCTCCGCGCCCGCGTAGGCCGTCCGCGGGAACGCCATCCCGCCGAACG
This sequence comes from Halobiforma lacisalsi AJ5, assembly GCF_000226975.2. Classification (NCBI taxonomy): domain Archaea; kingdom Methanobacteriati; phylum Methanobacteriota; class Halobacteria; order Halobacteriales; family Natrialbaceae; genus Natronobacterium; species Natronobacterium lacisalsi. The sequence continues at coordinate 616,601 of NZ_CP019285.1, read as the reverse complement.
GCCGCTGGGCGATCCGTCCGTCTTCGGTCCGGGAGAAGCCCATCCCCCAGTGCTCGAGGCGGGTGACTTCCTCGGGGATCGTCTCCGCGAAGGTCTCGACGGCCGGAGCGTCGGCGAGGTAGTCGGCCCCTTTCATCGTCTCGTAGGCGTGATCCTCGACCGCGTCGTCGGGATGGAGCGCGGCGTTGACGCCGCCCTCCGCGGCCCCAGTGTGGGACCGAACCGGATGAAGTTTCGAGACGATCGCGACGTCGGCACCTGCTTCGTCGGCGGCGATCGCAGCCCGGAGTCCGGCCCCGCCGCCGCCGACGACGATGACGTCGTGGTTGTGCATGCATGACACTCCGTTTCGGCGACGCAACCGGGTTTACCTTCATTTTGAAGACGATCACCATTACCGTGGCGGGAACTCCGCGGTTTCCGACTCGTCGGAATCGAGAGGAGTCGGCTCCTCCGTGATCGACTCTCCCTTCTTCCGTTCGGCGGCCGGTAACACGTGGCTCCAAGCTCGGAGAAGCCGACAGAGGACTCGAAGTATCGCGACCCCATCGCGAAAACGCTCGAGCACGAGACGCCGATGATTCCGGTAGCTCACGGATTCGTTCGTCGCGAAAAGGTCCGGCCTCGAGCGGACTATCGACTCCTCATGTCCGTTCGTCGTCAGAAAGTCCGGGTGCGAGAATCGAACCACGGTCGATCGCTTCCTTCCTCGCTTCGCTCGGAAGACTGCGTTCTCCCTGATTCGATCCTCTGACGATTTCCGTGGCTCACGCGGTCGTTCGCCACAGAAAGTCCGGGTGCGAGAATCGAACCGAAGCCAGACGATCGCTCTCACTCCGTTCGACGGCTGCGACTGGCAGGGTTCGAACTCGCCTTCCGGCTTTTCCACTCCTCCCTGCAGTCGTCGTGAAAAAGTCCGGGTGCGAGAATCGAACCCGCGTCTCAGCCTCCACAAGGCTGAAGGATAACCACTACCCCAACCCGGACGCGCTTGCAACTCAATTTACGAGGGGTGCGACTGAAATACGTTACGACTCGAGCACGGGTGTGTGGGACTCCGTACCGTACGATTAGCCCACCTGTTGCCGGTCTGCCCGCCCGAGTTCGTCGGCGGTCGGATCGGCCCCGTGTCCCCGATGCTCGACCGAGACGTTTTTCGCCCGAGAGCCGGTAGGACCGACAACGCGTGGCCATCACCGACAAGATCTACGTCAAGAACCACCGACAGCTCAGCTCCCAGCTCGAGACGAACATCCCCAAGGGCGCGTTCAAGGGTGCGACGCTCGACGTGCTCTTCCAGGGCGAGGGACTGGAGAAACTCGACGACGCGACCCGCGAACGGGTCCTGGACTTCTCGAGCGATTTCCTCGACTGTGGCTGTGACAACAACCCCTACTGTGGCTGCCCGGAGCGGAAGTTCATCCGGTACCTGCTGGAACTGCGCGCCCAGGGACTGGGGCCCGACGCGATCGTCGACGTGATGACCGACGACTACATGATCTATGCCTACCCCGGGGACGTTCTCTCGTTTCTGGACGACGCCGTGCGCACCCTCGAGGCCGCGGAGGGGCTCGCGCGGGTCGACGGCGAGGGAGAGAAACGGGACGAGATCCGGCGGACGAAGCAGGATCTCGCGCGGTAGTCGCGTTCAGATCCGGTCTCGGTCGGCCCGGTCGGCTCGAGCGAACCCGCCCTCGAGCTACCGAAGCTGATACGACTCGTCGTCCTCGTCCAGGTCGTCGAGCAAGAGCACCTCGTCCTGTTCGTCCTCGAGTCGGTCCTGTAGCTCGTTGACGTACGATTTGTACTCGTCGAGTTGCTCCCGGAGGTGGTCGGCCTCGAGTTCGAGCCGTTCGTGCTCGCGGATGAAGCTCTTGGGAACTTCGACGGTCGGCGGGAAGGAGAGTTCCCCGTCCTCGTCGCCCGTCTCGGACCCGGGACCCGACTCGAGTTCCGATTCCGGGACGACCGCGACCTGCCCGTCGTGTTCGACGAGCTGGTCGACGTAGTCCCGGAAGACGGCGGACAACGAGATGTCCCGCTCCTCGGCGATATCCTGGAGCGACTCGAACGCGTCCTCGTTGACGCGAAACGAGATCGTCTTGTTCTTGTTGCCCATTCGTCTCTTACTGTCGGTTCGTGTCACTTAACGGTTCGTCAGACGACCCCACGGCCGTCCGTCCGATCGCCTCGGACCGAACGCGTTCACGGAGCACATCGCGATCACAGCGCACCGACCGCCGTTCGGGCCGTTGGTTCCTCCGATCCTCGAGCACTTACTCGTCGGTTACCGCGGGTGATGCGTCGAAAAAACGGGTGCGAACTGATCGCCGATTGTGCCTCGTTCAGGCGGTCTCCGCGTCGTCGACCTCGAGTTGCTCGAGGGCCTGGATGACGTCGCGCCGGTAGTTCTCCACGGGTGAGTCGTACCGTTCGCGGGCCATCTGGGCGTACTCGTTGGTCGGCGCGGTCGAGCCGCTCTCGGGGGCCTCCTGTTCGGCCTCCCACTCCTGGAACTCCTCGATGCGCTCCAGGGTGCGTTCGGCGGTCTCGGCGACCCAGCGGTCGCGGGTGCCTTCGTCGACGACCGCGATGGACTCGGGGCGGACCGAGACGTTGACGGTGCCGTCTTCGGTCTCGTAGGTCCGCGGTTTCCCGACGACCGACACGTAGGCCGGCGGCTCCGTGTCACGCAGCGTCGCGGCCGCTTCGGGCTGATACTGGCCGGCGTAGACGAAGAACGTCCCGGTCGGGTCGACGACCCGGCCGCGCCAGTACTCGCTGTCCTCGCCGACGTCCTCGGTCTCGGTCAGCGTCCCGACGATGAACACGCGGTTCGCGCGGTCGCCCGTGGGCAGGAGTGCGTAGTTGGGCGCGCGCTCGTCGTCGCTTTCCTTGAACGAGTACGTCGAGTCGTTGAATTCCGAGGCGAAGACGCGTCGCGCGACTTCGCGGGTGAGTTCTGACTGGCTCATATCACATCGACCTCGCTTTGATCAGCAGGTCCTCAGCATCGATCGTCCCGTCCAGTTCCTCGACGTCGTCGGCCAGCACGTAGCGGCCGAAGGTCGGCCCCTCGATGCGGTAGTAGGTGCCGACGATGTCCTCGGCGATCTCGTCCGCGACGATCGTCGTGTCCAGCGCGTCCATCGCCATCTCCTTCGCCTCCTCGAGGCTCAACCCGGTGAGCTCCTCGGTAGCCTCCTTGTCGAAGATGACCTCGTGGGCGTCGATCCCGTCGTCGACGACGGCCTTGATCCGGAGGTCGAACTCGCCTTCGACCTCGCCGTGTTCGTTACAGCGGCCGTTCTGCAGGACACGGGTACAGTCCTCCTTCGGACAGCGCTTGATGAGCCCGCTCCCGCTTTGCATGTCGACGAGCGCGCCCTCGACGACGCTCGTGTCGTTGCCGACTTCGATGTCCTCGTCGAGTTCCTCGATCACCGTCGTCGAGTTGAGCTTGACCGAGTACCGGCCCTGGTACTCGTCGGTGACGACGTTGCGAAGCTCGTAGACGCCGCCCTCCTCGAGCGCGGGCAGGTCCGACTTGGCCCACTTCGTGAACTTGATCGTGCCCGTCGGGTCGCCCAGCAGGCCGACCTGCGCGACGGCGTCGCTCCGGGGATCCCAGAGTTCGATGACCTTCGCGGTGAGGTCGATCCACTGCTCGGGTTCGTCGACGTCCTCGATCCGGACGTCCTCGCTGGAGCCGCCTGCAAGCTCCTCGCGCTCCAAGTCTGCCTCCTCGAGGTAGTGGTTGGTGACGCTGCGGCGGGCTTCGTCGATCGGTACCTTGTACTCGTCGACGAGGGTGGTCAGCCGGTCCTCGATCTCGTCGACGCTAACGTCTATGTGGTCTGAAAACTGCTCGTGGATGTCGTCCGCGTGCTCTCGTACGTCGCTCATTGTGTCACGCCTCCTCTTTCGTTTCGGTGGGAGGCATACCCCTGTTCGCGCCCGATCCTATTTAAAGTACTGTGACCGGGGCGGAAGTAAACAGCCGGCTCGAGTCGGTCGAATCGGGGCTATTCCTCGTCGCCGTAGGCGGAAAGCGGTTGATCGGTCGTCTCTTTCCGATGGCTCGTCGCCAGCCCCGCGAGATGCGGTGCCTCGGGCACGATCAGTTCCTCGCAGGCGGTCTGGCACGCGCCGGTGCTCCCCGGAATGCAGAACACCGGCGTATCGACGGCAATCCCTGCCGTCGCGCGCGAGGCGATCGCTCGAGTGCCGATCTCCTCCCACGAGAGCGCGCGGAAGCGTTCGCCGAAGCCGGGTAACTCGCGTTCGAACAGCGACGCGGTCGCCTCCGGCGAGACGTCGTCGACCGTCACGCCGGTTCCCCCGGTCGTTACGACCACGTCGATGTCCCGCCGGGCGACGAGCCCTCGCACTGCCGTCCGGATCGAGGAGTAGTCGTCCCGGACGAGCAGCCGGTCCCGGATCTCGTGGCCCTCGGCCTCGAAACACTCCTGGATCGTATCCCCGCCGGGGTCGTCGGGATCCTCTTCGTCGGACTGTGCGCGCGAACTCGAGACGGTGACGATCCCCACGTAGAGGGGGTCGATGATATCGTGCCCGTGGTGGTCGGTGCCGCGTCGGTCGCTGCGGTCGGTCGTCATGGTGATCGAATATGCAGGCCGGAGGGCGATAATAGCTCCCCCGAAGCGGTCGAGGCGGTCAGTCGTCGTACTCGTTCCCGGCGGAACTCGAGGTCGCGACCGATCACCGCCAGCCGCGTTTCGCGGTCGCCCCACTCCTCGTCTCAGGCGAGGTCGGGCTGACCCTGCCGGTAGGCCTCCTTGCGTTCTTCGGAGAACCTGGCGATCCAGCGGCCCGTGACCTCGAGGCTCGTCTCGGTCCCGGCGTAGCTCATCGTGATAGCCTGGTCCTCGCGGCCGGCGATCCAGCAGAGTCCTTTCACACGGACGAGGCCGTCGGGGAGGTCGATACTGGCTTCCACGAGGTCGGCGTCGACGGTTCAGTTGTCTCTCCCTGTCAGAACTCAGGCCGTCGGCCGCGGGGCCCGTTCGAGCCCGAGGTCGCCGTCCGCGGCCAGTTCGTAGATCGAGAGCAAGCGATCGATCACTCGTTCCTGACTTATCCGCTCTACCGCCTCGCGACCGTTCGATCGCTCGCCGCGCTCGAGGACGGCCTCGAGTGCTCGAACGAGTTCCGCGTCGCTCGTTCCGACCGCAGAGGGTTCGACTCCCGCGAGCCGTTCCCGGACGTCGCCGACGTCGGTCGAGACGACCGGCAGGTTGCAGGCCATCGCCTCCTTGACCGACATCGGCGACCCCTCGTGGTGGGAGGTCAGCAGGAGCGCGTCGGCCGCGTTCATGTAGGTCGGCACCGACTCGTAGTCGACGCCGTGGACGACCTGAAAGTTGACCGGCCGCTCCAGTCGGTCGTCGACGGCTGCGGCGATCCGCTTCGCCCGCGGGTGGTTCTTGACGGTCCGCTCGGGCGAGTACGGGAAGAGAACGTGGTGCTCGTCCGGCGCCCAGCCGACCCGTTCCCGTGCCGCACTCGTCGATTCCGGGCTGAAGAGCTCGAGGTCGATACCGAACGGGAGCACCGTGCAGTCGGCGCCAAGCGCCCGGCGCATGTCCTCGGTCATGACGATCACCTCCTCGCAGTGGGGTGCACAGAGCTTGCTGATCGGGCGGCCGGGCCCCTCGAGGTCGGTTCCCCAGAGCGTGAGCACGACCGGGAGTTCCCGCTGGGCCAGTGCCATCGGCGCGGTCAGCCCGTAGTGGGCGTGAACGAGGTTGTAGTCGCCGCGTCGAACCTCGCGGCGAACTTCGGGGAAGTATCGGAGGTAGTCCGTCGCGCTTCGGGACTCGCCCGGGGAGACGTGGCCCGAGACCGGGAGGGTCCGAACGGAGACGCCGCGCTCCTCGAGCGCGTCTATCTGCTCGTTCATGAACGGCGACTCGTCGTAGGTCGTCAGCACGAGGACGTTCGCTGTCATCGGTCGAGTTGCTGGACCTGGACCGCTGACACACATTGTTAATTCGTTCGCTTCACGTGACGGTCACCGCGAGACACTCGTTAAGCGGGGTAAACAGCGTCGATCTGCGGCCCCGTGGCGAGCGACGCTTGAGGGCGAACCGCCCCGATCGCGTTCGAGGGGGTTCCCCTCGAGTTTCGCCGGAAGCGACGCGGTCGCGACCGAGCTGCGGGGCACTGCGACGCGAGAATCGCCGTAATGAGAGCTAACGAGGCTGGGGTTCGTGTAGCGTTCGAATTACAAAGGCCGCCCGGACGGAGGAGGGCTCCATGTCGAGTCCGATCGCGGGGAAGAACGTACTCGTTACCGGGGGCTGCGGCTCGATCGGCGCCGAAATCGTTTCGGAACTGCTGACCCGCGGTCCGAACCTCGTCCGGATCGTGGACAACAGCGAGCAGCGCCTCGCCTCTTTGGGGGGATCGTTCGGCGACGCGGCGTCGGCGATCGACTGTGTCCTCGCAAACATCCGCGACGAGGGCCAGCTTGCGGTGGCGATGCATGACGTGGACATCGTCTTCCACGCCGCGGCGATGAAACACGTCTCGGTGGCCGAGGACAACCCCTACGGCGCCGTCCGGACGAACGTCACCGGAACGCGGAACGTCGTCGAGGCGGCCGCGGACGCCGAGGTCGATCGCCTGCTCGGCGTCAGCACGGACAAGGCGGCGAACCCCACGTCGACGATGGGTTCGACGAAGCTCATCGCCGAGCGGTTCATCTCCTCGTTCGACGAGCATCGTCCCCCCGACGAACTCACGCTCGGGTCGGTCCGCTTCGGCAACGTCGTCGGGACGAAGGGATCGGTCGTGCCGCTCTTTTACGACCAGATCCGGTCCGGCGGACCGCTGACCGTCACGGACCCGAGCATGACCCGGTTCGTCATGCGTCCCGAGGAGGCCGCCCGGTTCGCCATCGACGCGTGTCTCGAGATGGACGGCGGCGAGGTGGTCGTCAAGAAGATGCCCGCCATGAGAGTCGGCGACCTCGCCGAGGCGATGCGCGACCACTACGCGCCCCGGTTGGGTCACGATCCCGGCGAGGTCGGGATCGACCACATCGGCCCGAAGCCGGGCGAACGGTACCACGAAAAGCTGGTCGCCGAGAACGAGGTCCGTTACGCCGACGAGCGCGAGGACAGGTACGTCCTCTATCCACAGGCCGAGACCCCCGACGTCTCGAACGACCTCGAGGGAGAGTACACCTCCGCGAACACGCGACACATGTCCAGAGACGAGATCATCGAAATGGTCCGCGGGACGGTCGGCGACGCCGACCGGGATCCGTCCCCGGACGCGGACGTCGATCCGGCGACCGCTACGGCCGCGAGCGAGGCTGGCGACGGGAGCGAAACGGAAACCGAGGCGGAACCGACTGATCTCGAGACGACCGCGGCCGAACCCGCGTCGTCGGGGACGGGCGCGGGCCCGCGTGGCGGCGATGAGTGAAACCGAACGCGAGACCGTCGGCGTTCTCGGCGCGACGGGGTACGTCGGACGCGCGGCGGTCGCGGCGCTGCGGGAACGTGGCTACGAGGTGATGCCGGCCGCCGGCTCCGACCACGAGGAGTTCCCCGCAGTCGACGTCCGAGATCGCGGGGCGGTCCGGACGTTCGTCGACGACGTCGACGCCCTGGTCAACGCCGCCGGTCTGGTCGGGATCGACGCCTGCGAGGCGAACCCGGCCGCAGCCCTCGAGATCAACGGGCTCGGCGCGGCGACCGTCGCGTGGGCGTGTGCCCGGGCCGAGGTCCCGATCGTCCACCTCTCGAGCGTCGCGACGGTGGGCGTTCCCGATCCCGACGAGGGGCCGATCACCGCCGCGACCGAGCGGCGGCCAGGGACCGCCTACGGCCGGACCAAGCTGCTCGGCGAGCGTGCGGTCCGGACCGTCACGAACGGGCGCGTCCCGTCGATCACCTACAGCGCGACGAACGTTTACGGCCGCCGCGAGCCGGGCGCTCCCGCCGGTAACTCCGTACTCGATTTCTACCTCGAGCGGGCGGTCGCCGACGAGACCCTGACCGTCCACCGGCCGGGAACGCAGGAACTGGATTTCGTCCACGTCCGGGACGTGGCCGCCGCGGTCGCGCGGGCCGTCGACGTGTTCTCGGGCGATCAGTACGAACCGGAGACCCGCTCGTACGTCCTCGGACGCGGACGGTCCTACAGCGTGCTCGAGGTGGCCGGCCTGGTCGCCGACGGCTACCGGCGGCGAACGGGTTCGCCGCTGGGTATCGAACTGCGGGCGCCGCCCTCGACCGACGAGCCGACCGTCGAGCGGTTCGACGTCGACCCCGAACCGCTTCGCTCGGAGCTAGGCGTCGACCCGGAACGGACCGTCAGCGAGTGGATCGGGACGGAACTGGAGCGGCGGCTCGGGGGGACAGGGACAGGGACAGGGACAGCGACCGCGAAAGAAGGGAACGGGGAGCGCCGAAGCCAGGACTCGAACCTGGGACAACCTCGTTAACAGCGAGGTGCTCTACCATCTGAGCTACTTCGGCTCACTCTCGAGTAGTCGACTGCATTTGATAGGGCTTTCGTTTTCGCTTCCGGCGGTTCGCCACTCCGTCACGCACTTACAGGCCGAATCCCCGTCGCTCGCCCGCAGCGGTTCGATACCCTTTCACTCGCCGCCCGCGTACCGTCGACCGATGAGCGAGGAGACTGCCGAGGGAGAGACCGACGATCGGCGCGACGGGAACGGGGACGGAACCGAGGGCGGGCCGGCCGACGACGAACGCGAGTATCGGCAGGTCCTCGAGGCCGTTCGCGACCGCGTCGATCCCGATCCCGACGAGCGCGAGCGACTCCGCGAGGTCGCCGACCGCCTCGCCGAGCGCGCCGAGTCGGCTGCGACCGACCGCTGTCCCGACGCCGACGTCGTCCAGGTCGGCTCGACTGCGCGAGATACCTGGATCAGCGGCGACCGCGACATCGACCTCTTCGTTCGCTTCCCGCCGGAACTCGACCGCGACACCCTCGAGGAGTACGGCCTCGCGGTCGGCCACGCCACTCTCCCGGAGGGCCACGAGGAGTACGCCGAACACCCCTACGTCAAGGGGACCGTCGAGGGGTTCGACGTCGACGTCGTCCCCTGTTTCCGCCTCGAGTCGGCGACTGACATCCGGTCGGCCGTCGACCGGACGCCGTTTCACAACAGCTACCTCGAGGCCCGCCTCGACGAGGACCTCGCCGCGGACGTCCGCGTCACCAAGCAGTTCCTCAAGGGGATCGGCGCATACGGCAGCGACCTGCGGACCCGCGGGTTCAGCGGCTTCCTCACCGAACTGCTGGTCTGTGAGTACGGCGGCTTCCGCCCGCTGCTCGAGGCTGCCCGCGACTGGCACCCGCAGGTCGAACTCGACCCCGAATCCCACGGGCAGGCATCGTTCGACGACCCGCTGGTTGCCATCGACCCGACGGACCCCGAGCGCAACGTCGCCGCGGTCTGCTCGGCCGCGAACGTCGCGCGCTTCCAGCACTACGCCCGCGAGTTCCTGGCCGAACCCGCCGTCGAGTACTTCGAGCCTGCGGCACCGGAACCGCTGTCGCCCGAGGCGTTCCGCGCCCACCTCGAGCGGCGGGGAACGACCCCCGTCGCGGTCCGGTTCGACGCGCCCGATCTGGTCGAGGACCAGCTCTACCCCCAGCTCCGAAAGTCGCTCGACGGGGTCACCACGGGGTTAGACGCCCGCGGGTTCGACGTCTTCCGGGCGACGGCGATGGCCGACGACGCGGGCGTGTTGCTCGTCGAACTCGCCGTCGACGAACGGCCCGCCGTCGAACGCCACGAGGGGCCGCCGGTCCACGTTCAGGGTCACGCGGCGGGGTTCTACGAGGCCTACGACGCCGACCCGGACGTCTACGGCCCGTTCATCGAGGGGGACCGCTACGTCACGGAGCGCGAACGCGAGTTCACCACGGCCCGGGAGTTCCTCGAGAGCGAGCGACTCTTCGACGTCGGCCTCGGCGCTCACGTCGAGACGGCACTCGAGGAGAGGTACGAGGTCCTCGTCGGTGCGGAACTGACGGGGCTGCTCGAGGAATTCGGAACCGAGTTGAGGGAGTACTTCGAGCCGACTCCGTAGTCTACTCGTCGCTTTCGTCGTCGCGATCGTACTCGAGGCCGTGCTCCTCGATCACGTCCTCGATCACCGTTCGCGCGCCGTCGCTGACCTCCTCGTCGTCGTCCGGTTCGATCGGCTCACGGCCGTCGAAGGTCTCGTGGACGATCGAGACGCTGTCGGCCAGCACGTCCAGGCTGTACCCGCCCTCGAGAACGAACGCGAACGCTGCCCCGACCCGGTCGGTCAGCCCGCGAAGCCTGTCCGTCAGCAACGCGTAGGCCTCCGTCGAGAGGCGGATCCGCGAGATCGGATCGTGGCGGTGGGCGTCGAAGCCGGCGCTGACGATCACCAGGTCGGGCCCGTACTCCTCGAGCGCGGTCCCGATCGGGCCGTCGAAAGCCGCGAGGTAGTCGACGTCGTCGGTCCCCGCCGGCATCGGCAGGTTCATCGTCGTCCCGTCGCCGTCGCCCTCGCCGCGCTCGTCGATCTCGCCCGTGCCGGGGTAGAGCCCCTTCTCGTGGATCGAGACGAAGAACACGTCCTCCCGGTCGTAGAAGATGTCCTGCGTTCCGTTGCCGTGGTGGACGTCCCAGTCGACGATCGCCACGCGGTCGACGTCGTAGTCCTCGCTCTCGAGGGCCCACTGTGCGGCCACGGCGACGTTGTTCACGAAGCAAAACCCCATCGCGTCGTCGACGACCGCGTGGTGTCCGGGTGGCCGACCGATCGAGAACGGCGTCTTTCGGCCGTCGTCCCCCTCGAGCGCGCGCTCGACGGCCCAGCGAGCCTGTCCGGCACTACACCGGATCGCGTCCCAGGTCTCCTCGACGGCGGTCGTATCCGGGTCCCAGTTGCCGCCGCCCTGGGCACAGAACTCCTCGATTTCTTCGACGTACGACCGGTCGTGAACCGACGCGATCTCGTCGACGTCGACGGGGTCGGCCTCGACGTACTCGACCCCGTGTTTCCGCTTCAGTCGCTCCCTGATCGCCCGCAGACGGTCCGGCGTTTCCGGGTGACGCGGCCCGGGATCGTGCGCGAGACAGACCTCGCTGTAGCCGAACTGCATCTCACTCGAACAGCGAGAAGTACGTCTCGATGTCGTCGTTCGTGATGGTCCGGCGGTCGGCGTGGCGGGCGAGGATCGCCGCGGCCCCGGCAACGTTGTCGGCGTAATCCTCGAGGATGTCCGCGAGCGCGACCCTGGCGTCCATCGAGACGCGGTATCGGTTGTCGATCTCCAGTCGGGCGATGCGATCGACCGGCGCGACCGGCAACTCGAGGTCGTCCTTGTCGACGACGGTTTCGACGCCGAAGTCCTCGGCCATCAGCGTCTTGCGCCCGTCTTCCGTCGCGCGTTCGGCGGCGTCGATCGCCAACTCGCTCCCGTGTTCCTGGATCCGCTTTGCAAGTTCCTTCGACGCGTCGGCGCTCACCCGAAGATCGCCCGCGTTCCGCCGGATGATCGTATCAACCGGGGCGAACGGGAGTTCGACGTTCATATCATGATACGCGGAACTAACCCCCTTAACGCTTTTCCTCGCCGCACGAGCGGGTTTCCTCCGCTCAGAACACGTCGTTCGCCTCGAGACGGCCGTCGCGGACGACCCCGCGTGCGGTGACCTCCTCGCCGAGACCGACGTCGACGTCGGTGGCGACGCTCATCGTCGTCTCGCCGTCGTCCAGGACGACGGGGTCGCCGGCCTGGACGACCACGCCGGTAAACTCGAGTTCCTCGCCGTCGCTGGGATCGCCCTCGCCGGACGCGTCGGAACCGTCATCATCAGCTTCCGTCCCTGCAGTGTCCGCAGACGGCTCGTCGCTCTCGTCGCTCTCGTCGCCGTCGTCCGCAAAGGCCGACAGACCGGCGTTGTTCTCGGTCCCCGCGTCGTCGGCCCCGCCGCTCGAGCCCGTTTCAGGGGCGGAGTCCGAGTCCAGAACCGTAATCGTCGACTGCCAGCCCGCGGAGGCCTCGAGGTCGTCCTGCCAGCCGTCCTGAATCTCGACGTCGCCCAGGGCGATCTCGTCGCCGGGTCCCACGTCGAGGTCGGCCTTCTCGCCCCACAGGGCGACGCGAATGTCGCCGGTCGCGTCCTGGATGCGGACGTTCCGGACCTGTCCCTCCGAGCCGTCGTCCCGATCGAAGGTCCGTTTCGGATCCGCGGAGCGGACGACCCCCGCGAGGTCGACCGTCTGTCCCATCTCCACGTCCTCGATCGGCGTGCTGTCGGGGACGTACTCGACCTCCTCGTCGACCTCCTCGATCGCGCCGCGGTTGCCGACGTGGAGTTCGAGATTGCCGTCGCGTTCGCGGACGTAGCCGTCGACGACCTCGACCGTCGTTCCGGCCTCGAGTTCCTCGGCCGTCTCGGCCTGTTCGTCCCACAGGGTCACGCGGATTCGTCCGGTCGAATCGCCCAGCGTGACGTTCGAGACCTTCCCCTCGGAGCCGTCGTCGCGGTCGAACGTCCGGACGCTGTCTGTGTCCAGCACGAGTCCGACGAGGTTGACGTTCGACAGCCCGAGCGAGAGGTCCTCGACGTCGTACGTGTCCGAGACCTGGACGTCGACCTCGGTGTCCTCGTCCGGTTCGGCCTCGTCGACGCTGACCTCGACGCCCGAAAAACCGTCCTTGGGCCGGCCCTTGATCCGCAACACGTCGCCCTCCTCGAGTTCTTCGGTCGCCGCTTCGGCGTGCTCGTCCCAGAAGGCGGCGCGCACGGAGCCGGTCTCGTCCGCCACTTCGACGTTGACGACGCGGCCGTCCTCGTCCTCCCCGTCGCGTTCGAACGTGCGAACGTCGCCGATGGAGATCACCTTCGCGACGAACTTCGCCTCCTCCATCCCGGGTTCGATGTCGGCGATGCCGCCGACCTCGCTCTCGCCGACCTCGTGAGCGACGAGCATCGCCGCCGTCTCCTCGTCCGCCAGTCCCCCCATCTGCTCGACTTTCGCCTCGACGGCCTCGCGAAACTCCTCGAGAGAGACGTCGGCCTCGAGATCCTCGTAAACACCCTCGATGTCGCTCATTCTATACTCGTGCATGCATAGGCCGCGCATAAGCGTTGTCCATTCGGCGTGTTCGCCGCGCCGTCTCTCGATCGGAACGCGCCCGCCGGTCCACGTTCCCGGCCGTCCTCGAGCGGTCCGGCGGCTACGCCCGGTGACCGGGCATCGAACACGATCGTCCTCGCAAGCATACCCGGCCTGGTCGCGTCCCGATACTTAAACTCGCGGTCCGCGGTCGAACGAGTGTTCGAGTTCCCGTCCGGGGCCGGGCTTCGTCCCGGGAACTGCTACGTGGACTCACACCAGGGAGCCGGTCGTTTCGAAAGTGCTTTAATAGTCCGCCGGCTACGAAGAGATGAGTCCTGATAGGGTAGTGGACTATCCTCTTGGCTTGCGGAGCCAGGGACCGGAGTTCAAATCTCCGTCAGGACGCTCACTTCTCGCGAGTGCTTCGCATTGCTCAGCACTCGCTCTCGCGTTCGGTCCTGACGTGCCCAACGCTCGCTGTCGCTCGCGTTGGACTCCGTCAGGACGTTTCTGCCGACACCAAACTGCGAGCGTAGCGAGCGGCTGGTGTCGGCGAAACTCTCCGTCAGGACGCTCACTTCTCGCGGGTGCTTCGTATTGCTCAGCACCCGCTCTCGCGTTCGGTCCTGACGTGCCCAACGCTCGCTGTCGCTCGCGTTGGACTCCGTCAGGACTCGAGTGGGTATCGCAGCCGGATTCGCCCTCTGTATGGGGAGAGTAGCGAAACGAATCCGGGTTTCCGACGATCCGTGCCGGAATCTGCCTGCACGTGGCGTACCCGTGTCTGGTGCGATACGTCACCCGAGCGAGACAGTTGTGACCGAACGACGCCAGCACACCGACAGCGAGACGCGAAGCGGCGACGAACCGACCACCGTCAGTCGACGGCGACTGCTCGGATCCGCGGCGGGTGTGACCGTCGGGGCCGGCGGGATCGGCGCCAGTTCCCGGTCGGCGTCCGCGACCGACTTCACCGGCTGTGACGACTGGCTGGACGCACCCGCGGAGTATCCGGAGGTCGATCTCAGGGGCGGGAATCCGACGGCATCGAACCTCGCGGACCTCGAGGGCGTGGAAGCGAACGACGACGATGACAGCGACGGGGGCGACGGCCGCTCGGAACTCGTCATCTACGTCCACGGGTGGCTCGGCCTCGAGACCAGCATCGATCAGGCCCACACCCTCGCGCAGGCGTTCGCGGACAACGACTACGATCGACCCGTCGTCGCGGCCTCGTGGAGCGCGAACACGCCGAACTACTGGCGAGCCGAGAGCATCGCGGAGACGGCCGGCCGGCGGCTCGCAGCGTGGCTCGAGTCCGATGCAGTTCCGGGTAAGGACGGCGACAATGACGACGACGAATCCGGCCCGACGATCCGCCTCGTCGGCCACTCGCTCGGCGGTCGGGTGTGTCTCGAGACGCTCCTGGCGTTGGCGACCGACGACGGAGACGATGGCGACGGTCCGCTCGAGTCGGTCGCCCTTCTCGGCACCGCCGTCGACGACGATTCGGTCTGTACCGACGGGCGGTACGCCTACGGTATCGACACCGCCGCGAACGAGGTGTTCAACTACCACTCCGAAAACGACGACAGCGTCTGCTACGGCTACGATCTCCAGTCGCTCTCGAGCGGCCTCGGCTGCGCCGGAGCCGACTGCGACGACGACTGGTTCGGGGACCACGACGGCGCGACGCCGAGCAACTACGCCGACGTGGACGTGACCGACGCGGTCGACGATCACTGCGCCTACGGGAAGCCCGACGTGGGCTGTGTGCCACGTATCGTGGCCGATTTCGAGTAGCGTGGGAACTCGAGTGGCGACGCTCGAGTCGTCGGCACCGGACTCCGAATCTCGAGCGTCGCCACTCACGTATGAAAACGGGCGAGAGGAGTAAGCCCCCTTCTGTTCGTCCCGGCATTCGGCTGAGCGTCCGCGCCGTCCCCGATCGCCGCGCCGTTCGCGGCGACCGAGGGACGTTCGGGCTACCACGGCACGGACTTGCACCGGTGAGGGTTCGCCGTTCCATCGATCCTCGGCCGTCGACGTGCGATCGATCGCGTCGATACCGTTCGACGGTCGTGCCGTCGAACCCCGTACGCGATCCGTGGATTCGAACCACGTCGTGTCGATCGCTCGCCGGCGGTTCTCGTACCGTTTGGCACTCGAATCGCCCCCTCTGCGGGTCAACTCCCCTTCCTCGCGGTCGGGTTCGCGCGCATCATCGGTCGGGCCGAGACGTGTCGTTTCTGTTCCAGAGCCAGCGGTCTCCCGCTCCGGACTTGCGCCCGGTCACCTGCCCGAACAGGTGGGGGGACTTTCCTCGCGGGCGTGACACATCCACGAGGGATGGATCACGTTGGCGCGTTGCCCGTCCGTCGGGACGCGCAACGGTCGGTGGTCGGGCCGTTGCCGGCGCGACCATCGCGGCAGCCGGGCTCTCTCTCCCACTCGACGTAGGGCCCTCGGCCGAATAAGTCCCGCGGTCGTTCGCTCGCGTTCGCCGCGACACCCCCTCGAACGGAATGGAAGCGTTTTAGGACGATCCTTCCCATGTACATCTGTATGTCCCAGGGACAGGGTGTCGACCTCTCCTACGAAGACGGGGCGCGCGCCGTCGAACTCGCGCGCGAAGCCGTCGAATCCTACGTACAACACGGTCAACGAGAACAACCGGGCAGTATGCGCGAGGCCTTCTACGAGCGCACCGGCGCGTTCGTCCGCCTCGAGTCCACGCGTGGCCGGGGGAGCCTGCGCGGCTGTGCCGGCGGCTACCGCTCGGACGACCAGCTCGGCCACGTGATCGTCGACGCGGCGATCGAAGCCGCGAGCGAGGATTCCTGCGGCTCGGAGGTAACTCCCTCCGAACTGCCGAACCTCACCGTCTCGATCTGTGCGGTCAACAACGTCGTCCTCACCGACGACCCGCTCGCCGACCTCGAGCTCGGCACGCACGGCGTCGCCATCGACGGCGGGGAGGGCGGCTGGCTCTACCCGACGGTGCCGGTCGAAAACGGGTGGAGCGCACACGAGTACCTCGATCGCACCTGCCGCAAGGCGAAGCTCGCCCCGGGTGCCTGGCAGGACGACGACGTCGTCGTCACGCTGTTCGAGGGGCAGGTGTTCCGCGAACGGGAGGCCGACGGGAGCATCGAGGAACTGTAACCCCCTCGAGCGCCGCGAGGATCGCGGCGATCACGAAGACCACACGGAACACGAAGGCACCGAAGGCCGCCCGTCGAGATCGGGGACGGCTCCGACTGCTTTCTCGGCGCGCCGCGTCCACAGAGTCGTCCGTCCGACCCCTGCCCAACCCCATCCCACTGTTCCATCCAGTCACTCAACACCCACCTTCGAGACCGAGACTCCCGGCTCGTCGGTCCGATCCTCGAGGAACGCCGCGGGTCGCGATTCAGTTCTCTGATTCCCGGAAGCCGACCGCCTCGGCGTCGGCCAGGCACCGCTCGCTCGCCTCCTCGAGGTCGAACTCCTGGACGATTTCGCCGTCACGGACGAGCGGCTCCAGCAGCGCCTCGCCGTCGGGACCGTCGCGGTCGGCCAGCGCGACGTGGTGCCCGCCTGCGGGAGTACGATAGACTTCTTTGACGCCGGAGAGCTTGCCTCGTTTGGAGACCGGCTCGCCCTCCATCTCGACGATGTCGAGGCTGAAGTCGACGCCCGGCGCGCTCGTGATGTGGCTCCCGACGCCGAAACCGTCGGCGACGTCCCGCAGGCTTTCGATCGCCTCGGGATCGAGCCCGCCGCTACAGAAGATGTCGACGTCCTCGTGGCCGTGTGCGTCGAGTTCCCACCGAACTTCGCGGATGATGTGCCGGAAGTCGCCCCGGCGGGAGCTCGTGGTGTCGATACGCACGCCGTCCAGACGGTCGCCGAGCGTCTCGGCCGCGAGCAGGCTCTCGCTGACCTCGTCCCAGAAGGTGTCGGTCAGCGCGATCCGCGGGACGTCCTCGGGGACGGCCGCGTCGAAGGCCTCCCAGGCCTCGTCCTGGTTCCCCTCGCCGAAGCAGAACATCAGCGCGTGGGGCATCGTGCCGCCGGGCTCTCGCCCGAGAATCTCTCCCGCAGCGACGTGGGAGAACCCGTCCAGCCCCGAAAGCAGTGAGGCACGTTCGACGACGGACGCGATCGTGGGGTGGACGTGGCGCGCGCCAAAGGAGAGAACGAGCGATTCGGGCGCCGCACGGCGGGCCTCGAGCGCGGCCGTCGCGAAGCCACTGGGCTGGGACAGAAAGCCCAGCAGCGACGTCTCGAGTTCGGCGAACTCGAGGTAGGGCCCCTCGATCCGCATGACGGGGCCGCCGTCGAACAGTTGCCCGTCCGGCAGGGCGTCGACGTCGACGGAGCGACCTTCGAACAGCGTTGCGACGTCCTCGACCCCGGTGAAGACGTCGAACTCGCCGGTCGGGAACTGGTCGGCCGTCACCTCGGCGACGACGTGGGGGTTCTTCCCGGCAGCCTCGAGCGTCGAACGGGTGCGCTCGAAGTAGGCGTCTGTGGCGTCCCCCTCGAGAATCGCCTCCGGAGGGACGGTTCCGAACGGATTTGACATATCGTCGAATTCCGTCGGGAAGCAAAAAAGCTACTCGTCTGCGGTCGATGCGGTCGATCTCACCGGGTGGTTTGGACGGTTCCGGTAGTCGCAGCGATCCCGACGGTCACGGCGGTCACGGCGGTCCCGGCGGTCACGGCGGTCCCGGCAGTCGCGGTGAGCCCCACGCTCGCCGTAGGAGCGACCGACTCCCCAATCGGGCCCGGGTTCCGCGCGCTCGAGAACCGCCGGTGGCCCGACGTTCTCACGGAGATGCCGCGCCGGACGATCACCAGCACCGCGCCGGTGGCGACGACTACGACCGCGGCGATCGCCATCGAGCCGCCGGTCGAGCCGGCGATGCCGCCGATCGCGTCGCTGTCGTCCGCGTCCGGGTCGGGTCCGTCCTCACCGACGCCGGCCCAGGCCTCGAGTTCGTCCGCTCCATGGGGTGCGGCACCCTCCTCGATCTCCGGCAGGTCCTCGACCGTGGGAGCGCGGACGACGGTCACGGTCTCGCCGTCCGGCCCGCGCTCGAGATAGTACGCGCCGGGATAGCCGTCCTCGTCGTCGACCACGTAGGTGTCTTTCCGGTCTTCGACCGGCTCCGCGCCGTAGAACTCGAGCAACTCCAGGTAGCCGTCGGCGAAGGCCGCCGCGTCGCGCTCGGAGAGCCACTCGGTCCGCCAGACGAAGCCGGTGTCCTCGAGGGCCTCCTCGGTACGGTCGGGGTCCTCGACGCTGGCGTCGGCGGCGACGTAGGTGACGAGTTCGTCGCCGGCCCACCCGTCCGTGTAGGGATGGTCGTAGTCGTAGCCGACCTCCGCCGCGAGGAACTCGTCGCGGTCGATCACTGCCGGCTGGCCGGACTCGAACGCGCCGGCCGCGAACATCGCGACCATGCCGGCCTCGCCGACGGTCTCGTCGGCGCGCTCGCTGTCGATCTCGAACTGGGTCCAGCCGTCGCCGGAACGGTCCGGCACTGCGACGTCGGCCGGTTCGCGCTCCTCGCCCGGTCGGATCACTTCCGAGGAACTGGCCGGCGGGTCGTCGTAGGCCTCGTCGACGGCCGCCCAGCCGTCCTGCTCGAGGAGGTAGTCGACGTAGTCGGGGCCGTCGTCGTAGGGCTGGTAGATGGTGAGGTACAGTCCCCAGTTCAGGTCGGTCGAGCCCGACTGGCTCCCGGCGGGGAGCACACAGTCCCACTCCTCGCCGCAGCGGTCGGCGTACTCGGTGTCGATCCAGACGGCGGCCCCCTCGACGAGGCCGTTCTTGGCGTTGTCCTGGTCGATCGTCTCCCGCTCGAGGCTGGTCAGGTCGAAGTGCTGGTCCTGCAGGGCGTGGTGGAGTTCGTGTCCGAGCACGACCTCGTCGAGTTCGGGCGTTTCGGGGGTGTCGGAGACGACGACGATCTGTCCCGTCCCGGGGTCGTAGTAGCCGTTGACCGAGCCGCCATAGAGGGTCTCGATCTCCGCGTTGGCGTCGGTCTCGCGGTCGACGAGGAACGTGGCCTCGTAGGTGACGCTCGCGTGAAGCTGTTCGTCGACGGAGAGGTTCACGAAGACGTCGTCGCGCTCGCGGTACTCCTCCCGACCGATCACCTCGACGTCGACCTCCTTCTCGAAGGGCCGCTCGCGGAGGGTCTCTACGCGGGCCATCGACCGGTAGACGACCGCCTCGAGTTCGTCGTCCTCGAGGGTGGCGTTGTCGCGGTCGTCGACGGGGAGGTCGTCGTCGTACCAGTAGCCCTCGACGTAGCCGACGGTGTCGGCGGTCGTGGGGTTCTCGGGGCGTTCTCCGTCATCGTATCCGGGTCCGTCTCCGTATTCGTAGTCGTCCCCGTCGGATGCGTCGTCACCGACGAACGGACCGGGAACGAGACCGGCGGCCGCAACGGCGAGAAGGGCGATCGTGGCGACCGCGAGAACGACGAGCAGGGACCGCGTTCGGGTCGATTCCATAGGGGGAGCGTTACCACTCGGTTAGCAAGCGAGTGTAAAAAGGACGACGGTCGGACCGTCTGTCGGGGTCGCGGGAACGTTTTTACGATCCGGTTCGAACGGTCACGTATGCCCATCGAACTCGATCCGAACCGGACGGCGCTGGTGGTCGTCGACATGCAAAACGGCTTCTGTCACCCCGACGGTTCACTGTACGCGCCCGGCAGCGAGGAGGCCATCGGGCCGGTCGCGGACCTCGTCGAGTGGGCCGACGAGGGTGGTGCGACGGTCGTCTACACGCGGGACGTCCATCCACCCGAGCAGTTCGAGGACGCCTACTACTACGACGAGTTCGACCAGTGGGGCGAACACGTCCTCGAGGGGTCCTGGGAGGCCGAAGTCGTCGAGGAACTGCCCGTCGAGGACGCGGACCACGTCGTCGAGAAACACACCTACGACGCCTTCCAGAAGACGGAGTTCGAGGGGTGGCTGAACGCCCGCGGGATCAGGGACCTCGTGTTCTGTGGCACGCTGGCGAACGTCTGTGTCCTTCACAGCGCGGGCAGCGCGGGGCTGCGGGACTTCCGGCCGATCCTCGTCGAGGACTGTATCGGCTACATCGAGGAGGACCACCGCGAGTACGCGCTCGATCACGCCGACTGGCTGTTCGGCGAGGTGGCGACCAGCGACGACCTCGAGTGGGCCTGACGCAGTTCGGGCGCTCCGAACGGAACCTCACGAGGCTCACGAGTCCCACGAGGCCAGTTGCGACAGCACCCACAGCCCCGATCCGGCCAGCGTCAAGAGAGACGCGACGAGTCGCTTTGCTCTCCGTCGAAAACGGTCACGCAGTCTCCGGGAACCGACACCGAAACGGACTCGTCCCGGGACGGTGGTCGGGACGATTCTTCCACGACGATTTCGTCCCCGGCCCGGGTCTCGAGCGTAACGTCGTATCGCCGGCCGAGGTCGACGATTCGCTTCACCTCTCCCGTCACCGAAACGGACGCCCCGTTCGTCTCGGCGGGGGCAAACGAGAGATCCTTCGGACGGACGTGACACAGCACGGGTTCCCCCTCCGAACGGCGCAGGTTCGTTCCGTCGAGGGACAGTTCCGCGCCCCCGAAGGCCACCGTTAACGGGTCCTGGTTCACGACCGTCGCCGAGAGCGTGTTCGAGCGGCCGAGAAACGAGGCCACGAACGGCGTCGGCGGGGAGTCGTAGAGCCGCCGTGGGTGGCCGCTCCCGGCGACTCGTCCGTCGTTCATCACGACCAATCGATCGGCCAGCGCCATCGCATCCTCCTGATCGTGGGTTACGAACAGCGTCGTCACGCCGGTCTCGCGCTGGATGCGAGCGATTTCGTCCCGTAGCCGCTCGCGAAGCGTCGGATCGAGCCCGGACAGCGGCTCGTCGAGTAACAACACGTCCGGCCGAGGAGCCAACGCCCGTGCGAGTTCGACGCGTCGCTGCTGACCGCCGCTCAGTTCCGCGGGATACGAATCGCGTTGCTCCTCGAGGTCGACCAGATCGAGATAGTCCCTCGTGCGGGCGTCGCGTTCTTCGCGGTCCATTCCCCGTGCCGCCAATCCGTACGCGACGTTTTCGCTGACGGTCATGTGTGGATACAGCGTCGGTCGTTGAAAGACGACGCTGACGTGTCGCCGCTCGGGGGGTGTGTCGGTAACGTCGTCACCGCGCAGCAGTATCCGACCGGCAGTCGGTCGCACGTGGCCGGCGATCGCCTGCACGAGCGTGGTTTTGCCACAGCCACTGGGGCCGAGGAGCCCGACCAGTTCGCCCGGCTCCGCCCCGAACGACACGTCGCTTACGGCCAGTTCGTCGCCGTATCGGTGGGAAACACTCTCGAGCTCGAGGGTCATCGATCGATCACCGTCGGGACGCGGGCGAGACGCTGGACGGCCGCCAGTACGACCAGCGTAATGGCGAGCAGCGTTAACGCGAGCGGTACGATGGCGTCGATCCCGCCGGCGATGAAATCAACCCAGATGCGAGTCGGCATCGTTCGTGGGTTGTAAGCGACCATCATCGTCGCGCCGAACTCGCCGATCGCTCGTGCGAACGTCAGGACGATGCCCGCAAGAATCGCGCCGTGAGCGAGCGGAAGCGAGACGTTCCGGAAGGTCGCAAGGGGGCCATAGCCCAGCGAACGCGACGCCTGTTCCAATCGCTCGTCGATCGCTCCGAACCCTGCTCTGGCAGTAATAATGACGAACGGTGCAGCGACGAACGTCTGTGCGAGCACGACGCCGAGCAGGCTGTCAGTAAGCGGGACGCCGACGGCGGCAGCAGCGGCACCGATGGGTGTGAAGCGTCCGACGGCGGTGATGATCATCGCTCCGCCGACGACGGGTGGCACGATGAGCGGAAGGACCACCAGCCCCTCGACGAGTCGTTTTCCGGGAAACGACCGTCGTGCGAGTACGTAGGCGAGGGGGACACCCAGCACGGTCGAAATCGCCGTCGCGATCGGTGCGGTGATCAGCGAGTTACGAATTGCGTGCTGTGTTTCGGGCGTCGAGAGTCCGGCAGTGATGTTCGCCGCCCCCGTTCGCGAGAGAAAGGCGACAAACGGGAGCGCAAAGTACGCGAGAATCAGTCCACCGAGGAGAGCCGGGACCAGTAACTCCACCGTTCGATTCGACCGGCGTATCGGAAGGGCGTCGGTACCACTCATAGCTCGATTCGTTCGGGAACGTTTCCAGCGGGACGCGGGAGTCGGTCTCCGACGGTCAACCCTGCCTCGACGAGCAGTTCCGGGTTGTCGACGAGAAACTGGATCAGTCGGTGCCCCCCATCCGCTTCGTCCGCCTCGTCGTTGACCGTCGCACTGTACAGCACCGGTCGGCCTTCTGCGGTGTACCCCTCTTCGTCCGTCGTGTACTCTGCGGCCGCGTACTGGGCTGCCATCCCGGGATCGGCGAAATTGTACTCCGGCGGGAACTCGTGGAAGGGGATATCGTGATCGACGGCCATATTCCGGTAGATGATGGCCGCCGCGCGCGATCCGCTTTCGACGCCCGCCAGTAGTTGCGGTTCTTCGGGTTCTTTGTAGACCAACCGGAGCATCTCCTCTCGAAACCCCTCGAGGTCGTGTACCGCTTCGGCCAGTTCGAACGCCTGCACGGCACGATAGCCGAGCGGATCGAGATCCGGATCGCCGATCGCGATGTCTCCCTCGTCAGTTTCCGGAGCGAGATCGTACCACGCCTCGTTCGCATCTAGCCCCTGCCCGAACTCGGTGTCCGGGTTGTACCCGATCCCGACACTGTTTGCTGCAAATTCGACGTCCCAGTCGGTGAACTCGTCGTATAACCGATCACGGAGCAGCCTCGAGTCGGCGCTGACGATCACATCGGGGTGTTTCGTTCGGTCTTCGACCATCCGCATTACGGCGTTCGTCCCGTAATATTCGCCGTGGAGGCTGATGCCCGTTTCTGCTTCGAACGCCGGGCCGACGTGATCCTCGAAGGTGGTGACGAGGCTCCCTGCCGACAGGACGGTTAGCGCGTCAGCGTCACTCCCGAGACAGCCGGCTAGACTACCCATGCTCGCGAGGCCGCCGACGGTCGCAAGGACGGCGCGACGACCCGGCTGTCCGTTTCCGGGCGCGTGGGGAGTGAGCATAGGATAACTCCCGTCTCTCCACTAATATAACCATCTCCGGTTCCAGGCACCTAAGAAAGCAACTGAAAACCATTGACTATCTGTGAGCGGCCGGCGTATTTCTTCGCTACGCCGGGGGATCGTAACCGTCCCTCGTTACTTCACATGGTGCCTCTGCTGCTATGCGATGGTTCGGCCACCAGTGGTACGACGGGAGAGTTTCCAGGGTGCCGTCTGGGTACGTGTACGGGCCGACTCGTTTCTACCGATTCGTAACGGGACACGTCCGACGGGCGTTGCTCCAGTGCACCTATCGCGACTCATAGGATATACTAGTAGTTGAGGCTGTCATAGAATAGTTCGAGGGTGTCATAGAACGATTACCACACCAAAGAGCAGGGTGAATGCTGAGATGGTATGGCCTCAGCGACCCTGCAAGATGATCCTTCGGTAGAGTCGTTCTTCAATGTCGCGGAGACCGAGACGCTAGCGTTGTTCGAGCACCTCTCCTTCGAGTTTCTCGAAGAGTTCGACGTGTTCGCCCCGGCGCAGACGGGGCGAACACGAGAGCATGAACCACCAGAGTTGATGCGTGGCTTCCTCCACTGCTACTACAAGGACATCTACGGGATTCGTCCGGTTGAGCGAGAGCTTCGGAACACGGTTGTTTGGCTCAGCTGTGGGTTCGATCGACCGCCGTCCAGAGACGCGGTCGATCGCTTTCTCACCGACCTCGAACACGTCGTTGACGAGGTCTTTGGCCGACTCGTCGAGCAGGCCGCCCGCCGCGGCCTGCTCGACTTGACTTACTGCATCGATTCAACTGACGTGAGGGCGATGCCTGCCGATCAAGACGCGTCGAAGTGCTACGATCCAACCGACGACGAGTACTACCACGGCTACGGCTGTACGATCGTCTCGACCGGACAAAAGATCCCGATTGCGGCGGAGTTCACAGAGAGTAAGCAAGCGCCAGAGGAGACGGCGATGCGCGTCACGCGTGACGCGCTCGCCGTCTCCACACCGATCTGGATGCTTGGAGACAGCGCCTACGACACGCTCGACTGGCACGACCACCTGCTGGCCGCAGGGGTCGTGCCAGTCGCTCCGTACAACGCGCGAAACACCGACGAGCCGAAAGATATCGAGTACAGAGTCGAAGACCGCATCGACGAACACAGCGAAGACGTTCAACTGAAGCAATCCACGTTGGATGAGACGTACAACCGCCGTACGGGGGTTGAACGAACCAACGAATCAGTCAAGGACTGCGGCCTCGGGCGAACGCACGCCCGAGGCCGCGTCCACGCACGAGCGCAGGTGTTCCTCGCACTCTGTCTGCGCCTCGTGGTCGCCATCACCAACTATGAACGCGGAGACAATCCGGGAAGCACCATCATCACGGTGTGAGAAGAGTTCTATGACACCCTCTAGTTCGCATACCCACCCACCCACCGATTGCTCGCCGAACGGTCAATACAGGGCAAGCAGTGATCGAAGTAGATACGATCTATCCGAACTATGGCAAAAGTCGTCTGCTGAACGCTCATGGGTAGAGAATTGTTGGTCAGCCCATAGCTGTAGCTAAAAGTCGTAGCGGGCAAGGGTGGCGCGTCCGCGCCACCCGACGAAAGCATGATTCCACTCAAGACATTCGTCTCGGAGCGTCGCGCCGCGAACCTGCTCGAACAGGTCCGCTGCGACCGATTCCGATCCAAACACATCGAGCGGAATCATGCCTAACGGACACCGCTAACACGGTGTCCTTGCTCTCTTCGATTCCACACCGGCAGCTGGACAGTATCAACAATCTCCTACAGAAGAGCGTTTCTATAATTAGTGCTCTTCTACGAGTTCAATCACATATACTTCATCCTCATATCGAACATATACTCCTGTAGGCATCTCTTCGCTATCATCATTTCGTGGCAAGTTATCATATTTATTCCTTATGTTGTCGTATTCGTTAGAGTTCTTGATTCGGACTACATGTATGTCACGGATCCAATAATCATGCTCATGGCTTTCATCATAGTATTCTTCAATGAACTCTTCTCTCTTTTTAGCAGCGGTAGACATTCCATTTTTTACGGTATTTAGATCAAACATCTCAGTCTCCTTTATGGATAGTATTGTAGCGTCATCTGGAACAGGAATGACTGCTTGAATGATAAAGACTGCTGCCCGAAAGTCATCTTCTTTCTTGTTTATTTCTTCATTTTTGTTTTTATTATTATCTTTATTGGTTTTTGTCTTATTATTGCTGTTACTAAGGCATCCTGTTACTGGAACTAGTAGATTCGGCGTAGATGCCAATAGTAATTTCCGGCGTTCCATATGGCCCATCTAAACTCCTGAAGAATCAATCTTTGGGTAGCCCAGAGGGGGTCGTGCTAGTCGAGCGTGTCGTAGGTTCTGTCACCGAGGATCTACACCGGCTTGGCGACGGCGAGCGCGTCACGTGTGACGCGCATCGCCGTCTCTTCTGGCGCTTATTTGTTCTCGGTGAACTCGGCTGCAATCGGGATCTTTTGTTCGGTCGAGATGATCGTACAGCCGTAGCTCTGGTAGTACTCATCAACTATGGGACCGTAGCATTTTGATGCATCTTGGTCGGCAGGCATCGCTCTCACATCGGTCGAATCGATGCAGTAGGTCAAGTCGAGCAGGCCGCGCGCCGCGGCCTGCTCGACGGGTCTGCCGAAGAGGTCGTCAACAACGTGTTCGAGATCGGTGAGAAACCGATCGACCGCGTCTCTCGACGGCGGTCGATCGAAGCCACAACTGAGCCAGACAACCGTATTGTGAATCTTTCGCTCAATGGGCCGAATCCCGTAGATGTCCTTGTAGTAGCAGTGAAGAAAGCCACGTATCAGATCTGGTGGTTCGTGGTCTCGTGTTCGCCCGTCTCCGCCGGGGCGAACACGTCGAACTCTCTGAGAGACACGAAGGAGAGATGTTCAAATAGCGTTAGTGTTTCTACCCATTGAAGAACGACTCTACCGAAGGATCATCTTGGAGGGTCGCTGAGCACATGCCACCTCAGCGTTCACCCTGCTCTTTGGTGTGATAATCTTTCTATGACCCCCTCTAGCCCATAGTATGTACCTACTGATCTATTTAAACCTAATTTTATAATAGACAAAAATATAAATGGCTGGATTGAGTAAATTTCCTTTGGATATGGTTAGTAGCGATAAACTGCAGAGAATGGGCCGTCGACGATTCACGAAAGTACTTGCCGGACTCGGTCTTTCAGGTGGAGTCGTCAGTACAATTTCACAAAATACTCTAGCTAAGCTCACTAATGATCCAACTAAGGAGGTGCCACGAGTAACCGGCTACGTTCGGGAAGATCACAACGAATTAGACCCTAATAAACCAGACCCGACTGATTCACCTCCAGAGCGGACGACAATTTATCATACGATATCACGAGACAAATGGGTTCGTATTGAAAGCGCCAACGATGCTCTTGATAAAGTAGCAGAGCGCCTCGAAAAAATAGGAGCCCATAATGTTGCAAGTCCAACAGTATCCTATAGAACAAACGGCCATCATCGTGAAAGAGTTATAAAAGTAACATATGACGAATGGATTGCAGAAAGAAGATCCGAGGAATTGCCTGATGAAGAAAATACTGTATTATCTGCATCGGAAGTATTTAATGAACTCCCTACTGCTGTTGACGGTACTGTTAGTTCTAGCGAATTGAATTTTGAGAGAGGCATCGAAAACATACCAGTGATTTATGAGTCAGAAAGAAGGAAACCAAACGCGTGTGATAGGTCGGGACATAGATGTGCTAAGCGGAGTTCTCGTGATCACTATAACGACATTTACCAAACCAATCCAGTCCCAGCAGGAACCTCTATTGCCAAAAAAGGAGACCCGCTTCATGCTAGTAATGCGTTCCGAATTTATGACCCTGGTTCATCCACAGATGATTGGGGATTCTTGACCTCTGCACATATTATGGCAACTGATGACCATGATGATTCTTCAGATATGGTAGGAGATCCAGTTTATCAACCGTCATATTCAAACTATGTTGGAGATGTCACAGATGCAGCATATTTCTCTATTGATGATGATTATGGATTCTATATAGACGTAGCTTCATTCTCAGTAGCACGGAGCGTAGGAACCGATTATCGCCTTGCGGATGGGGATGGAGGATACGACGAACCAGTCGTTGGTACAGTAGCCCTTGACCAATTAGAAGATATGGCCGAAGACGAAAAAGAAATCTGTCGACAAGGAACTCGCTCTGGAAGATGTTCAAGCACAATATATGACTTCAATACCCGAGTTGACGAAGAGCGGGCCTACTTTCAGACAGACGACCACATAACAGATAATGGTGATTCTGGTGGTCCATACTTTATTAATCATCCTGATAACGATGGACAAGTCCTTGCTGCTGGAATTCACTACGGACCTGAAGACAGCATTGATAGTATAGCGTATGCTGCTGCGGCTGCTGAGAAAGTGCTGAATGTCATGATCAGCTAATAACTCTGTCTAAAGATTTTCAAAATACTTATATATACCTATTACAATTGTGGTTATCCTCAAATCTAACACGTAGCCTGTACATATACAGGTTGCTTTCAATTGAACCGGAATCCGGGCTTGGAGTGTTACATCCGTGGCATTCGTGTCAGTTTTCCACAGAGCGGACATTCGAACGCGGCTTCCTCCGCGTACGGCGTTACCCCCTCCATATCGACGACTTCACCGCGAACGGAGAGGAGGTGCCCAAGTTGCCGTGTTCAGTACTTCCCGACGCGGGCGGTCTGGCGATCGGGGAGGTTGTAGATGCGGACGTTGACTCCGACGATCGACACCTCGTCAAGTCAATTCAACGCGGCCGCCGCAAACTGTCGCATTCGATCGGGCTTCCGGAGGAACTCATCGGCGACTGAGCCGTCCCATGCCTCGAGTTCATGCCAGTCGATCCGGAGTGATCGCTCGTCGGGATACTGTTCGTCACGCTCTTGTGTAGCACATTGTTGCTGAGAGCCTTCTTGCGATTCTCCCGTCTGACCGACAGTCCAAGACTCGACCCGTCTCCCCCTCTACGCGGTGATTGCTGTTCGCTCTCTGGGCGGAGTAACGTATCAACAATCTCCTACGGAAGAGCGATCAACAAAGTGCTACACAAGAGCGTAGGTCGATATTCAACAGAGCAGAATTTCCAGTAATAATTGGTTGTACTTACAAAAACGGGCGGTATAGTAAGCACTGGGTGGCGCGTCACGGCTACGCCGTTGACGCGCTGTTTGTCGATGAACCACGACAGGTCCGATCCCACTATAGCAAACGTTTCGGTATCGGGGCGAGCTACCGTCTCTCCGGGCGACTATCATCTCGAGGACGCAAGATCCCACGAGACATCTGTTGTTCGTCGTACACAGCCTGCTGATTCAGAACGTCTGAGGTCTGCACTGGGAGTATATGGCGACGCCTCGCCGAGGCGGACGTCGCCTCTGGTGGTGGCCGTTCGAAGAGTTGGTTGACATGGTGACTCGGCAGCGTGGACGGCCCTCGCGATGCGTCGGGCTGACCCCGCAAACCGGCCACCGAATGGTTGCTTTCCCCGGTGACCGAGGACGCCCCATCGACCAGTGGCAACACCGTCGCGTCGGCGGCTGATTGCCGACTGCGACAGCCTCTCGTCTCTTGTCGTCGGGTGGATCTACAGAGAGTAGAGTAGACTCTGATTTGTCGGTAAATCACGCTTCAGTGCCAGTTAGCTGAGGCTGATTTGTGAGGTACTGAGTTTTGACGGTCAAAGTCTACGCAGTCATGCGGTACACCAGAGCTAGTAAACCGTATCAGTCCACGACCGAACGAGGGATCGGAACGATCACCGGGGTGGAGTACTGAATCCGAATCCGAATCCGAGCAACGAGGGTTTTTACCTTCGCGTTCGAACCGTTCGGCATGAACTCGAGTTCTCGCCGGCTCCGTACCATGTACATCGTCGGCATCGCGTTGAACGCCGTCGCGCTGGTCGCCGCTGCCTCGAGCGGCGCGACGCTGTATGCGGGTACCTTCGGTCTGATCCTGGTGTATCTGGGGATCCGGTACTGGATGGTCACGACCGACTGACCCGGCCCCACTTCAGGCGTACAATCGTACAGCCGCGGGGCTATCGCCGTTCCGTCCGTGAACGCCCGTATGGCCCTGGAGTCGGTCCCCGCACACGTGGAAACGGTGATCTACCTCTACTTTCTCGTCGTCGCCGGGGTCGGGTGTTTCGTTCATGGACGGCTCTGGCTCGGCGCTCGTGGCGTATCGGCCGACCGCGACGAAGCGGTTCCGAACCCGAACCCTGACCCGGATCCGAACCCTGACCCGGACCCGGATTCGAGTTGAACGGCAAGCGCCCAGCGTCGAGTGTCGTCCCTCGAGAATCGTCGTCCGTCAGGCGTTCGGCGACGGCAATTCCTCCCACGACATGACGTCGCCACCGTGTTCCTCGGCGAACGCCGCCGCTTCGTCACTGTCGGAGAACGGCAGGTGATCCTCGCCCATCGCACCGAAGACGTCGCTGCCGACCACGTACTCGACGGCCGTGACCTCGGCGAACGCCTCGCGGGAAGCGTGACTCGAGATGTACGTCTCGCTTTCGCCCTCGCTGTCGCCCCCGTCGTCGCGCTCGAGCAGGTCGTAGTCGACCGTCGAGTAGTCGGTGACGAACCCCTCCCGAAGCTCCCAGCCGCGCTCTCTACGTCCCTCGTGGTAGGCGACCAGTTCGGTGACGCTGTCGAACCAGGCGGGGCCGTCGCGGTCGTCGGGCTTCCCGTCGGCGTAGAACAGTTGTCCAGCGGGGCCGTAGTGGTCTACGATCGTCATCCCGCAGACGTCACAGGCCTGGCCCTCGGTCAGATCGATCGGCTCCGCCGGCGGCTCCGCGTCGTCGCCGTCGTCGCCCAGACAGCCGGCGAAGGCTGCCGCGAGGGCGCCGCCGGCGAGGAACCGCCTGCGGGTCCAGCCGTCGCCCGTCATAGGCGCCGCCTCCTGATCGCGAGCGCCGCGATCCCGACCGGCAGGACGATCCAGGCGAGCAGTGCGGCCGCGAGCACGCCAGTCGAGAGCCCCGACTGGGCGAGAATGCTTGCGAACCCGGCGTCGCCGCTGGCCCCCAGCGAACCGAGCACGAGCGCCCGGAAGACGCCGGTCGGGTTGGCGAGCAACAGCGCCGACACTGCCGTTTCCGAGAGATCGAGCGCCGCGATCAGCCCCAGCCCGAGCAGGTCGTGGACGAGGACGAACCACGCCCAGACCAGAAGCGAGAGCCCGAGTGCGTGGGTTTTCTCACGGGCCAGCGTCGAGACCAGGACACCCACCGCGAGGAAGGCGAGCCCGAGTCCGACGCTTGCAAGCAGGAAGATCACGTACGCGTCCGCGCCGCCGAGCCCGTGCTCGCGTACGAGGAACCCGCCCGCGACGCCGAAGCCGATGATCGTCGCGCTCGCGAGGACCACGGCTCGCCCGAGTGCCGTTCCGACGACGAGCCAGGCGCGGTCGACCGGCAGGGCGAACAGCGTCTGGAGCCAGCCGCTCTCCTCGCGGCCCACGACGGCGTCGTAGCTGACCGCGAGCGCGACCAGCGGGACGAGATACACCGCGAGCACGGCCAGGCTGGCGACCGTCCGTTCGAACCCCTGCGGGCTGACGCTCGAGCCGCTGAACGTCGTCAGCCCGAGCGCGAAGGCCGCGAAGATAGCCGTCAGCGCGATCGCCCACCGGCCCCGGACCGCGAGCCGGTACTCGGTCTCCGCGACGACCAGCAGCTGTCGGTACCAGACGCCCGAACCCGTTTCCCGGCCCGTCTCGCTCTCGAGAGCGGCGGCGGGAGCCGTGCCGTAGCCGCCGTCGGGCTGGACCGCGTGGTCGGAATCGGAATCGAAATCGGAATCGAAATCGGAATCGAGGTTGCCGTCGGTCATCGCGCCGTCACCTCCGCGGTCGATCGGTCCTCGTCATCCGCGATGGCCCCGTTGCCCTCGCCCGCGATAGCGTCGTGGAACGCCGCCTCGAGACCCGGCTCCCGGACCTCGAACCGCTCGATCAGGTCGCCCTCGAGCGCCGAGAGGCGATCGAAGGCCGTCTCGCGGTCACAGACGACCTCGACGGGTTCGGTTTCCCCGGCGGTGCCGTTTGCAGCTACGGTGACTGTCGCGTCGGCCCACTCGCCGACCGCCTCGAGGAGTCTATCCTGTGCGCCCGCGGCCGGGTGGATGGAAACAGTGACGCCGTCGCCTGCATCGGCCCGCAACTCGTCGACCGGGCCGGCGGCCCGGAGTTGGCCGTCCTGGAGGATCGCGACCTCGTCACAGAGGCGTTCGACCTCCCCGAGCACGTGCGAGGAGAGGACGACGGTGGCGTCGGTCTCGCGGCCGATCCGCTCGATGATCTCGTGGAAGGTGGCGACGCCGCGGGGGTCGAGTCCGGCCGTCGGTTCGTCGAGCACGAGCACCGGCGGCTCCGGAAGCAGGGTTGCAGCGAGTCCGAGCCGACGTCCCATCCCGTTGGAGTAGCCCTCGACCGCGCGGTCGGCAGCGTCGGCCAGCCCGACGGTCTCGAGGGCCTCTTCGATCCGGCGCTCGCGGTCGTCGAGCCCGCGGATGCGGGCGTGGACCGCGAGCACCTCGCGGCCGGTCATCGCGTCGGGGAAGCCGGCGTGTTCCGGCAGGAACGCCACCCGTTCGCGCACCCGGTGGCCCGCTTCCTGGACGTCGAGGTCGCCGACCTCGATCGTGCCGTCGTCGGGCTCGTCGTGGCCGACCAGGAGCTCGAACAGGGTGGTCTTCCCCGCGCCGTTCGTTCCGAGGACGCCGAACGTCGACCCGGACGGGATCGCAAACGAGGGCCCGTCGAGGGCGACGACGTCGCCGTACCGCTTCCGTAGGTCAGTGATCGTGATCTTCATAGTAGTCCCTCCAGTTGTCGTGGGCCGGTTCGGCGAGCGGTCGTTGATCGACGATGCCGGGCGACTCGAGCACCGGGAACGAACTCTCGGCCATCCGCACCGCGTCGAAGGCCGGGCTCTCGGCGAAGGCGGCCGCCTGCGGGCGTTCGTGAACGAGCCGTTCGACGGTGCCGGCGGGGCGGTATCGGGTGTCGCCGATTCCGTCGCCGTCGACGTCGACCGGGCGCGCGTCGGCCCAGTAGTTGCCCCGGTCGGTATCGTTCCAGCTCGTCTGGGAGTTGGTCTCGGCGAAGGCCGCTTCGTCGTTGGCGATGAAGCTGTTGCCGGTCACCACCTCGCCGCTGCTACCGGCGGTGATGTGGACGCCCACGTCGTTCTCGAGCAGGAGGTTGTCGGCCAGGCGGTTGTCCTGGGCGTTGTAGACGTACAGCCCGTTACCGTTGCCGACGAGTTCGTTGCCGACGACCGTGCTGTCCTCGACGTCCTTGAGCAGGATGCCGTGGCCGCTCGTGCCGTCGTTGTTCGCCGCGACGTTGTCCCGCATCGTCAGTTCGTACGACACCATCAGCGCGTAGCCGACGTCGTTGTCGAAGGCGACGTTGTCCTCGAGGACGTTGTCGTTCGAGTACATGTAGTGGACGCCGTAGCGCATGTCCCACATCGCGTTGCCCTCGGCGTGGACGCCCTCGGCCCACTGGTAGTAGATGCCGTCGCGGACGGTCGTGATCGCGTTGTTCCGCAGTTCGGCGTCGGTCGTCTCCCAGAGGTGGATGCCGTTGCCCCGCTGTGAGGTCTCGACGTCCTCGCGGCCGGCGATGAGCGTGTCCTCGACGGTCGCGCCGTCGACGTCGCCGATCCAGACGCCGAAGGCGACGTCGGTCACTCGCAGCGCCGACAGCGTCGCGTCCGAGCCGTTGACGAGGACGCCGCTGTCGTCGACGTTCTTGTCGTAGCCGGAGTTGCGGATCCAGACGTTCTCGAGGGTCACGTCGTCGGCCCGAATCTCGACGACCGTTCCCTCCTCGCCGCCGTCGATCACCGCGCCGTCGCGTTCGGCCGCCTCGAGCGTGACGCCGGGGGTGTCGACGGTGACACGTTCCTCGAACTGCCCCTCGAGGACGACCGTATCGCCGGCTTCGGCGGCGTCGACGGCCGCCTGCGCGGAGTCGAACTCCTGGCCGTCGACCGTCGCGACGCCGTCGCCGGCGGGTTCCTCGACGTCGCGGACGTCGGGCACGTCCGGCCGCCAGTCGTCGACGGTCTCGTCGTCGGCCCCGTCGTCGCTTGCGGCGACGATGCCGCCGGCTACCGCGACGACGAGCACGACCGCGGCGACGAGGACGAAGTAGCGTTCGTTCACGGCGGATCACCGTCCGGTTTCGGCAGGGAGTCGCGCTCGTTCTCGGGGTCCTCGGCTGCGTTCGGTGGCGTGTTCGGTGGGGTTCGGTTCGGATCGGCGTCGACTCCGGATCCACGGCGCGAACCCCCGTCTGTCTCGAGGTGTGGGCGGTCGTCCGGATCGGGGTCGGGGTCGGGGTCGGGTCGGTTCCCGGAACCACCGTTACCGACGCCGGGAACTCGATCCCGGATCCGCCGCCAGCTACTGCGGACCAGCGCGGGCCCGTCGCCGACGGTCGCCCTCGAGTCCCGCAGCCGGAACGCGGCGGCAAGCAGGACGACTGCGGCGATCAGCAGGTACCCGCCCGGACCGAACCAGGCGTTCCCGCTGATGTTGGCGACCTCGTAGCTCCCCAGAAGCGGCGGTGTGAAGCCGGAGACGCCGTTGAGCGGCGCGTCCGGGTCGAGCGTGTGGCCGGCCTGGTAGAGCCGATACTGGATGATCGCTGCCATCGCCGCGAAGACCACGACCGTCCCGGTGAACAGGGCGGCCAACCCGCGCTGGATCTTCTCTTCCGGGAGCACGGAGACGACCGCAGCCACCACTGCCGTCCCGACGAACGCGACCGGGCCGAGGACCCACTCGGGGACCGCGATCGCTTTCTCGTGGACGTCGTAGTTGGGGTCGACGTACACCGGGTCGGGGTAGTAGAACCCGACGTACTTGTTCAGCGAGTGGACCTCCACGTAGTCGCCGCCGATCCGCGGGTAGGCGTAGAGTTCGACGACGAGCGTCTGTACGTACTGCGGTGCCTCGAACGTGATTCGCCACACCGGCATCGTCAGCGCGAGGACGAACAGCACCGCCGCTGTCAGCGTCAGGGCGCGCCGGAGTTCGGACAGCCGCCTGAGTGTGGGCCGGATCGTGGTCATGAATCGATCACTCCGCGGGTTCGACGATCAGTCGCGAGCGCATCTCGAGGTGGAGCGCGCTACAGAAGAACGCACAGTACATCCAGTAGACGCCGGGTTCGTCGGCAGTGAAGGTCACCTCGCGCGTCTCCTGTGGCGCGAGCTTGATGTTGACGTCGTGTTCCGGGATCGCCAGCGAGTGGAGCACGTCGGGCGTCTGCTCGATGTTCGTGACGGTGAAGGTCACCTCGTCGCCCTCCTGGACGGTCACCTCCTGGAAGCCGAACTCGTTGCGCTGGGAGTGCATCTTCACGTGGACGTGGCCGTCCTCGCGGATGATATCGGAGGCGTCCGGCTCGATGTACTCCTCGTCGTAGTCCTCGGGATCGTAGACCTTCGCGGGATCGAGTTTGTCCGCGCTCACGATCGAGGCGTCGTGGGGCTCGGCGTAGGACGGCGTGTCCTTGACGAGTTTCATCCCTTCCTCGTCGTCCCCGATGTAGATCAGCTGGTCGTTCTCGGGGTGCATCGGCCCGACCGGGAGGAACCGATCCTTCGAGAGCTTGTTCAGCGAGATCAGCCAGTCGCCCTGCGGGTCTGCCGTGTACGACTCGGCGGCGATCAGGTGCCCGGGGTTGTAGTGGACGTCGATCTTCTCGACGACGGCGGGCGACTCCTGGTCCCCGTCCTCGGGTTCGTCGTCGGGGTAGGCCTCGACGGCCTCCTCGATGTCCCACTTGACGACCTGCGAGTCGATGAACAGCGTCGTGTAGGCGTGGCCGCGGCCGTCGTAGGCAGTGTGCAGCGGCCCCATCCCGAGGCTCGGCCGGGCGACGATGGCGTCGTTGGGGTCGTCGACCTCCGCGAGTTGCTCGATGTCGATGACCGTCGCGGTCGGGTCGAGTTTGCCGCTTGCGATCGCGTACTGGTTGTCCGGCGTGACGCTGACGCCGTGTGGGCTCTTCGCGACGTCGACGTAGCGGACGATCGGTCGGTCCCCGGAGTTCAGAGGGCTGTCGCGAGTGCCGTCGACGACGGGGACGCCGTTGATCTCCTCGTACTCGCCGGCCTCGACGGCGTCTTCGATTGCAGGGACGTCGAAGGCCTTCACCCAGTCGGTGTCCGAGGCGGACATCCCGCTTTCGGTGGTGGCGCTCTCGCTGTTGTAGCCGGTTGCGAAGAACCACCGCCCCTGCTTGCTGCCGTCCCCGTTGTCCATGTTGCCGTCGACCAGCACTTCCCACTCGACGTTCATCGTCTCGGGGTTGATCGCGGCGATGGTCGACGTGTAGTTCTCCGGGTCGTCGAGGTCCTGCCCGTCGTTGGGCATCGGGACGCGGAACTCGCCGACGCCGAAGACGTACTTCGTGTCCGGCAGCAGGCAACACGCCCCGTGGGTTCCCTGCTGGTTCGGAATGTCGACGATGGCGTCGGTCTCGAAGTACTCGAGGTCGATACGGGCCATCCGGCCGTTGGCCTTGTCGTTGACGAACGCCCAGCGGCCGTCGTAGTCGTTGTCGGTCTGGCTGACGCGCGGGTGGTGGGTGTCACCCCACGAATAGCCGCCCGCGTCCTCTAACATCTCGCTGGTACGGTCGTCGTAGCCGTAGCCGCGGGCGCTCTCCCGGCCGAATACCGGGATACGCATCAACTGGCGCATCGACGGGATCCCGTAGACGCGAATCTCGCCGGAGTGGCCACCCGAGAGGAACGCGTAGTAGTCGTCGTGCTCGCCCGGCGGGACGTAGGAATCGACGTCGCCCGCTGCGGCGAGATCGTCGTCGTCGTCGCTCAACAGGCCGGTACAGCCGGCCAGCGATCCCATCGCCCCGGCGGCCGCACCCGCTTTCATGAAGTCCCGGCGGGGAATCCGCGAGAACAGCGGATCCCGCTTTTCGGCTGTCGTCTCGGAATCGATCGCGTCTCGGTCGTCGGTCGGCGTAGTATCGGACATCGTTGATATATTATGTGTCTGGATTTTGATTGCTGTGCGAGTCTCGGCTCGTTACACTCTCAGCTTGATAAGCCGTGATATTAGGGGCGTCTCGTATTCCTACTTTTCAGTAAGCCGACCGAATACGTTCGTCTCCCCGTTTATGTAGGGTTCGCGCAGGAGGTGGGGTCGGCGACCTCGGGCGGAAGCAGCGAAAAGAACGATCGGTCGAACGCGACGCTTCGCTACTCGCGGAAGATGCGGTACGCACCCTGTCCAGTCGCGACCTCGCGGGTCTCGCCGTCCGGCGTCGTGCTCCGGACGGTCACCTCGCTGACGCCGACGCTCGAGCCCGCGCGGATCACGTCCGCTCGCGCCACCAGGTCGCCCGTCGCGGGTCGCAGGTAGTTGACGTTGAGATTGATCGTCGCGACGCCGCCGGCGAACGGGTCCTCGAGTTCGGTCCGGAGCGCGAGCCCGCCGACGGTGTCGATCAGCGTCGCGGCGATGCCCCCGTGGATGTCCGGACGGCGGCCCTCGTCGCCGTTCGGGCGCGTGTTCGTCAATTTCTCGTCGTAGGGGACTGCGAGCGTCATCGTCCCGGCGCCGACGTCCTCGACCGTCGTCCCGATCCACGAGAGGAACTCCTGGTGTTCGTCGATGTAGTACTGGAGGAACTCCGCGACGTCTTCGGGGCCGGCGTCGGTTCCGCCGTCCATCGCCGCTTCCAGATCGTCCGTCATGCGCTCCCGTCCGACAGCGAGGGTCTTTATCGCTGCGCTTCTCGAGTAGCCGGTTGTCGAGCGTTTCCGGCCTCGTGGACCGTCCGAACGAACTCCTCGATCCGACGGTACTTCAAGAACCTCAACGGCTAGCTACAACGCCGAAGGGGGTTGCGGCCGTACCGTTCGTATGGTCGACCACTCTCGAGCCGAGGGAACGACGGGGGGAGAGCGCGCGCCTGTCCACGAAACGGAGCCACCGACGTACGAGGGGTTGCCCGTGATCGGCAACACCCACCAGCTGGTCCGCCAGCAGGACGGCCTGTTCGAGGCCGCCGCTCGCCGGGGTGACGTCGTCCGTCTGCGGCTCCTGGGGATCGGCGACTTCTACCAGGTGAACCGCCCGGATCTGGTCGAACAGGTCCTCGTCGAGGATCGGGACCGCTTCCGCAAGGCGACGATGAGCCAGGAGGACCTGGGCGACCTGCTCGGACAGGGGCTCGTCCTCAGCGAGGGCGACCTCTGGGAGCGACAGCGCAGCCGGATCCAGCCGGCGTTCTACATGGACCGGATCGCCGACTACGCCGACGCGATGACCGCCGCGGTCCGCGACGCCGCCGACGACTGGGCCGGTTCGCCGGTCGTCTCCGTCGAGGACGAGATGAAGGCGCTGACGCTCCGGATCCTCGCGGAGTCGATGTTCGGCTCGGAGATCGCGTACGAGGAGCGAGGGATCCCCGAAACGGTCCGGGACCTCCAGGAACCCGGCCAGCCGACCAAGCAGCCGGTCGCCAGGATGGTCCCGAAGTGGGTCCCGATCCCGATGTGGCGACGGTACAAACGCGGGATCCGCGAGATGGAGGCGCTCATCGAGGACCTCGTCGAACGCCGCCGGGCGCAGGGCCTCGAGGACCGCGACGACCTGCTCTCGCGGCTGCTGACCGGCACCGACGAGGACGGCGAGACGATGTCCGAACGGCTTCTGCGGGACGAACTGATGACGTTTCTCTTCGCCGGCCACGAGACGACGGCGACCGCGCTCACCTTCACCTGGCTGTTGCTCTCACAGCACCCGTCGGTCTTCGACCGGCTCACGGCGGAACTCGACGCCGTCCTCGAGGACGAGTACGCGACGTTCGCGGACCTGTCGGACCTCGAGTACACGGAGGCGGTGTTGCGCGAGTCGATGCGGCTCTACCCGCCGGTGCCTTCGATCCCGCGGGAGACCACCGAGGAGCTCACGCTCGGCTCGTACGCGCTGCCGGCCGGGGCGACCGTCGCGCCGATGCAGTGGACGATCCACCGCGACGAGCGGTTCTGGGACGAGCCGCGGTCGTTCGAGCCCGAACGGTTCGCCGGAGACGACGGGGACCGGCCGCAGTTCGCGTACTTC
This sequence comes from Halobiforma lacisalsi AJ5, assembly GCF_000226975.2. Lineage (NCBI taxonomy): Archaea > Methanobacteriati > Methanobacteriota > Halobacteria > Halobacteriales > Natrialbaceae > Natronobacterium > Natronobacterium lacisalsi. The sequence continues at coordinate 578,128 of NZ_CP019285.1, read as the reverse complement.
CCGTTCGGCGGCGGCCCGCGGCGGTGTATCGGCCAGCAGTTCGCTCTCGTGGAAGGAACGTTGATCCTCGCGACGCTCGCCCGCCAGTACCGGCCGGAACTCGTCTCGGATCCGGACGTCGACCTCTCGGTGAGCATCACCACCCGGCCGCTCGACCCGATCGAGATGCGAGTCAAGCCGCGGGACTGATACGGATCGCCGTCCCGGTTTCCCGGCGCGACCGCGATCTCCTTCGGTCGCGTCGGAACTGACGTACAGCAGTCCGTACGATGCGACGGGAACGGTCAAACGTCCGTTTCACCCTGGAGAAAGCATTTACAGGCGTCGACTGTCGGTTCACTCAACTGATGTCGACCGACATCCCCGCCCGCCGACGAACGTTCCTCGCGCTCACCGGTGCAGTGCTCTCCGCGGCCGCCGGCTGTACGAGCGACGACAGCGCTCGAGACGGCGGAGACGAGACCGAGAGCGGTACCGACCCGGAGAACGGCGGCTTCGACGGCTACGAGCCCCCCGAGTTCCCGCAACTCGAGCCGGTCACCGACCCCGAATCCGAGTACGACCTCGAGATGGACGCCCTCGCCGAGCAGGTGCGGGGGAACGTCGCCTTCTCGCTCGCGGCGCTCGACGAACTCCGGTCGGAGGAACCGGAGGCGAACCTCTTTTTCTCGCCGTACAGCATCTCGGTCGCGCTCGCGATGACCTACGCGAGCGCACGCGACGAGACCGCCGCGGAGATGGCGGAGACGCTGCGGTACGAACTCGCGGGAAGCGGGGACGACGACCGTGCGGACCTCCACGCCGCGTTCGGCGCGCTCGAGGACGAGTTCGAGCGCCGCAACGATGACGGGGCCGAGGTCGAGACCCCGGAGTGGGCCGAAGAGGACGAGGACGACGAAAACGACGGCGACCTCGGGTTCCAGCTCTCGAGCGCCAACGCCGTCTGGGCCGACGAGGGCTACCCCTTCGACGAGGCGTACTTCGACCTGCTCGAGACCTACTACGGCGCTGGCGAGCACGTCGTCGACTTCGCGGGGGATCCAGAGGGAGCCCGCGAGGAGATCAACGCGTGGGTCGAGGACCGGACGAACGATCGGATCGAGGACCTGCTCCCGGAGGACGCGGTGACCACGGCGACGCGGCTCGTGCTCACCAACGCCGTCTACTTCCTCGCGGCCTGGAAGCACGACTTCGATCCCGACGCGACCGAGCCCGGCCCCTTCACCGGGATCGACGGGACCGAGACGGAGGTCGAACTGATGTCCCAGAGCGCGGAACTGCGCTACGCCGAGATCGACGGCCACCAGCTCGTCGAACTCCCCTACGCCAACGGCGACACGAGCATGGTCGTCGTCCTCCCCGCCGAGGGCGAGTTCGAGTCGTTCGAGCGCTCGTTCACCGTCGACCGGCTCGCGACGCTGCTCGAGGAGACTTCCCGTTCCGAGGTCGACCTCACGATGCCGAAGTTCGGGATCGAATCGAAGTTCAGCCTCGTCGAGACGCTCGAGCGGTTGGGGATGAAACGCGCATTCACTTCCGAGGCGAATTTCGGCGGCATGGTCGAGGGCGACGGCGGACTGGCGATCGACGACATCCTCCACCAGAGTTTCGTCGACGTCGACGAGGAGGGGACCGAGGCCGCGGCCGCGACGGCCGTCCTCATGGCGGAGTCGGGCCCGCCGGTTCAGGCGGAGATGACCGTCGACCGGCCGTTCCTGTTCTACGTCCGGGACCGGCCGACCGAGACGCCGCTGTTCGTCGGCCGGGTAGTCGACGGCGAGACGTTGCAAGAGGGATAAGGCGGAATATCAGCGGTCGCTCGTCCCGCTCGAGCGAACCCGTACGGTGACCCGATCACCGACGTCGAACGACCGGTCGGGACAGATCAGTTTCGCGCCGAAGTCGCCGTCCCGAGCGCAAAACGTCGACAGCCCCGTGATCGGATCGCCGTTCGCGGTCACCGTGATCCCGTCCCAGGCGATCGTCCGCCCGTCGTCGCCGACCGTGCCAAGCCGGTCACCGTTCAGCGAGATCGATGCACCCTCGCCCCCGTTCCCGTTTCCGGCCCGGAGCAGCCCACCGCCGTCGTAGTGCGGGATGCCGCCGTCGAGGATCCCGGCGCTATCCGCCCGAACTCCCACGAACGCCTCGCCCGGCGCAGGGTGGGTCGGCGAATCGAGGACGACGTAGGTCTCCCCGGTCTCGACGACAGTTCCGGTGCCGTCCCACTCGAGCGCCCGCAGTTCGACGTCGTCCCCGATCTCGAGCGGGAGCGAGCCCGACGCCCGGTGAAGGTTCTGGTCGGGCCGGCGGAGACCGACGTGGAGGTGGTTGTCGACCCAGGGGGCGAAAAACCCCGCGCGGACGAGTTCGCCGAGCGATTCGCCGGCCTCGACGCGGTCGCCGGCCTCGACCGCGGGATCGACGTGTAACACGCGGGCCACGAGCCCCTCGAGCGCGGCTGGCCCCTCGCAGTCGATCAGGATCAGGTGGTCGTGTTCCGGGGCGTACGACTTCGGCGGCGCGCGGACGGTCTTCGTCTCGCGGACGGTCCCCGAGACGGGGCACGGCGCCTCGGTCGTCCGGCCGTCCCGGAGCGTGCCGGGGTAGAGGTCGATCGCGCGGCCGCCGTCGTGGGCTCGATACGGCGAATTGTACAGCGAGAACCGCGCGTACCAGGACAACACTTCCGCGGGGAGCGTGACGCCTGCGTCCATCTGCGTTCGCGTGCGACTCGGGGTCGGGAGCGTTTAGTCCCGTCGACCCCAACCCCCTCGCATGCGGGTATTTCGGGGCCGCGGGCCGACGATCGAGGCCGACCGCGAGGCGAGCGCGTGCCTGCTCGAGGTCGCGACCGGCGGCGAGCGCGCCGTCCGCGTCTGGACGCCGCACCGGCAACTGGCCTTCGGCAGGCGGGATCGCCGATGCAACGGCTACGACCGGGCTCGAGCGGCCGCGCGTGAGGCAGGGTTTCCGCCGGTGGAGCGCGACGTCGGCGGCCGGGCGGTCGCCTACGACGGTGAGACGACGATAGCGTTCGCCCGCGCCGAACCGATCGAGGACTTCCGACGGGGAACCGACGAGCGGTACGAACGGCTGACCGACGACCTCGAGCGCGCGCTGGCCGGCCTCCCGGGGCTCGATCGAGAGCGGCTGGCGCGGGACGAGCCCCCGGACGCGTTCTGTCCGGGATCACATTCGCTGTCGACGGCGAGCAGTGGGGGTGCCGACCCGACCGCGCTCGCGAAGGTCGCCGGCATCGCCCAGCGGGTCCGACAGGACGCCGCGATCGCGGCCGGCATGGCCGTCCTCGAGTCCGCCTACGGCGCGCTCGGGGTGCCGTTCGATCCCGACTCGGTCGGCTCGATCGCCGCGGCTGGCGGCCCCGCAGAGCCCGACGTCGTCCGGGCGGCGCTCGAGGAGGCGCTCGTCGGCGATCTCGAGCCGTCGGTCGAACCCGTCGCCGCGCTGCTCGACGCGGGCGAGACCGAGGGCTCGTAAGGACCAACGTTTTCGAGGGTCGCCGTGGTTAGCTCACACATGGACGCGAGCGAGGAGTCTGGCGACAGTCCCGTAGGAAGCGCCGCCGACCTGCTGGAGGGGGAGCGATGACGGACCGGAACGGCTCCGACGGCGGCCGGGCCGCGTCGGATCCGCGCTGGGACGAACTGCGGGCGGACGCCATCGGCATCGCCGACCGCTACCGCGAGAACGGCTGGGACGCGCTCGTCCTCGAACCGATCGCGGCGGACCCGGTGCCGAACGCGGAGGCGGAACCGCACCCCGCCGTCGACGGCGTCGAGGGAGGAACCGACTCCGCTCCGCGGGGCGAGTCCCAACCCGGCCTCGAGGCGCGGGTCTCGCGCGAGGAGTACGAGCCGCTCGAGGGACTGGTCGACGCCGACGACGTGACGTTCGGCGACGCGGAGGTGTACTACCGGCCGGCGGAGTCGACCGGGGGAGACGCGAGCGACGAAACCGACCTCGAGGACCGCCGGTTCGTCATCGTCGTCGAACGCGACGGCGAGAGCGAGACCGCGGTCTGTCTCCCGCTGGCCTACTCGATCGGCGAGGCGCGGCCGGTCCTCGAGCGTGCACTCGTCGACGAGGAACTGCTGCTCCGCGTCCGCGCGGATACGGACGAGGAAAACCGGTGGGTCACGTTCTCCCACGAGGATCCGTCGCTGTTCCTCGAGGAGGCGGACGTGCGACGCTGGCGAAACGAGGAGTGACGTCCTCTTTCGGGGCCGTTTCGCCCGAAATAGGATCGACTGGCGTCGACCGGTGGGCGACGGTTAGCTCTCCTCTTCTGTTTCTTCCTCCCGCAACTCCTCGCTCGCTTCACGGACCTCGCGCATCACGCTCGAGATGCGCTCTTCGGCCTCGAGTTCCTCCTCGACCGAGAGGTCGACGCCCTCGACCTCGAGCAGGAACTTCGCGACCTCGGTCGACTCGTACATGACGTCGTCGAGTTCCTCGGCGGTGAAGAAGTCACACATCGCGCCGTAGAGGAAGGTCGCGCCGGCCGTCCGGACTTTCTCCTCGAAGGAGGCCCGCGCCTGGTTGACCGCCTGCGGGGTGTAGGTGTCGGTCATGAAGGGGACGAGTTCGGGCAGGTTCTCGCCGATCTTGGTCATCTCGACGCCCGTCTCGGTCCGGAAGTCCGAGCAGAGGCGGGCGATGGCCCACTCACGGGCCGTGATGTACGTGCGGTCCCGGAGGAACTCGTTGACCCGGTCGTACTGTGCCCCGTCCATCTTCTTGAAGCGGGCGTACTTCTGAACGTCTTCCGGCACGTCGTCGTCCTGCGGTTCGGGGTCCGGTACGCCGGGCATCGAATCATTGCTGCTCTCGGTTGCCGATTCGGTCGCGTCCGGGTTCGTAGCTGCCGACTCATCGTCTACGTCGCCCGAGTCGTCGGCATCCACCGGTCCCGGGTTGTCGGCATTGGACCGATCCGTCGTCTCGTTCCCGTCCATGGAGGGCCATTGCCAAACGGACGGCAAAAGGATTCCCCTCCCCGGCGGGTGAAACTTGTGGGACCTTGTAACGGTTTGTCGATACGGCTAAGTGTATCACAGAACCCGTCATATGAATATTCTCTTCAATTTGAGAATGGGTATCCACGGGAGCGGAAGTTTAGGATTCCATCTAATGCATCAGAAGAGGCGCGACAGAGGTATATTCGGGATGCTCTAAGTGAACTTGAACAGAATATTGTAACGGTCGACAGTGGTGATGTCGTCGACGCAGATCCCGGTTGGGGAGATCCCCTTTTCTTCGCAGTCGATGAAGCTGATGTTGGATCTGGCGACGAAGATGAGGGCATTGCTTTCCCCTTTGACTACTATGGAAAGTTCAATGGTGAATTTGCCCTATATGGAGGAAGAGAGACAAACGAAGAAAACCAGGAATATGGCTGTACAATCGGCTGTACCCAGGTACCTGGATCCGACATGGATAACAGCAATTATGATGGTAGCAGCTACGAAACGGAATGCGAGATTTCACCTTACGGACCATCTGATCTTCCCACCATAACGGATTGGGGGCCAGACGAAGACAACACAACGTATATTGGTAATGTTAGTGTAGATGAGATTTCCTTTGGTGCAGACGCTGGAGGACCTTACGGAGAGGTCACTATCTCTCCTAGTTCAACAGATGTAAGTGCTCAGTACGACGAAACAAACTTCGCAGATGACGGCCCGATCAAGACCCTTTATGAGATCGAAGGAGCAGACGAAGACACGGTGCAAAAACTAGGGAACCCTGCTGTATTTATAACAGACCCTGACAATACTACTATCTGTGATGTATCTCTCACCTGTGCATTTTCTGAAGGAGCCGGTGACTGGCCTAATTCAGAGACGCTCTCGGAAAACATCCGCCGATGGGATCTAGATGAGTAAAAGATAGCATACACTTTCATTTGTTTTTCCCTCTTTGAAAACTCTATTCCCTTAATTCTCAGCAAAAATCCCAATTCTCGGTGATTATTTTAATCAGATTATTCGTCTCCAGAGTTGATTGCTGATTCAATACCTAAAAAGAATCCGTTAATGATAATGAAAAGTCCAGTTATAAGCAATATAGTGACAATCGATATCCCAGTAACACCCAGCGTACTATCTATAAATGAATATTTAGGGTAAGCAATTGAAAATCCTAAATATACAACTATAATTCCGAAAACTACCATCCCTGTAGGTTTCAAATAATTCATGTGTATTTGTTTCGTTTATAACCATTGTGGTTGGAGGGGTAAAAGGTCATCGGGAACTACGATTCGGTTTCGGGATCGGAACTTTCTCCCACAATAATCACATTCTCAGTACTATTAACTGAACAAATCGTTCGTAGCAGCTCTTCGCTACCGAGTTCATCCTTTCCGGGTGTCTCAGGGGTTATCATGCCTACAAGCATACCTTTGCACTAATCCCACCTTAAGCCATTTCTCGCACAACATTGTTCATGCTACAAAAACCATCACCAATTGATAATTTCAACATATCGTGAACAGATCGTCAAAGATTGAATTCTTTGTCTGTGGTGAATCGCCATATGGAGTTGGATTTGGCTAGCTCACGACACGCTTGATATTATAAACGGCAGATATTAGAACGATTTCACGGCACTCTCAGTACCAGCTTCGCGCACGTATCGCGTCGCCGAGCGTGCGCTTGATCCCGCTCACTACCGCTACAAATTGAATTGGATCTCGCACAGCATTTGCGCTGTGTATTCATTACTGCTCTACCGACACCCTCGATAGATGATATAAAACCCGTGTCAGTCCGCATCTCTACTGATCGTCGCTCGATGACGCATCAGGTCCAACCACGACCGCCCCGCAATTGCACCGGAAACGACGGATAGTCGTCCGTGTTAGAGCTCGAGCCGTCGGTGTTCCTCCCAGGTCCGTTCGTCGAGGACGACGACCTCGTCCTCGCCGAAGACGTAGAGGTAGTCGTCGACGTACATCGCCCGGGCCCCGTGGCCGCCGACGTCGACGCGGGCGACCTCCTCGAGTTCGCCGCCGTCGTAGCCGAACACGTAGCTGTCGTCGCTTCCCGGGACGAAGAAGACGTCGTGGGCCTCGTCCTGCAGGAAGGCGGTGTGCGTTCGACTCACGTCGCTGTAGCGTTCGTCCTCCAGAATCTCCGAGTCGAGTTCGACCGGATCTTCGCGGTCGCTGACGTCGAACAGCGTCACCTTCGGCTGGCGGTCCTCCTGGCCGACGCCGAGCACGAGGTCGTCGGAGAGCGGGTGGAGGTACTCCGAGAAGCCCGGCAGTTTGAGTTCACCCTCGACGACGGGATCGGTCGGATCCGAGAGATCGAGCGTGTAGAACGGGTCGATCTCTCGGAAAGTAACGACGTGGCCCTCGTCCCCCTCGAAGCGCACGGAGTAGATCCGCTCGTCGACGCCCAGACCGGTCACTTCGCCCGTGATCTCGAGATCCGAGTCGAGGACGTAGACGTCGTTCTCGGAGTCGACGCCGTGGCTGCGCGGGATAGTGGTCGCGATACGGACGTGGTCCTCGTGTTCGTCCATCGAGAACTGGTTCAGCGGCGTCCCCGGCACCTCGCCGTGTTCCTCGGCGCGCAGGTCGCCGTCGATCCCGATGCGGACGATGCCCGTCGTCGTCAGTTCCCGATGGTGGGCCTCGACGTGGGCTTCGAGGCCGTCGTCGAACTCGCGCTGGAGTTTCTCCCGTTCCGTCTCGTCCATCCGGTCGAACCAGTCGTCGATGATCTCGCGCATCTCGATCTCCTTCGCGCGCTCGGAGATGTCGAGGTCCTCGAGCGCGGCCGCCCGCTCCCGGGTCTCGGCGTCGACCAGCGCGGAGCCGTTCTCGCTCGTCACGTACGACTGCAGCAGTTCGTACTGGGAGGTCGTGCGGGTATAGGAGAGGTAGATCGCGTTCTCGGAGACGTAGGTCGCCGACAGCCCGCGGGAGCCGACGACGCTCTCCTGGCTCTCGAGGCTTCCCGTCTCGGGATCGACCCGGGCAGCGGTGTAGACCGCGTCGGCGTCAGCAGGCGCGTCGGGGCGAACGACGTCGGTACACTCGACGGCGCGGTCGCCGTAGGGTTCGATCGGACACGGATCGCTACCCGGACGATCGACGAGCACGAGGTAGAGGTCGCCGTCGTAGAGCCGCGCCGTCTCGATCTCCGCGCCGAGGTCTTCGCGCCACTCCTGTTCCGGGTCGGCCGGATCGCTCACGTCGTAGCCGGCGGCCGCGTCGTCGCCGAGAACGACGAGCGTATCCTCGACGAGCAGCAGTTCACCGGACAGCGGGATCGATGCGACCGGTTCGGGGTCGGCGGGATTGCTGACGTCGACGACGCTCGTCTCGCTCCAGCGCGAGGTGTACCGGTAGTCGGCGTAGTAGACCGACTGCCCGTCGGTCTTCAGGACGTCCGGTTCGTCGAGCGCTTCCTCCTGGACGTTCGTTTCGGAGTGGCGGCGGTCGTCTGTCGCCCCGTCGGTCCAGGTCGTGTACGCCTCGTCGGCGGCGTCGTCGGGCGCGCCACCGGCGGCCGCGTCCTCTTCGACTTCGACGTCGTCGGCTACGTCGTCGCTCCCGCGGACGACCGGCGGGCCGCCGAGCGTGACGGCCCGCGATCGGTCCTGCCGGAAGTACTCCTCGAACTCCGATTCGGACGCGAACGTCGTCAGTTCCGCCTCGCTCGAGTCGCCGAGCGGTCCGGCTGTCGTCGAGTCGGCGGCGTTCGCGTCGGCGGCCAGCCCCGCGAGGCCGGCACCGACGACCGACCCCACGAGCAGCGCCGCGAAGGCGATAGCGATCAGCGTCGTTCTGTCGCTCATATCTTCGTGGACGATACGTCGAACTAATACGGTAGCGCAAGGTGAAACGCGCGTTTCAGGCAACCCCAAGGCGTGGGGTTGGCCGTAAACTCTCGGCGCATCACCTCGAGTTCGACCGAATTTAAGTCCGTGAAGGATGTTCGGTAGTATATGACACAGACGCCAGTCGTCGCGAAGGCGGTTCGAACCCCACAGGGCAAAGAAGACGGCGCGTTCGCGGACGTCCGCAGCGAGGACCTTTCGGTGCCGCTGATCGACGAAATCCTCGCCGAGACCGGCCTCTCCGGTGAGGAAATCGACGACCTGATGTGGGGCTGTGCCCAGCAGCGCGGCGAGCAGGGCAACAACGTGGCGCGGGTCATTTCGCTCCTCTCGGAACTCGGCGAGAGCGTCCCCGCGACGACGATCAACCGCTGGTGTGCCTCCTCGATGCAGGCGGTCATCTCCGCGGCCGACGCCATCGCGGCCGGCAACCGCGACGCCATCATCGCCGGCGGCGTCGAGAACATGAGCCGCGTTTCGATGGGGGAGAACACCCACAACGTCCACCCCCGGATGGCCGAACTGTACAACATGGGCGAACTCCAGATGGGGATGACCGCCGAGAACGTCGCCGAGGAGTTCGACATCAGCCGCGAGCAGCAGGACGAGTACGCCGCCCGGAGCCAGCAACGCGCCACCGAAGCGACCGAGGAAGGACGCTTCGACGACGAGATCGTCCCGATCGAGACCGACGACGGCACCGTCTCCGAGGACGAGGGCATCCGCCCCGGCACGACCCCCGAGAAACTCGCCGAACTCCCGACCGTCTTCAAATCCGACGGCACCGTCACGCCCGGCAACGCCTCCCAGATCTCCGACGGCGCGTCCGCCCTGCTGGTCACCAGCGAGGCCTTCGCCGAGGAGCACGACCTCGAGATCCTCGCCGAGGTCGGCATGAACAACGTCGCCGGCGTCGACCCGACGATCATGGGGACCGGTCCGGTGCCCGCGACGCGTGGCCTGCTCGAGCGTAACGGTCGCGACATCGACGAGTACGACCTCGTCGAACTGAACGAGGCCTTCGCGAGCCAGTCGATCTACTCCCGTGACGAACTCGGTATCGATCCCGAAATCTTCAACGTCAACGGCGGTGCGATCGCGATCGGCCACCCGCTCGGCGCGTCCGGCGCGCGCCTCCCCGTCACGCTGATCCACGAGCTTCAGAAGCGCGGCGGCGGCCTCGGCCTGGCGACGCTGTGTGTCGGCTTCGGCCAGGGTGCGGCGATCGAGTTCGAAGTCAACTGAGGCGACCGTTCTGGGCTTTTTGGTCCAGGTTTTGCGAGGCCGCTCGCGAGCGAAGCGGCCGGAGTGAGCAGAGCGAGCGGATCGGCCGAGACAAAAGGTGGTCGCGTCAGGATGCGGCGATCGAGTTCGGGGCCAACTGAGACGGCCGTTCCGGGCCTGTCGATCCCGACTCGCGGTCCACCACCCGCAGTTTGGCCGGTCGTTTAGTACCCTCGAGCCGTAGCGGGCGTATGAGCAGGCTCCTGTTGGCCGTCATCGTCGGGATCCCGGCCGCCTGGCACCTCGGCCTGACGGCGTTCACCTACTACGACGCCGGGAGAGTCGGCCTCGAGCCGCAGGCGAAGTGGGCCGCGATCACCTTTCTGATCCCGCTGTTCGGCTTTTTCATTTACCTCTTCGAGCGCAGCGAGCTGTCCTACGATCCGGAGACCGATCCCTACCGGGGGAAGAACTTCAACATCCATCCCTCGCGAGCCGACGACGCCCCCCTTCGCTCCCGCGGAGACGATCGGTTGTCGCCGGAAGACGAGATGACGGAAGAGCGGGAGCAGGGACAGGACGGGGTCGACGCCCGCGGACGTGACCCTCGAGACGGGGAGAGGAGCGAGTCGACCGGCCGCAGATAGTACTTTTCGGCGCATTGGCGCTCCAGTGCTTTCGAGGTCGGTAGCTGGGGGCTCGAGCGTTTCGCACCAGTTCGACTGGTAGCATGTCGGATAGTCTCGGCGGACCGCTGTAGTAAGTATCGGATTCGAATACTACTATTCATTCAGGTACAAATCTACCGCAGCGGAGAAGCCATGATCCGATAAATACAATAAAACGATTTTGGTGGGGCTTAGATGCCGAATTTGGCCAATATGATATCAATCAGTGTTGTTCGAACCGTCGGAACAGAAAATGGCTCAATAGGCCACAGAAGGGCCGATATCCGGATTCACGAACCGATCATCATAGCGAATCTCAACTCCGGCCTCATAACTAGATTCCGTAATATACGAACAAAAGTTCGGACTTCGATACTTAGTAAGGTGGAAATCGACTTCATACTCCCGACTCCCAGTCCCGTGCGAGCAGTGAACATACATATATCAGCGTACCGTAACCCGGCCCATGGGTTCGCCTTCAGTGCTCGAGGAGCCGCGGGCCATCGACATGCACGCTCACCAGCCGACCAGCGAGTTCCTCCACGACGCCGGCGGGCAGATGATGCGCGACGCCGCCGACAGATTCGGCACGGAACTCGAGACCGACACCTACGAGAACATGCTCGAGGAGTACCGCGCCGCGGGGGTCGACCGGGCCGTCCTGCTCGGGTGGGACGCCGAGACGAACACCGGGAACCCGCCCGTCCCGAACGACTACGTCGCCGAGGTACGCGACGAGTACGACGACTTCTTCATCGGGTTCGGCTCCGTCGACCCGCTCAAGGACGACTGCGTCGAGGAGGCGATCCGCTGCGTCGAGGATCTGGACCTCTCCGGGTTCAAGTTCCAGCAGATCGCTCAGGGGTTCGACCCCTCCGATCCGGAACACGAGAACCTGTGGTCGACCATCGAGGATCTGGGCGTCCCCGTCGTCTTCCACGGCGGCAACTCGACGCTCGGGGCGTGTTCGCCCGGCGGTCGCGGCCTGAAGATCAAGTACGGCAACCCGATGCTGATCGACGACGTGGCGGCGAACCACCCCGAGTTGCGGATTCTCATCGCCCACCCCGCCTACCCCTGGGAGAAGGAACAACTCGCCATCTGCCAGCAGAAGGGCAACGTCTACATGGACCTATCGGGGTGGATGCCCCGCTACATCGACGATCAGGTGCTTCACTACGCGAAGACGCTGCTGTCGGACACGGTCATGTTCGGCACCGACTACCCGATGCTCGAGCCCGGACCATGGCTCGAGCAGTTCGCCGAACTCGACTTCGACGAGGAGGTTCAGCGGAAAATCCTCTGGGAGAACGCCCACGAGTTCTTCGCGGAATGCGGAATCTCGATCGACTGACGGTCGTTCGTCTCGTTCGAGACCCACCCCGACCCCGACCTCGACCCCGACCCCGACCTCGTCCTACGAGTGGGCGAGGTTGATCTCGATCTCGTTGGCCGCCCCGAGCAGGAGGTCCGGGAGTTCGTCGGTCAATAGTTCACCCCGCAGGCGGTTGGCGGGCCCGGCGACGCTGATCGCGCCGACCGCCGTCCCGTCCTCCTCCCTGACCGGCGCGCCGACCGCGTGAACGCCGGCGACCGACTCCTCGCGGTTGAACGCGTAGCCGCGCTCGCGGATCGCCTCGAGTTGCTCGAGCAGTTCGTCGCGGTCGGTGATCGTCCTGTGGGTCTGGCCCGCCAATCCGTGCTCGTCGAGGATCTCGGCGACGCGCTCCTCCCGGAGGAACGCCAGGATCGCCTTCCCGGCGGCGAACTGGTGCAACGGCGTCCGTCGACCGATCCGGGCGTGGGTCTTGACGGAGTGTTTCCCCTCCGCGCCGTAGACGTGGACGCCCAGCCCGTGCTCCTCGAGCACGAACCAGACCTTCTCGTTCGTCTCCGCGGCGAGTTCGTCCACCTTCGGTCTGGCGACCTCGACGACCGGCCGGCGGTTCCGAGCGTGCACGCCGTAATCCAGAAACCACGTACTGAGCCGGTAGTCGTCCCCCTCGCGGACGAGCAGCCCGCGCTCCTCGAGGGTCCGCAGGTGCCGGTGAACCGTGCTCTTGGCGAGCCCGAGTTCGTCGGCGAGCGCGGAGACGCCCGCGCCGTCGCGCTCCTTGAGCGCGTCGACGAGGTCGAACGCGGTCTCGACGGTTTCGACCGGCCGATGGGTCGATTCGTTTGCCATACGGTACCGATTATCTCGTCGTTACAAAAGCTTGTTCCCGCTATTCGAACGCCGTGCCGAGCAGCGATCCGTCCCGCGTGGCCGTTCGTTCACGTCTCGTCTTTCACGAGTCGCTCCCGTCCGATGAACCGCGGCCGTTCGTCGATCGCGAGGAAGTTGTCCACGTCCTCGCGGGCCTCCTTCGCCTTGCCTTTGTCGGGGTCGTAGTCGCGGGATCCCTCGCTGCCGAGCGCGTCGTAGAGCTTCTCCAGGTCCTCGAAGTACAGTTCGGCGACGCCGTCGAACTCGGCGTTCTCGGGGTCCGTCGGCAGGATCGTGTTGTACTTCACGACGCCCTCGATCTCGCGGGCGATGGGCGTGTGGTTCTCCTGCCAGTAGTCGACGAACTCCTCGTGGCTCATCCCCTCCTGACGGACGAGAAACGCCGAGTGTTTGTAGAGGCCGTCGGTATCGCCGTCGACCTCGTCTTTCTGCACGATCTCCTCGCCGATGAACCGCGGGCGCTCGTCGATCGCCAGGAAGTTGTCGACGTCCTCTCGTGCTCGAGCGGCGACCTCCTTCGTCGGGTCGTAGTCCCGCGATCCGGGGCTGCCCAGCGCGGCGTGGAGGTCCTCGAGGTCCTCGAAGTACAGCTCCGCGAGCCCGTCGAACTCGGCGTGTTCCGGCTCGGTGGGGAGCACCTGCTGGTAGCGAACGACGCCTTCGATCTCCCTCGCGATCGGCGTGTGTTCGGTCTGCCAGTAGTCGACGAACTCCCCGTGGGACATGCCGTCCTGGCGGACCAGGAGTGCGACGTGCTTGTACATTACAGGCGAATATCACGCACAGGACAATAAACGTCGGGGACCACAATTTATGATCGTCGGTTCGATTGGTACGAGTACGCATGACGTTTGACGACCGCTCGTTCATGGAGGGCACTCGCGGTACCCGGGCCGTCGACTGGGAACAGCGGATCGACACACAGCGGCTCCGCAGGGAGCGCAAGGAACGAGCCCTCGAGCGACTCCGGGACTCCGATCTGGGCGCGATGCTCCTGCTCTCGGACCCTAACATCCGGTACGTGACCGGGCTGGCGATGACCGGCGGCAGCGGGGCCGACCACTACACCCTGTTGACCGAGGCGGGCGACGTCGTCCACTGGGACACGGCCGACCACGCGAGCAACCAGCGGTTCAACTGCCCGTGGCTCCACGACATCCGGTACGCCTGTCCCGGACTCGGGAACGTCCCCCGCGCCTCCGGCCGCGACTCCGCGCGCCGGTTCCTGCTCGAGACGATGGCCGAGGGCGTCGCCGAGGCGGCGGCCGAGTACGGCGTCGCCGACGAGAAACTCGGCGTCGACGTCGGCAACCGCGGGTTGCTCGAGGCCCTCGAGGGAGAGGGGCTCGAGACGGACGTCGAGACCTGTACCGCGGTCATGGAGGACGCCCGCAAGGTCAAGACTGAGGACGAGATCGAGTGTCTCCGGCAGGTCGCCGCCATCTGCGAAGCCGGCTTCCAGCGGATCACAGAGGCCGCGAAGCCCGGGATGCGCGAGAACGAGGTGTGGGGCGACGCAGTCCAGGAACTGTGGCGCCACGGCGCGTTCGTCGGCGGCGGCTACCTCACGTCGGGGCCGAACACGTGGCCGAAACACCAGGCGAACACCACCGATCGGGCCATCCGGCCGGGCGATCTCGTCTACGCCGACTTCTACAACGTCGGCTACCTCGGTTACCGATCGTGTTACTACCGCACGTTCTCGATGGGCGAGCCAACCGAAGAACAGAAAGCGGCCTACGAGACCGCCCGGGACAATCTCTACGACGTCCTGGAGCGGATCGAACCCGGCGCGACCACCGACGAGATCGCGCAGGGGTTCCCGGACATGGCGGGCGAGCACGCCGACTACTACGACGCCGACGAGCACTGGCAGCTGACGACCAACCACTGGGCCCACGGGCTCGGCCTCCAGCTCTACGAGGTGCCACTGATCTGGCGGGGGCTCTCGCCCGATCACCCGATCGAGATCGAGGAGGGGATGACGATGGCCGTCGAGACCCAGGAGCCCGCGGGCCGTCAGGGGGTCCGCGTCGAGGAGATGGTCGTCGTCCGCGAAAACGGCGTGGAGATCCTGAGCCAGTGGCCGGTCGAGGAGATCACCGTGATCGACTACTGATCACTGGCCCGAACTATTTGGTCGCGGAGGACGAACGGCCACTATGCAACTCGGGACTGGCCTCTTTACCGCCCAGCAGCGACCGGACGACGACCGCGGGACGGCCGACCGCTACGACGAGATCATCGAGTTGACCCGCGAGATCGAGGCCGCGGGGCTCGACAGCGCGTGGGTCTCGGAGCACCACTTCGCCGAGGACGAGTACCTCTCGGGAACGATGCCGACCCTCGGCGCGATGGCCGTGGCTACCGACGACCTCGAGATCGGGAGCTGTGTCGCGCTCGGGCCGCTGTACGACCCGATCCGACTGGCGGAGGACGCCGCGACCGTCGACGGGCTCGCCGACGGGCGACTCACGCTCGGGCTCGCGATCGGCTCGAACCCCCGGGAATTCGACGTCTTCGGCGTCCCTCGCGAGGAGCGCGCCGAACGTCTCGCCGACCTCGTCCCGTTCCTGCGGGGGGCCTGGAGCGAGGGCAAACTCGGCTACGACTCCGAGTTCCACGACGTCCCGACCGACGTCCCGATCACGCCCGGCCCCGTCGACGGCGACGTGCCGATCATGCTCGGCGGCGCGGCCAAGCCCGCGGTCCGCCGCGCGGCACGGATCGGGGACGCCTGGTGTGCCCCCTCGTCACTGTCGGTCGAGGGTGTCCGCAAGCGCGTCGAGGACATCCGACGGGTCCGCGACGAAGAGGGGATCGACGGCGACTTCACGATCTACGTGCTCCAGCACGGCTGGGTCGGGGACTCCCGTGAGGAGGCCTGGGAGGCGATGCGGGACGGCTACTTCTACCTCCAGCGCCGCTACGCCGAGATCTTCTCCGGCGAGTCGGTCGACGAACTCGAGGCCGAGCGCAAGCGCGAACTGAAAGAGGGGGCGATCTTCGGCACGCCCGAGGGGGTCCGCGAGGAACTCGAGACCTATCGCGAGGCGCTCGGCGACGACGTCCACTTCGTCCTGCGGACCTACTACCCGGGCGTCGACACCGAGGCGACGGTCGACTGCGTCCACCGGCTGGGCGACGAGGTCGCGCCGGAGCTGTGATCAGCCCGTCTTGTAGACGCCGCGAGCGTCCGCGACCAGCGTCCCGACGGCGTCGCCGTCCCCACGGGGCCCCCCGTCACCGTCGTCGGCCGCGTAGACGTCCACGTCGACGACGCCGACGTCGCTTCCACAGCGGACGACGTCGCCCTCGGCGTAGAGGTCTCCCGTCCCGGCGCTCAAGTAGTCGATCCGCATGTCGACCGTCGGCACCGGCTGCTCGACCTCCGAGACCAGCGCCGCGCCGCCGACCGTGTCCGCGAGCGTGAACGTGACGCCGCCGTGGGCCATCAGTTCGTCCTCGTTCCAGGAGAGGTCCTCGGTCATCTCGAGGTGGCCCTCGGCGTGGCCGTCGGCGCACTCGGTGATCTCGATTCCCAGCAGGGACGCGAAGGGCATCCCCTCGAAGAAGGCCTCGATATCCATACCCACAGTCCTGCACAACGGACAATAAAAGTTCAGGCGCGTGGCTATCGTCCCTGCCACTCCGGCTCCCGGTCCTCGAAGAAGGCGTCGATCCCCTCGTTCTTGTCCTCGGTGGCGAACAGTTGTGCGAACAGTTCGGCCTCGTACTCGATCCCGCTTTCGAGGTCCATCCGCGAGCCCGCCTTCACGGCCTCCTTCGCGAACTCGAGGGCGACGGGGCTGTTCGCGGCCATGGATTCGGCCAGTCCGTACACTTCTTCGTCGAGGGCCTCGTCACTGTCGCAGACGATATCGACGAGGCCGATCTCGCGGGCCTCCTCGGCTCCGATCAGGTCGCCCGAGAGGATCAGCCGCATCGCCTGTCCTTCCCCCACGAGGCGGGGCAGGCGCTGGGTGCCGCCGCCCCCGGGCATGATCCCGAGGGTGATCTCGGGCTGGCCCAGTTTCGCCCGCTCGTGGGCGATCCGGACGTCGCACGCGGTCGCGAGTTCGCAGCCGCCGCCGAGCGCGTGGCCGTTGAGCCGGGCGATGACGGGCTGGCGGAGGTCGTCGACGACCTCGTACACCCGCGGGCGTTTCGAAGCCTCGCGCTGCTCTAGGGCGTCTCGCTCCCGCAACTCGCCGACGTCCGCGCCGGCGACGAAGGCCTTGGCATCGTCCGCGCCCGTCAGCACGACGACCCGGACGTCGCTGTCCTCGACCGCCTCGAGCACGGTCTTCAGTTCCTCGCGGAGTTGCCCGTTCAGCGCGTTGCGCGCGTCGGGACGGCGCATCGTCACCGTCGCGACGCCGGCGACGCGGTCGCCGACCGTCGCGCGGACCGTCCCGCAGTCGGCCGCGGCCGCCTCGACGGCCTCGGCACCGTCGACGCGATCACTCATTCCCGTCACCTCTCCCGCCGTCGCCGCTGACGCCGACGATCTCGCCGTCCTCCCAGACGTAGAACCCCTCGCCGGTCTTCTTCCCCAGTTTGCCCGCACGGACCTTTCGCTTGAGGACCTGCGGCGGCCTGAACCGCTCGCCCAGCTCCTCGCGGAGGTACTCGAGGATGTCCAACCGGACGTCCAGGCCGACCACGTCGCCGAGTTCGATCGGCCCCATCGGGTGGTTGTATCCCAGTTCCATCGCGGCGTCGATGTCGCGGGGGTCGGCGACGCCCTCCTCGACCATGCGCATCGCCTCGACGCCCAGCGCGACGCCCAGCCGCGAGGAGGCGAACCCCGGCGTGTCGGTCACTTCGACCGCCGTCTTGTCGATGTCCTCGACGAACTCGTGGGCCGCCGCGACGGTCCCGTCGTCCGTCCGTTCGGCGACGACGATCTCGACCAGGTCCATGATGTGGACCGGGTTGAAGAAGTGCAGGCCGATCACGCGGCCCTCCCGGTCGGCGGCACTCGCGATCTCCGTGACCGACAGCGACGACGTGTTGGTCGCGATGATCGCGTCGTCGTCGACCAGTTCCTCGACGTCCTCGAGGGTGTCCCGCTTCAATTCGAGGTCCTCCGGCACGGCCTCGATCACGAGGTCCGCGTCCTCGACGGCCGCCGCGAGGTGGGTCGTCCCCTCGATCCGCGACAGCGCCGCGTCGGCAGCCTCCCGGGAGACCTTGTCGCGTTCGATTCCGCCCTCGAGGTTCTCCTCGATCGATTCGATCCCTTCTTCGACGAACTCGGGTTCGACGTCCCGGATCACGACCTCGTGGTCGGCCATCGCCGTCACCTGCGCGATGCCGTGACCCATGGTACCGGCACCCAGTACTGCGACGTGCATACGCCACACAACCCGAACGAGCCCCAAAGACGTTACTGTTCGTTCGGCCCCCGTGGGTTGTGACGACGGCACAAATATATGGCTCCGGAGGATACGCGACGAGCATGCGAGACGTCTATCTGGTCGGTGCGGGCCAGTCCCCGTTCGGGGCCTTCCCGGACCGGAGTTACCGGGACCTGTTCGCGGAGGCGTACCGGGCCGCGTGCGACAGCGTCGACGGCGGCCTCGAGGCCGAGGACGTCGACGAGGCCGTCGTCGGCACCCTCGGCGTCGGCGGTCGCCAGCTAGGGTTGTCGGGGCCGGCCGTGACCGAACACGTCGGCCTCCACAACGTCCCCTGCTCGCGGGTAGAAAACGCCTGTGCGGCGGGCGGGTTCGCCGTCCGCAATGCCGTCCAGGCGATCAAGAGCGGTTTCGCCGACGTCGTCGTCGCCGGGGGGTACGAGGTGATGACCGACCTCTCGGACGACGTGACCAAGTACTGGCTCGGCGTCAGCGGCGAGACCGAGTGGGAACGACTGACGGGAACGACGTTCTCGGGCGTCTACGCCCAGATGGCGAGCGCCTACATGACCGAGTACGGGGCCACCGCCGAGGACCTCTCGCGGGTCGCCGTCAAGAACCACGGAAACGGCGCGAAGAACCCGAAGGCCCACCTCGACTTCGAGTGCTCGCTCGAGGACGCCGTCGACGCGCCGACCGTCGCGGACCCCCTCAATCTCTACCACTGCTGTCCGACCTCTGACGGGGCCGCGGTCGCCGTCCTCGCGAGCGAGGACGTCGTCGACGAGTACACCGACGAGCGGATCCGGGTCGCCGGCGTCGGCGCAGCCAGCGAGCGGGTCGGCCTGGCCCAGCGCGACAGGTACACCGGTATCTCGGCCTCGCAGGTCGCCGCCGAGACGGCCTACGAGCGCGCGGGCGTCGGCCCGGACGACCTCGACTTCGCGGAGGTCCACGACTGCTTCGCGATCGCGGAACTGATCGCCTACGAGGACCTGGGCTTTTGCGAGCCCGGAACCGCGCCCGAACTGCTCCGCGAGGGACGCACCGACCCGGACGGCGACCTCCCCGTCAACACCTCCGGCGGCCTCAAGTCGAAGGGCCACCCCATCGGCGCGACCGGGACGGGCCAGGTCGTCGAGGCCTTCGACCAGTTGACCGGCCGCGCCGGGGACCGACAACTCGAGGACCCCCGGCCCCGGTACGGGCTGACTCACAACGTCGGCGGCAGCGGCGGCGCGTCGGTCGTCCACGTCTTCGAGCGCGAACCCGAGGGGGTGGCACGATGACGATGATGACCCTCGAGGTCGCGAGCGTCGGCGCGTACGCCCCGCGCTACCGGCTCCCCGCCGACGCCGTCGAGGAGGCGTGGGGACGGTCCCACGGCGCGGGGATCTCCGAGACCGCGGTCCCGGCGGCCGACGAGGACGCCCTGACGATGGCCGCCGAGGCCGCGACGCTCGCCCTCTCGGAGGGTGATCTCGAGCCGGCGGAGGTCTCGCGACTGCTGCTGGCCACGACGACCCCGCCGCTCGAGGAGGGCGCGGTCGCTGCGCGGCTCGCGAGTTTCCTCGGCTGTGACGAGACCGTCGAAACGCGCACGTTCACCGCCGGCACGCGGGCCGGCGTGGACGCGCTGGCGACGGGGCTCGAGGGCGACGGGCCGACGCTGGTCGTCGCGAGCGATGCACCTCGCGGGGCGCCCGACGACGAGGTCGAACACGCGGGCGGCGCGGGCGCGGCCGCCGTTCTCCTGACCGCGGACGGCGGGGGCTCGATACGGGATCGTGCCGAACGGACGACGGCGACTCCCGGGACGCGGTTCCGACCCGCCGGATCGGACGAGACGACCGGGCTCGGGATCGCCCCCTACGACCGGTCGGCGTTCGTCGACGGGGTCGCGGCCGTCGCGGACGCCCTCGAGTACGACCCCGGAGACGCCGACGCCGTCGCGCTCCAGTCGCCGAACGGGAAGCTCCCCTACCGGGCCGCCGGCCCGCTCGGCGTCGAGACCGACGCGATCCGGGACGGAACGACCGTCCACGACCTCGGCGACACGGGCGCGGCCAGCCCCCTCCTCGGGTTCGCGAGCGCGCTCGAGGCCGGGCATGAGTCCGTCATCCTGATCGGCTACGGCAGCGACGGGGCGGCGGCGGTCGCGCTCGAGGTTGGGAACATCGCGGTCGCGACCCGCCTCGAGGGCGCGGAGACGCTGTCCTACGGGGAGTACCTGCGGACCCGCGGCGATATTACGCCGGGAGAGCCGGACGGGGGCGGCGCGTACGTCAGCGTCCCCAGCTGGACGCGGACGCTCCCCCAGCGCCACCGCCTCGTCGCGGGCCGGTGCCGGGAATGTGGCGACCTCGCGTTCCCGCCGGAGGGTGCCTGTCCCGGCTGTAGCGCGTTCGAGGCCTACGACGAGGTCACGCTGCCGGGAACGGGGACGGTCGAGGCGGCGACGGTCATCGGCCAGGGCGGCGCGCCGCCGGAGTTCGTCGAACAGCAGGCCAGGGAGGGCGCGTACGTCAGTGCGATCGTGGCACTCGATGGGCCCGCCGTCGAGGACGGCCGCGACGGGAGCGCCGCGACGGTCTCGACGCCCGCACAGGTCCGCACCGTCGGCGACGAGTCGGTCTCGCCGGGCGACCGCGTCGAGGCGACGATCCGCCGGATCTACACCCAGGAGGGCGTGACCCGGTACGGGTTCAAGATGCGGCTCCTCGAGTAGCGCCGGCCCGACTCGCGTTCGAATAACTCGAACGCAACGGCCGCTCGGGACTCCCCGTTCATAATTCGTCGTGGGGAGTACACGGGCTGAATTACAGCGGTACGTTTGTATACCGCTCGAGCGAGCACGTCGTTCACGGACCGGAGACGGTTTCGTTCGAGTGACTCGAACGGATTCCTAGAGGTCCGCGGTCGATTCCGTCCGGCGGACGGTAACGACGTCGATTTCGGATGCCTTGGGCACTATTGAGGGGGTTCGACTCGCTTCGGACTGGCCCCGAGCGCGATCGGTTGTGATTCCGTTCCCGCTATTCGAACGGATCGGGAATGTCGGGCGAGCGACGAGACCCTGTCCGGGTCACGAGGTCTGGGAGTACTCCTCGACCCACTCCTGGAGGGTGATCCCCATCGTCGCCTGCGTGATCGCGTTCGAGGAGGCGGAGTTGGCGCTCTTGACGAGTTCGGCCTCGAGGGTTCGGTCGGGGACCTCCCCGAGGAAGTGCGGGATCGCCCGCTGGACGGAGAGCGGACAGCCGACCTCGTGGGCCAGCGCGTACCCCGAGATGGAGTGGGGGATCGTCTCGCCGCCGTAGCGCGGATCGGGGTCGACGAGGTCGTCGTCGACGTGGTCGGTGTACTCGTAGCACTTCCCGACGTCGTGGAGCAGGCACGCGGCGGCGACCGTGTCCGTGTCGGGATCCGCGCCGTGGAACTCCCGCTGTTCGCGGGCGGCCTCGAGGGCGATGCGGGTGACGCCGCGGACGTGCTCGACGTTCGTGACCTCGTGGATGTTCCAGGCGTAGGGGACGTCCTCGACGTGTCGCCAGCCCCCTCGTCGGAGGCCGAGCGTCCACGCCTCGACGACGCGGTCGGCGAGGTCGGGGTCGTCGATGCGCTCGAGTTCGGGAAACGCGTCGCGTATCTGGGTCTCGTAGTCGCGGTCAGGGTCGGGGTCGGAGTCGGAGTTGGACATGATTCGAGTTCAGTGTGGAACGGTCGTCTCGTCGGCGGTACCTCGACGAGCCACCGGTTTCGCCTCGAGTGGCACGTTCGGACGCACGCACATCAATCGTATCCCGGCGATCACAGCGGCTCGCCGTCGACGAACAGCCGCTTCCCGGCCTCCCGTTCCGCGGCGTAGCCGTCGTAGTACTCCATCAGCTGGAACAGCGTGCCGGTCGGGTTCTCGGGCGAGACGAACGCCTCGCCCCAGCCGTCGAACTCGGCGCGGTCGATGACCGACACGCCGCGGTCGGACAGCGCCTCGACGGCCGCCTCGAGGTCCGCGACCTCGAGCGTGACGTGGTGGAGCCCGGGGCCGTGGTCCTCGAGGAAGGCGGTGAGAAACGACTCCGAGCCGTCCTCGGGGGCGACGAGTTCGAGCCGCGAGGCGTCGCCGAGGACGTACGTGGCCCACGTGAACGAGCCGTACTCGCTTCCTTCCTCGTGGATCTTCTCGCACCCGAGCGCGAACAGGATCGGCTCGGCGTCATCGATCGATTCCACCGCGATACCGACGTGATCGACTCGCATCGCTGGCATCGCTTCCTGTGCGGCCATGGCTCGAGTACCACGAGCGGCCCACATAGATCTTGGGTATCGTTTGCATTCGTCGAGGGGCGAGTGACCACACCGCACCGATAGAACGAAGTTCGGGGCCGTCGATGCCGGGAGTGTATGATCACGATGGTAGAGCTCCTCGTCCGCAAGGACGGGTACAGCCACGAGGAGTTCGTCGACCGGTGGCAGGGCGACCACGCCGAGATCGCTCGCGAACTGCCCGGCCTGCAGCGGTACAGCACGTCCGTCCCCACCGACCCCGAGGCGGTCGAGTACGACGGCGTCCTCGAACTCACTTTCGAGGACGAGGCGGCGCTGAACGAGGCGTTCGCCTCCGACGTGGGTCAGGAGGTGCAGGCGGACGCCGCGGAGTTCGTCGACGTCGGGGCCGGCCCGCGGCTGATCGTTGAGGAGACCGTCCACGTCGACGAGACCGCGACCGAGACGGGCCGATGACGACCACGGCCCACGAACTCGTCGCGACCCTCGAGGAGTTGGACGTCGAGTACGTCTTCGGCTACCCGGGCGGCCGCGCGATCGAGTTGTTCGAGCACCTCCCCGACTCCGACGTGACGGTCGTTCGGCCGCGCGACGAGCGCGAGGCGAGCGTCATGGCCGAGGCGTACGGCCGGCTCACCGGTCGACCGGCCGTCCTCACCGGCCAGGGTCCCTGGATCGGCAGCCTCGGCGCGATCGGCCAGATGGAAGCCCGGCTGGCGTCCTCGCCGATGGTCGTGCTCACCGAGGCCTCCGAACGCGGCGAGTACTCGACGCTCGCCCCCTACCAGCAGTCCCGCGGGGATTACGGCGGGCTCGGGCTGCCCGACATCCTCGAGGGGATTACCAAGGAGTGGTGGTTCCCGCGGACGCCCGTCGAGACGCTGCGGTCGGCGCAACTGGCGTTCAAACACGCCGTCGCCGGCCGACCGGGCCCTACCGCCGTGATCCTGGACGGGAACGCGATCACCGACGAGGTGCCCGACGATCCGACGCCACCGGCCTGGGACGCCCGCGAACAGGCGCGCACCTGGGACGCCGCGCCGACCGACGACGACGTGGCAGCGGCCGTCGACGCCCTCGAGGCCGCCGACCGCCCGGTCGTGATCGCGGGGAACGGCGTCCACGCTGCAAAGGCCTACGACGAACTCGCGGCCGTCGCCGACGCCTACGACTGCGCGGTGGTCACCTCCTACCTCGGGAAGTCGACCTACCCCGAGACCGAAGACCGCGCGGCGGGGGTCATCGGCTCGTTCGGCCACGAGGGGGCGAACCGGGTCGTCAGCGAAGCCGACACGCTGCTGGTCGTCGGCTGCCGGCTGAACCCGATGGACACCAACTGGCAGGCTCCCGAGTTCGTCCGACCGGACGAGCAGACGATCGTCCACGCCGACGTGGACGCCCGGAACGCGGGCTGGGTCTACCCCGCCGACGTGGGCCTCATCGGCGACGCGGCGGAGAGCCTCGCCGCGCTCGCGGAGGCTGGCAGTGGCGAAAACGGGTGGGCGCTCGAGCGTGCGGCCGAAGCCCGGGAGTGGTTCACGGCACCCGAGTGCCGGGACGACTCGAGCCCGATCAAACCCCAGCGCGCCGCCAAAGAGATCGAGCGAGTCGTCGACGAGGGGACGATCGTCACCGCCGACTCGGGGAACAACCGGTTCTGGCTGCTGTACTACCTGCAGACGCCCGCGGTCCGCACGTACTTCGGCAGCGGCGGTGTCGGCGGGATGGGCTGGGCCCAGCCGGCCGCGGTCTCGGCGGCGCTGACGACCGACAAGGACGTGATCTCGGTCGCCGGCGACGGCGGCTTTTCGATGACGATGAACAGCGTCGAGACGGCCGTCGAGTACGACGTCGCGCCGACGTTCGTCGTCCTGAACGACACCAGCCTCGGGATGGTCCGGCAGATGCAGGACGACGGGGAGATCGCCGGCGTCGAGTTCCACGACACCGACTTCGTGCAAGTCGCCGAAGCGTTCGGCGCAGTCGGCCGGCGGGTGACCGACCCCGACGACCTCGCCGACGCCCTCGAGGACGGGAAGGCGGCGGACACTCCGCACGTCGTCGACGTCCGCATCGACCGCGAGGAGGAGATGGCCGACCAACTGGCCTCGTCGTTCTACGAGTCGGTCGGGGGGCTCCACGAGTGACGAGCGACGAGAGACGAACGTGAACGAACACCAACCTATACGTGACCGATACACACAGTATCCCACTATGACGAACGAGACAGACGACGCGACAGTACTAGTGACCGGCGGCACCGGCTTCATCGGTTCCTACGTGGTACAGGACCTGCTCGAGCACGGCCACGACGTCGTGGCCTACGACCTCTCGACGGACACCGAGATCCTCGAGAACCTCGGCGTCGCGGACGATGTCGAGGTGCGGCGGGGCGACGTCTCCGAGGCGACCGACGTGATCCGTGCGGTGCGGGAGACGGGCGCGACCCACATCGTCCACCTCGCCGCGCTGCTGACGACGACGGCCCGGGAGAACCCCCGGAGCGCGGCGGACGTGAACATCATGGGGACGAACAACGTCTTCGAGGCGGCCCGGATCCTCGACGACCAGGTCGAACGGGTCGCCTGGGCCTCCTCGGCGGCGGCCTACGCGCCGCCGGAGAACTACGACGCCGAGTGGGTCGACGAGGACGAACTCGTCTATCCCGACACGCTCTACGGGGCGACCAAGGAGTACAACGAACACCAGGCGCGGGTCTACCGGGAGGACTACGGCCTGGACCACGTCGCCCTGCGCCCGACCGTGGCCTACGGCCCCTATCGGGAGACCGGCGGCTCCGCGTTCCTGGCGAACATCGTCGAGAAGCCCGCGCTCGGCGAGTCCTACAGCGTCGAGTACGGCGACCAGTACGTCGACTGGCAACACGTCGAGGACATCGCCCAGGCGTTCCGCAAGGCGGCGTTCACGCCCGAGGAGGCCCTCTCCCAGCGGGTCTACAATGTCCGGGGCGTCCTCGCGACGATCCGCGAGGCCGCAGAGACCGTCGAGTCGATCCTCCCCGACGCAGAGATCGACGTCTCCGACGACGGTGAACTCCCCTGGACGCAGAACCTGGACATGACCGCCGCACAGGCGGACCTGGGCTACGAGCCCGAGTACGACCTCGAGTCCGGCTTCCGGAAGTACATCAACGTCCTCCGGGAGGAAGCGGGGCTCGAGCCCGTGTAACGGCTCTCGACGGCGTGAGCGACGGTGGCCGACACGACGGGAACGGGGTCAATCGGTTTCTTCGACCGGCACGTCCTCGTCCTCGACGATCGCCCGGAGCTCGTCGGCCTCGAGCAGGTCGACCAGTTCAGCGTCGCCGTTCCGGTAGGTTTCGCGTTCGGACTCGCTGAGGTACTCCTCGAGGTGTGCCTCCTCCAGGTTGGTCTCGAGCGCGTCCTCGATATCTTCGGGATCGTATCCTGGTATTGGCATACGATACCGTACGACGTCTTTCGTCTTATAACGTGGTCGGGTCCCTCGAGCGGCCCCGACTCGCTCACCGGTGGTCGTACACCCGCTTGACCTTCCCCACTTCCGTGCGTTCGATCGTCCCGTAGTCGGCCAATTCGAGGACGTCGGGACTGAACGACAGCGCGTTCTGGAACCGCTCGGCCATCGCCTCGCGGAGCGCTCCCCGATCCCCCTCGAAGTCCTCGGTGAGTTCGACGGTCAGTTCGAGGCGGTCGAGGGTGTCCTCGCGGTAGAGGTCGATTCGGTAGTGAGGCGCGACGTCGTCGAACTCGAGGACGACGTCCTCGATCTGACTGGGGTAGAGGTTGACCCCGCGGACGATAATGAGGTCGTCCGCCCGCCCGGTAACGCCGTCCATGCGGACCGTCGTCCGGCCGCACTCGCACTCCTCGTCGGTGAGCGTCGTGAGATCGCCGGTGCGGTACCGAAGGACGGGAAGCGCCTCCTTCGAGAGCGACGTGAGGACGAGTTCGCCCTCCTCGCCCTCGGGCAGCGGTTCGCCCGTCGCCGGGTCGATCACCTCGGGGTAGAAGTGGTCCTCGTGGATGTGCATCCCGTCCTGTGCTTCGCGGCACTCGGCGGCGACGCCCGGGCCGATCAGTTCGGAGAGGCCGTAGTTCTCGATTCCCGTCGCACCCAGGCGTTCCTCGATCTCCTCGCGCATCGGTTCGGTGCAGGGCTCCGCGCCGTACAGCACGGTCGACAGCGGGAGTTCGCGGGGATCGACTCCCATCTCCTCGGCCGTCTCGGCGAAGTACAGCGCGTAGGAGGGGGTACAGCCGATCGCGTCGCTCCCGAGGTCGCGCGCGAGTTCGACCTGTCGCTGCGTGTTGCCGCTGCCGGACGGAACGACGGTCGCGCCGAGTTCCTCCGCGCCGCCGTGGAAGCCGAGCCCGCCCGTAAAGAGGCCGTAGCCGTAGGCGTTCTGGACCGTATCGCCGGCCTCGACCCCCGCGGCCGCCATCGAGCGGGCCATCACCTCGCGCCACAGCTCGAGGTCGTGCTCGGTGTAGGCGACGATCTTTGGCTTGCCGGTGGTGCCCGAGGAGGCGTGGATGCGCCGGATCTCGTCGTCGTCGACGGCGAAGAGGCCGTCGGGATACTCGTCGCGGAAGTCCGCTTTCGTGGTGAAGGGGAGCTTCTCGAGGTCGTCGACGCTCTCGACGTCGGCCGGCGAGACGCCGGCTTCCTCGAGGCGGTTCCGGTAGAGCGGAACGTGCTCGTAGGCCCGTTCGACCGTTTCCCGGAGTCGTCTGGACTGTAGCTCGCGTAGCTCCTCGCGCCCCCAGCGGTGAATGATCTCCGACATGCGTCTACCTGTCACTGATGGTATCGAGTACCAAAGTTCTTGAGTCGCGGCTTCCGGGCGGCGACGATCGGGAAAAGGCGCTCACTCGAACTTCTCGAAGGGCTGTTCGCAGTCGTTGCAGTAGTGCATCGACCGGCAGAGCGACGGCCCCTTCGGGTGTTCGCGAACGGTGTTCGTCGACTCGCAGTAGGGACACTCAGCGCCCGTCTCGTCGCCGCTGGTCTCGACGCTGGGGTCGCGGCTCCGTCTCATATGCTCAGTCCGAACTCTTTCAGGTCCGCTTTGCCCCGTTCGGTGACCATCTCGACGGTCCACTCCGGACTCCAGACGAGCCGAAGGTCGACCTCCTCGACGCCGTCGACGTCCGCGACCGCGTCCTCGACCTCTCCCAGGAGCATGTCCCGCGCCGGACAGCCCGAGTAGGTGAGCGTCATGTCGACGGTCGCGGTGCCGTCCTCGACCGTAACTCCGTAGATCAGCCCGAGGTCGACGATACTGACCGGCATCTCGGGGTCCTCGATTTCGTAGACGACGTCCCACACGTCGGCCTCGAGGCCGGCCGCGTCCTCGCCGGTTGCGGGGAGGTCCTCGGCGCCTTCACCCTCGCGGTAGTCGGTGTACGCACAGGGGGTCGCGTCGGAGTCGGGGTCGATGTCGGTGTCGGGGTCCGGCGTGTTGCTGCTCATTATTCGGGTTTGTCCATGATCTTGGTCGCTTCGCTACGCTCCAGTTCGCGGTAGGTGTGGGTAAACTCCTCCCGGAGGTCGTCCCAGGCGTCGGTGTGGCTACCGTCCCGGCCGACGGCGTCGGGGAGGACGTCCTCGGTCACGTCGAACTCGTACTCGTCGAAGTGGACGAGCTCCGAGGCCGGCGTCTCCAGCCCGAGGTCGTCCAGGAACGGGACGACGGTCGAGAGCCACTCCTCGCGCATCTCCTCGAGGGTTGCGTCCCGGAAGCCGGCGTCGACGATCGTTTCCTCGACGTCCGCGTCGCCGCTCGCGTCTCCCGCGCCGCTGGCCGGCGCGCACGGCTCGAACAGCGTCAGCGCGTGCGGGAACAGCCGGTCGACGGCCTCCTGCAGCCGTTCGGCCCCCTCGTCGCCGTCCGCGAGCCGTTCGACCCAGTTCCGGGCGTGCTCGAGGTGGTACTCCTCCTCGCTTCGGATCTTGCCGACGCGGTCGGCGATCTTCGCGTACGACGACCCCTCGAGCGCGTCGAGCCGGATGTCCTCGGCGACGTCGTAGAGGTAGTGACGCAGGACTGCGTCGGCCCAGTCGCCTTCGGCGAAGGGTTGCTCGACGAGCGTGCTGTGGCACCACTCGTCACCCTCGCGCTCGTAGACGAGTTCGTGCTCCTCGTAGCCCAGGTCCTCGAGGACGTCGTACCAGAGTCGGGCGTGGCCGAGTTCGTCCTGGGCGTTGTTCGCGAGCGCCAGGTCCGACTCGAGGGTCGGCGCCTTGACCTGCCACTCGGTGTAGCGCTCGGCGAGGACGTACTCGTCGTCGCCGAGTCGCTTGAGCAGCGTCTCGAGTGCCTCGCGCTCCTCGTCGTCGAGGTCCGCCGGGGACTCGAGCGTCGCCGACATCAGGCGTCACCCCGCTGTTTCTCGGCTTCGGCCTGCTGGCCCTCGGACTCGACGACCTCCTCGGCGTGGTCGACGTCCGGGTTGTAGGACGTCGCCCACCGGTAGCCCTTGTCGGTCGTGCCGCCGAAGGCGACGTCGTCGGCGTCGATCTCGCCGACTTCCTCTTTCGGGACGACCCAGAGGCTGTTGGTCGGTTTGCGCCGGCCGTGCTGGATCGCGGCGAACTGCTTTGCCATCTCGCGGTCCGGTGCGTGAACGTTGCCACAGTGGGTGTGGTAGTCACCCTGCTTCTCCTGTCGGAATACTTCCCAGATCATAGTTCGGTTAGTCGGCTGCCTGCGGGGGCTGGTTACCGGCGGACATGTCGTTGCCCTCGATCGTTTCGCGGACCCACTCGACGGCCTCCTGGGCCTTCTTTCGGCCGTCGATCTGGCCGACGCCCGGCTCGTACTCGTTTTTCGCGATCGTGAAGAACTCGTCCCAGTCTAAGTCGTCCTCGACGACCTCGTAGGTACCGTCGTCGCGCTCCCGAATGCGGGGTTCGTCGGGGATCTCGAGGCCGTACTTCCGCGCCTTCGGGATGTACTGGTCGAGGAAGGCCTGCCGGAGTTCGTCGTTGGACTGCTGTTTCAGCCCGACGGCGGACGCGAAGTCGTGGTGCGTGCTCTTGTCGTCGGTCGGCCCGAAGAACTGGATGATGCGGGGCCACCACGTCTCGAAGGCCTCCTGGGTCAGCTTCTGTTCCTTCCGCGATCCCGTCATCAGCGTCCGGAGGATGTCCTCGCCGTGTTTGACGTGGAACCCCTCCTCGAAGCAGACCTTGTCCATCGCGTGGGCGTAGGGCTCCCAGCTGGTCCGCCGCAGCGTCGCCTGTCGGCGCATCGCCGCGCCGTCGACGAAGAAGGCGATCATCGGCGTCTCGACCCAGCTCTCCATCGGGTAGTGGAAGCAGTTGAGGAACTTCCCGTCGCCGTTGGCCAGGTCGTCAAGCATCTCCTCGCGGGTCTTGACGCCCAGCGACTCCGCCGCGCGATAGAGCAACTGCCCGTGGCCGATCTCGTCTTGCACCTTCGCGGAGAAGGCCAGTTTGCGGTCGATGCTCGGCGCCTGCCGGATGAAGGGGCGCTCTAAGTACGCCCCCATGATCTCGCTGTTGGCGTGGAACTCGATCATCCGGGTCGCCGCCTCCCGGTACTCCTCGGGGAGGTCGTCCGCGGGGTCGAACTCCCGCGGACCGGCGCGTTCTTTCACGGTGTCCAGGTCCATGGTTTCACCCGAATGAACGATCGTGAGAGTCTTAGGGGTTGACCGCTACATGAGGGGGTTTTATATATTGGTGTCGTATAACACACCACATACGTCCCGATGATCGACGAATGCCTCGTGGTCGAATTCCGGGTGCAAAACGACGACTGTCCGCTGGCGGAGGCGACCGCCGCGGTCGGCGTCGAGGTCGAGGCTCAGCCGCCACAGCGGCGCAACGACGGGAACGACCTCCTGCAGTTCAGCGCGCCCAAAAGCGAACGGCTCACCGAGGCCCTCGACGCGGACGATCGGATCTCCTATCTCCACGTCTCGAAGAGCG
The DNA here is from genome assembly GCF_000226975.2 of Halobiforma lacisalsi AJ5. Lineage (NCBI taxonomy): Archaea > Methanobacteriati > Methanobacteriota > Halobacteria > Halobacteriales > Natrialbaceae > Natronobacterium > Natronobacterium lacisalsi. The sequence continues at coordinate 547,520 of NZ_CP019285.1, read as the reverse complement.
ACGGCCGCTACCGGTACCGCTGCCTGTCGAAACACCCCTGTATCGTCCACGAACTGATCGACAACGGGCTCATCGTCGAACGGCTGCGGTACCGCGAGGACGCGACCGTCATCTTCGGCGCGGTCGTCGGACGCGACGTCCTCAAAGGGGTCATGGAGGCCGCCGGCGACACCGTCGGCGTCACCCTCGAGCGGATCTACCCCCTCGAGTCCGAGGCGCGGGAGGACCCCAGCCGCCGGTGGGACCTCACGCCGGCCCAGGAGGAGTGCATCCGGGCGGCCCTCGAGCTAGGTTACTTCGAGATCCCGCGGGCCACCTCGACCGAGGAGGTCGCCGCGGAACTCGGCGTCAGCAAGTCGGCCTTCCTCGAGCGACTGCGGCGGGGCGAACGGGCGCTGTTCGGACAAATCTTCGACTAGCCGCCGATACCTTCTTGGTCTCCGACATGGCGTGGTATCGTATGACAGACAGTAGTCGTGTCAGGGATCGGATCGAGAGCGACGCCTACTGCGAGACGCTGGGGATCGAACTCGTCGGCCTCGAGCCCGGGTCGGCGACGACCCGACTCGAGGTGACCGAGGAACTGACGAACTTCCACGGGACGCCCCACGGCGGGGCGATCTACTCGCTTGCCGACGCCGCGTTCGCCGCCGCGTCGAACTCGCGGGGCGAGACGGCGGTCGCGCTCGAGACGAACGTCTCCTACCTCGAGGCCGTCGAGGTTGGGACGACGCTGACCGCGACGGCGACCGAGACCCACGACGCCGGCCGCACCGCGTCCTACGAGGTGATCGTCACGGACGAACAAGAGGAACGGGTGGCGACGTTCCGCGGGCGGGTGTACAAACCCTGACTGCTCAGGCCGTGACGCCGAGATACCGGTCGAGCACCTCGTCGTCCGCCTCTAGCTCCGCGGAGGTCCCCTCGTAGACGATCTCGCCCTGGTTGATGACGTAGTTCCGGTCGGCGAGCTCGAGGCAGACGTGGACGTTCTGCTCGACCAGCAGGACGGTGATCCCCCGGTCGTTGAGCCGCTCGACGATGTCCATCACGTCCTGGACGATGTAGGGGGCCAGCCCCTCGGTCGGCTCGTCCAGCAGAACGAGGTCGGCCCCGCCGACCAGCGCACGGGCGATCGCGAGCATCTGCTGTTCGCCGCCCGACAGCGAGGAGCCGGCGTTGCCCGCCCGCTCCCGGAGGTTCTCGAACATCTCGAGGGCCTCCCCGACCGACAGCGAGTCGGCCTCCGGCGCGCCGCCGTGGTCGGCCAGTTCCAGGTTTTCCTTGACGGTCAACTCCGGGAAGATCCGCCGTTCTTCGGGGACGAGCGCGATCCCGCGGGCGGCCGTCCGCGTCGCGTCGAGGCCGGAGACGTCGTCGCCGCGATAGACGACCCGGCCGCTCGTCGGCTCGAGGATGCCCATGATCGTCCGCAGCGTGGTGGTCTTGCCCGCGCCGTTGCGGCCGACGAGCGAGACGATCTCGCCCTCGTCGACCGACAGCGAGAGGTCGTGCAACACCGTCGTTTCGCCGTAGCCGGCGTGGACCGAGTCGACCGCGAGCAGCGGGTCGGCGCTCCCGTTCATTCGGTCATCCCCCCGAGGTAGGCGTCCTGTACGTCCTCGTTCGCGGCGATCTCCTCCGGCGTTCCCTCCGCGAGGATTTCGCCGCGGTTCAACACGGTGATGCGGTCGGATAGTTCCATGACGAGTTCGATGTCGTGTTCGATGAGCAACAGCGTCTGGTCGACCAGCACGTCCTCGATCAGATCGATCGTCTCCTGGGTCTCCTCGGCGCTCATGCCGGCGGTCGGCTCGTCGAACAGGACGAGGTCGGGGTCGGTCGCCAGCACGACGCCGATCTCGAGGCGGCGCTTGTCGCCGTAGGCGAGCGCGTCGGCCTGCTCCTCCGCGACGTCCGCGAGGCCGATCCGCTCGAGGACCGCGTCGGTGCGTTCGTTCATCCCGTCGTAGCGGTCGGTCGGCTTGAACAGCGCCTCGAGGGCGTTGTACTCGTCGCGGCCGATCGACTGGGCGGCAAGCCGGACGTTCTCGCGGACGGTCAGCCCGCCGAAGACGTTCGAGATCTGGAACGAGCGCCCCATCCCGCGCCGGACCCGCTCGGACGGCGACAGCCCGGTGATCTCCTCGCCGTCGAAGTAGATTTCGCCCTCGGTGACCGGGAGCGCGCCGGTGACGAGGTTGAACAGCGTGGTCTTGCCGGCCCCGTTCGGGCCGATGATGCTCCGGAACTCGCCGCGCTCGACGGTGAGGTCGATGCGGTCGGTCGCCACGAACTGGCCGAACTTCTTGACCAGGCCGTCGGTTCGGAGGATCTGTTCTTCCGCGGCGCGTCGATCCGTGTCGGGTTGGGTGGGTTCGGCAGCCATCAGTCGTCACCTCGCACGCTCGAGTCGTCGGGGGTCGGTTCCGGTTCGGGCTCCGGCTTGGGCCCCGGCCCCGAACCGCCGACGTACGGCTCGAGCTGGGCCGGCAGCGACACCAGCCCCTGGGGCAGGAAGATGACGAACAGGACGAAGACGGTCCCCAGCACCAGTCGCCATCGCTCGGTGAACTCGGTGAGTACCTCCTCGAGGCCGAAGAACACGCCGGAGCCGATGATCGGGCCGTACAGCGTCCCCATCCCGCCGAGGATGACCATCACGATCACCTCGCCGGAGTGGAGCCAGTAGGCGAACGACGGCGTGGCATAGCCCGCGTTGAGGGTGAACAGCCCGCCGGCCAGCCCGGCCAGCGCGCCGCTTATCACGAACGCGCGGCGCTTGTAGACCGTCGTCTCGTAGCCGACGAACGTGGCCCGCTGTTCGTTCTCGCGGATCGACTTCAGCACCGCTCCGAACGGCGACTCGAGCATCCGCCGCGTGAGCAGGAACGCGCCGACGAGCGTCGCCAGCGCGATGTAGTAGAACAGCGACTGGCCGGTCAGCGCGACGGGGCCGACGAAGATGGCGACCTCCTCGAGGCTGATCCCGACCCCGGCGAGCCCGTAGTACGCCGAGAGGCCGAACAGCCCCTCGGAGCCGCCGGTGATCTCGAGCCGGAACAGCAGGTTGTAGAACAGTTCGGCGAACGCCAGCGTGATCATCGCGAAGTAGACCCCGGAGACGCGGATCGAGAGGTAGCCGACGAACCAGGCGATCGCCGCCGAGAGGACGATCGCCAGCCCGATGGCGACGAACGCGGAGCCGCCGACGTGGGCCAGCGAGATCGCGACGGCGTAGGCCCCGAGCGCGTAGAACAGCGCGTGGCCGAGCGATACCAGCCCCGTATACCCCATCACGAAGTCGAGGCTGAGCGCGAACAGCCCCCAGATGAGGATCTCGACCATCAGCGTGACGGCGTAGGTCGAGTACAGCGTGCCCGCACCCAGGGGAACCAGCGCCAGGAGGCCGACCGCCGCGAGGCCGAGACGCCGCCGGGTATCGGGCGCGAGGACGCCGCCGGAGCCGGTCAGCAGGTCGCCGCCGCCCTCGCCCTCCGGCGCTTCCGAGCCGAACAGGCCGTGGGGGCGAACGAGCAGCACGGCGATCATCAGCAGGAAGATCACCATGCCCTCGAGGATCGGCGCGTACGTCCGCAGCAGCGTCTGGATGACCCCGACGGCCAGCCCACCGACGACGGCCCCCTTGAAACTCCCGAGGCCGCCCAGAACGACGATGACGAACGCGGGGATGATGACGGACATCCCCATCTCGGGACTCACCGTCTGGTAGCCGCCGAGGATGATCCCCGCGACGGCGGCCAGGGCCGCGCCGACGCCGAACACCAGCGAGTAGTAGCGGTCGATGTCGATGCCCAGGTTCCGGACCATCTGACGGTCCTGGGACCCTGCGCGGACGATCAGTCCGTACTTCGTGTACTCGAGCAGCGCCCAGACGGCAAGCGCCATCGCCGCGCCGAAGGCGATGATGAACAGGTTGTAGACGCTGGCGTTGAGGCCGAAGGCGGTGACCGTCCCCGAGAGGACGGCCGGAACGGCGAGGCTCACGTTCCCCGGTCCCCAGACGAGGTAGATGAGGTCGTTGATGACCAACACCAGCCCGAACGTCAGCAGGATGTGGTAGAGGGGGTTGCGCCCGTACAGCGGCTGGACCGTGTAGCGTTCGATGCCGACGCCGATGAGCCCGACCAGAAGCGGTGCGACGAGCAGGGCCGCGAAGAAGCCGTAGCCGCCGAACGGGCCGACCATGGCCAGCGCGAAGTACGCCCCGAGCGCGAACAACTCCCCGTGGGCGAAGTTGATCACGTGCATCACCCCGAAGATGACCGACAGCCCGGCTGCCAGCAGGACGTACACGACCCCGATGGTCAGGCCGTCGACCAGCGCCTGGAGGAGTCCTTCGACCATGGTCACCCCCTAGAGCTCACAGCCGGTCTCCTCACAGTCGGGGATGGCTCCCTCGCCGGACAGGTCCGTCAGGAGTTCGACGTCGGCGAGTTCGCCCTCGTCGGGTTCGACGCACTCGCCCATCCAGACCGGGTTGACCGCCTGTTGGTCGCACGCGCGGAACTCGTTGGGACCGAAGATGGTGTCGTGTTCCATCCCCGACAGCGTCTCCCTGACCGTCGTCGGATCGTTCGACCCCGCCTCGCGGATCCCGTTTGCGACCATTCGGATCGACTCGTAGCCGACCCGCGAGAAGTTGTCCGGCACGTCGTCGTACTCGTCCTGATAGGCGTCGACGAACGCCTCGTTGTCACCGGTCTCGATGCCCGGGATGTACCGGACGCCGCTGTAGACGTTGTACGCACCTTCCCCCGCGCCGGCCCGGACTGCCCGGAACGATGCGGTCGTCGTGACGATGGGGATCTCGTCCTGCAGGCCCCGTGCGCTGGCCTGCGAGAGGAAGATCGCCAGGTCCGCTCCCGTCATCCCGACGACGAGCGCATCGGCCTCGTCGCTCGCGTTGGAGATCTGGCTGATGAACGCCTCGAAGTCGGTCGACCCCGGGTCCGAGCGGGTGACGTCGACCCGTTCGTAGGAGTCGCTGATCGACTCCATGCGGGTCTCGACCTCCTCGAGCACCGAATCCCCGTAGGCGTAGTCCGCGATGTGGTAGAAGATCCTGTCCCCGAGTTCGTCGGCCGTCCACTGGGCCATCGCCTCCGCGATCTGTGCGGTGTTGGTCTCGAACCGGAAGACGTACTCGTTGCACTCCGATCCCGTGATCGAGACGTCCGCCGCCCCCGGCGTGTAGACGACCTCGTTCTCGAGGGCGAAGTCGTTGATCGCCAGCGCGGACGAACTCGAGATACAGCCGGTGATGAACTGTGCCCCGTCGGACTGGACGGCCTGCTCGGCCCGCTGGGTCGCCGTCGCCGGATCGAGTTGCGTGTCGTACTCCTCGTACTCGATCGTGAAGTCGTACTCGTCGCTCTCGTTGATCTGCTGGATCGCGAGTTCGGTTCCCTGGTGACGTTCCTCGGCGAGGTCGCTGAACTCCCCAGTGAACGGCTCGAGAACTCCGAACTGGACCGTGTCGAACTCGCCGTCGTCGTCGGCGCCTGCCTGTTCCGGATCCCCCACGCAGCCGGCGACCCCGACCAGCCCGCCGACGCTACCCGCGGTGATCGCCTTGAGAAGCCGTCGCCTGCTCCCCTGGCATGTGCCATCTCGAGACATACCTCCAGTAGATTACAATACATTATAAAAATCTACCCCGTTTTGTGGGGGTTTTATCAGGCGTCTCCGGCAGCATTTGTCGATTCCGCGCCGAATCGGGCGGAATCACCGCCGAGGGGTGTCGCTCGTCGGTGGCCGTCGAGCGGGGCGAACCAAGGCACCGGTCCAGCACGGCTCGAACCGATAAAACCCGGATACGTGGCGCACGACTGTTATGTCGCTCCGACACGAGGGTCGAGGCATGTACCGAATACTGGTCGGGCTGGACGCCGACCCCGAGCGGGCGGCCGCGCAGGCGTCGACGATCGAGTCCCTGCCGGCGGCCGACGAGGAGATCACGGCGATCCTCGCCCACGTCTTCGGCGAGAACCCGGAGGGGCGGTCGGTCCACGAACTCGAGGGGGTACGCCGCGTCGCGTCGACGTTCGACGACGCCGGGATCGATTACGAGTACTACGAGGCGAGCGGCGAACCGGCCCCGGAACTGATCGCGGCGGCCGAGGAACTCGACGTGGACATGATCTGCCTGTCGGGCCGCAAACGGACGCCGACCGGCAAGGTCATCTTCGGGAGCGTCACTCAGTCGGTCATCCTCGGAACGGATCTGCCCGTGGTGACGGTCAGCCCCGAGGAGTAGGTCGCCCTCGAGGACCGATCGCGCCGCCCCTCGAACTAAAAAACCCACGAATGAGCGGGACGGGAGTGATGGGGATGCGGGACATAGTCACACGCGACGATGACGACCGACACCTGCCCCGCCTGGGACCCGGCGGAATGCGAGGGGACGACGGGCTGTCCGCCGCGCTGCCCCCGTTTCATCGACAAACGCGGGGAGCCGATCCTGATCGAGCCCTACGACGGCGACCGCTTCGAGGGTCTCGTCTCCATGTACGTCGACTACCCCGAGGTCCACCGCTCGATGGGGGTGCCGCCGGTCACCCGCGAGCACATCGAGAGCTGGCTCGAGCGACTGATCGACCGCGGTTACAACGTCGTCGCCGCCCACGAGGGCGAGATCGTCGGCCACGCGGCCTACTCCCCCTGCTCGAGCCTCGAGCCCCAGTTCGTCGTGTTCGTCGACCCGGACTACCACGAACGCGGGATCGGGAGCGAACTCTGTCGGCACGTGATCGCCCGCGCGGCCGACAACGGTCACGAGGCGCTGGTCCTCGATGTCGACGGCGACAACGAGCGGGCGATCCACGTCTACCGCCGGATGGGGTTCGAGACGGTCGACCGCAGCGGCAACGACCTCCGGATGCGCCTGTCGTTCGACGAGCCGATCGTCGAGACGGTGCAGTTGCCGCCGGCCGAGCGGCCGGCGAACGCGTAGTCGGGAGCGACCGAACTTTTAACCCGAAATCGATCGACTGGACGGACGATGACCGAATCAGCGGCCGTTATCGTCGACGCGGTCCGGACGCCACAGGCACGGAAAGACGGCGGACTCGCCGACGCCTACCCCGAGGACCTCGTCGTCGCCGTCCTCGAGGCGCTGGTCGACCGAACGGCGGTTCCGGCGGAGGCGTGGGACGACTTCCGGCTCGGCTGTGCGAACCAGGAGGAAGAGCAGGGGCGCACCCCCCCCCGCCAGTCGCTGCTTGCCGGCGGGTTCCCGGAGTCCGTCCCGGGCGCGACGCTTTCCCGGCTCTGTGGCTCCTCGCTGACGGCGCTGGTCGACGCCGCGCGGGCGATCGAGGCCGGCGACGCCGCGGTCGTCCCCGTCGCGGGGGTCGAACACATGAGTCGCGTCCCCTTCTCCGACTGGCTCCACCCCGCCATCGAGGAGCGGTACGATCCCGACGCGCTGCCGATGGGGGCGACCGCCGAGCGGGTCGCCCGGGAGTACGGCGTCGGTCGGGAGGAACAGGACCGGTTCGCCCTCCGCTCGCACGAGCGTGCCGTCGACGCCTGGGAGTCGGGCCGGTTCGACGACGAGGTCGTCCCGGTCGAGACCGACGAGGGCCGCATAGAGCGGGACGAGGGGCCGCGACCCGACACCGACCTCGAGACGCTCGGCGAGTTGCCGACGGTCTTCGCCGACGACGAGGCGGCGACCGTCACGCCCGGCAACGCCTCGCCGCTGACCGACGGCGCCGCCGGGTTGCTCGTGACGAGCGCCGAGTTCGCCGCGGAACGCGGCCTCGAGCCGCTGGCCCGGGTGCGTTCACGGGCCGTGGCCGGCGTCGATCCCCGGGAGATGGGGATCGGACCGGTGCCGGCGACCCGCGACGCGCTCGTGGCCGCCGACCTCTCGGTGTCGGACCTGGGCCTCGTAGAACTCAACGAGGCCTTCGCCGCCCAGGCGCTGTACTGCAAGCGGGAACTCGGGCTCCCCGACGACCGACTGAACGTCAACGGCGGAGCGATCGCGCTGGGTCACCCCCTGGGCTGTTCCGGCGCGCGCATCGCGACGACGCTCTGTCACGAACTCGAGCGCCGGGACGGCCGGTACGGCCTCGCGACGATGTGCGTCGGGTTCGGACAGGGGGTCGCGACGGTGCTCGAGCGGCCGGACGCCCTATAGGTCGGCGGAGCGCCGCGCCGATCAGAAGAATGTCCACACACCACATGATTTTTGATGTGGGACGGAGGAGTGTCGAGTGAGGATGAGTTACAAGCAGCTAGAGACGGCACCCCGGGAAGAGATTCGGGAACGACAGAGCCAACGACTCCGGGAGACGGTCGAACGGGCCTACGAGAACGTCGAGTTCTACCGGGAGGCGTTCGACGAGGCCGGGATCGAACCGGACGACGTCGAGGGGATCGAAGACATCGAGAAGCTCCCCTTCACCACGAAAGAGGACTTCCGTGACGAGTACCCCGACGGCCTCTTCGCCGTCGACGACGACGAGATCCGGCGCATCCACGCCTCCTCCGGCACGACGGGGAAGCCCAAGATCGTCTCCTACACCGAGCACGACCTCGAGGTCTGGAGCGAGGTCGTCGCCCGCTGTCTCGAGGCCTCCGGCGTCGAGCCGGGCGACACCGTCCAGAACGGCTACGGCTACGGCCTCTTTACGGGCGGGCTCGGGCTCCACTACGGGGTCGAGGAACTCGGCGCGACGGTCATCCCGATCGGGGGCGGACAGACCCAGCGCCAGGTCGAACTGCTCGAGGACCTAGAGAGCGACGTGCTCACCTGCACGCCATCGTACTCGCTGTATCTCGCGGAGACCGCCGAAGAGATGGGCGTCGACGTCTCGGAACTGCCGGTGTCGACGGTGATCTTCGGCGCGGAGCCCTGTACGGACCCGATGCGCGAGGAGATCGAGGAACGCCTGGACGTCACTGGCATCGACATCTACGGGCTCTCGGAGATCATCGGCCCCGGGGTCTCCAACGAGTGTCACGAGGCCCAGGACGGGCTGCACATCTGGGAGGATCACTTCTATCCGGAGGTGATCGACCCACAGACTGGCGAGGTCCTGCCGGAAGGCGAGGAGGGCGAACTCGTGTTGACGACGCTGACGAAGGAAGCCCTGCCGGCGATCCGCTACCGGACGGGGGACCTCACGACGCTCACCTACGAGGAGTGCGAGTGCGGCCGGACGATGGTCCGGATGGACAACGTCACGGGGCGGGCCGACGACCTCATCATCGTCCGCGGGGTCAACCTCTACCCCAGCGAGATCGAGGACGTCGTCCTCGAGTTCGACGGGATCGCTCCTCATTATCGGATCGATCTCCACCGCGAGGACAACCTCGACCGCCTCGAGTTGACGCTCGAACGCGCCGAGGGCTTCGAGGGGGACGTCGAGACGCTCCGCGATCGGGTGCTCACCAGGCTGGAGAACGTCCTCTCGTTCACCCCGGACGAACTGCATCTCACCGATCCCGGCGGGATCGAACGGACGGAGGTGGGGAAGGTCAAGCGAGTCTACGATCACCGCTGATCGAACGCCGATACACGGAGCCGAGCCCGGTCGATGCGCCGTCTCGAGCGGTAGCTCCCATCAACGTTCGGTCCCGTTGCCGTTTCCCGTAAGCGAGGTAACTTATTTGTGCCGCGGTTGGGATGTCCACGTATGGCATATAGCTACGAGCCGCATCACTTCGAGGAGTTCGAGGTCGGACAGGAGTTCCAGAGCGTCGGTCGCACCGTCACCGAGGCGGACTTCGTCGTCCACTCGGCGCTGTCGGGCGACTGGACGGAACTGCACACGAACAAGGAGTACGCGGAGGACGGCCCGTTCGACGGCCGGATCGCCCACGGCCCGATGACGTTCGTCCACGCGACCGGGTTCGTCTACCGCACCGGCATCGTCGAGCGCACCGCCTACGCCTTCCTCGGGATGAACTACATGGACCTCCCCAACCCCGTCTACATCGGCGACACCCTCTCGCTCGAGATGGAGGTCACCGACAAGAAAGACGTCGACCACGAGGACGCGGGGATCGTCGTCCTCGATACGGAGATGACCAACCAGGACGACACCGTCGTCTTCCAGGGCGACATGAAGTTCCTGATCAAGCGCAAGGAGTGACGGCCGCCCATGCACGTACGCACCGACGACTCGGTCCGCTATCTCACGTTCGACCGTCCGGACGTCCACAACGCCGTCACCGCCGAGGTCGCCCGCGACCTCGCCGGCGAACTCGAGGCCCTCGACCCCGGAACGCTGGACGCGGTCGTCCTCGCCGGCGAGGGCGAGGCGTTCAGCGCCGGCGGCGACATCGAGGCGATGGCCGAACGCGAGGAGACGACCGCCGAAGCCTACGAGCGCGTCCGGGCGACCCTCGGTCGGGTCGCCGAGCGGATGCTGACCGCGCCCGTGCCGATCGTGGCGGCGGTGGACGGCGACGCCGTCGGCGCGGGGCTCTCGCTGGTCGCCGCCGCCGACTTCGCGTACGCGGCCGAGTCGGCCAGGTTCGGGGCCTCGTTCATCAACGTAGGGCTCGTCCCCGACGCCGGCGGCACCGTCACACTGCCCCGACTCGTCGGCCTGCGGACCGCGAAGGAACTCGCCTTTACCGGGCGACTGCTCGACGCCGCGGAGGCCGACGACCTCGACCTCGTCAACGAGACGGTCCCGGACGACGAACTCGAGGACCGTATCGACGACCTGCTCGAGACGCTCGCCGAGCGGCCGACGGAGAACGTCGGCCTGGCGAAGCGGGCCATCCACGACAACCTGGGGCGACCCTGGCGGGACGGCCTCGAGCGCGAGGCGTCGGTCCAGTCGCTGGCCTACGATACCGAGGCCCACCGCGAGGGCGTCGACGCCTTCCTGAACGATCGCCGACCGGACTTCGAGTGAGCGGTCGGCTGGCCCCGCCTTCCCGGAACAAATATCGGATCTAGATAATACTAAGGAGATTGGTTTTCGTCGACGAAATGGATCCAGTTCAGCCGAACTGACCTGGGCGGCCTCGAGACGGGACCAGTTCGAGACCGGAATACGGGACGGTGTGGCCGAAATAGCGCCGGAAGCGATCTCCTCGGTCACGGACGATGTTCTCCGTCGGCCGCTCGGCGAGCGATCCGGACGATCGACTCGAGTCGAATGATATGTGTCGGGGTAGGTTTCCAAAAGTATCGTATGAGTGTGACTTCGGACACTCCTTCGTCCCTGCGACCTCGAGCGACGACCCCACTCGACCCACGGGCGGTCTCGCGCTCGAGGCCGGTCCCCTCACTCGAGGCCGTCGGCGGACCCCGCGATCGAGCGGAGCCGGTCGATCCCGAGCGGCGGTCCGCGAACGAGGAGCGTGTCACCGCCCGAACAGGCGACGTCACCGGCCGGATCGAACGTCCAGTCGCCGTCAGTCCGGCGGATCGCGAGCACGACGACGCCGGTCTCGAGTTCGCCCTCCAGGTCCCCGACGGTCTGTCCGGCGACGTCGCCGTCCGGGCCGACGTGGACGGCCCCGATCCCCTCCTCGCTGTCCGACAGCGCCTCGCCGAACACCGGGGGGAGTTCCACGTTTCGTACCACGAGTTCGGCGATATCGACCGCCGCGTCACAGATCTCCTCGGAGGCCGTCGCCAGTCGGAGCAGCCCCCGGAGTTCGTCGGCGTCCCAGCCCTCGATGTCGACGACCCACGCCTCGAGGTCGTTGCGCCACTCGTCGGACCGATCCTCGACGGAGAACACCTCGCGGGCGAGTTCCTCGTCGTCGAACCGGGCCGCGCCGTAGCTCAGTCCGACCGCGAGTTCGGCCGCGTCCTTGAGTTCCACGACCGTCTCGGCCGCACGCTCGAGGGCGTCGCTCGACTCCGCAGGGGTCACTGGCGACGGGAAAGCATCGCCGGTCGCGCGCCGGTAGACGGCTTCGATCCCCGCCTGCGGTCCGCGACCGACGATCACGTCGCCGGCCTCGAGGCGGTCGTCCCCCTCCGGGGAGAACGCCCACTCCTCCTCGCGCCTGATCGCGATCAGCCTGACGCCGGTCTCGAGGTCGAGTCGGGACTCCCGGAGGTGACTTCCGGCGAGGTCCGACCCGGGATCGACGGTCGCCCGCACGAGCCGTTCGTCGGCCTCGGGAAAGGCCTGGTCGAACGCCTCGGGGACGCCACCGTCCTCGAGAACCAGTCGGGCGACGTCGGCTGCGGCCTCGGTGATCCGGACCGCGCTCGAGGCGATCTGGTGGAGGCCGACCAGCCGCTCGGCCTCGTCGGCGCGTTTCGCCGCCAACATTAGCGCGATCCGGACGTGGTACTGCAGGTAGTCGACGCGTGACTCGAGTTCGAGGACCTCGTCGGCCAACGCGAGGTCGTCGTAGCGCAGAGCGGAGTACGCGAGGTCGACCGCCAGTTCCGAGGAGTCCTTGAGTTCGACGAGCGTCTCCCGGACGTTCCGGGGCTCGTAGGAGATGTCGCGCATTACCCGTCCCGTGACGGCGACTGGTAATCAAGATTGGGTCGGGATCGACTTCGCGACCCCCGATACCGTGCGGTGAAACCAACCCTTAATGCGGCGGCCGCATACCTTTGGACAGATGTTCGGTCACGACTCCGCCCTCGATGTCTATCGGCAGGCGCTGCCGGTGATCCTCGTCAGCCTCGTCGCTGGGCTGTTCGCCGGCACGTTGCTCGGTACCGAAACGATGCGCCAGGGTATCGAGAGCGTTCCCGGAATCCTGCTGTTGCTCCCGGCCTTTCTCGCGACCCGCGGCGGCGTCTACGGCTCGCTCGGCGCGCGCCTCTCGAGCGGACTCCACCAGGGGCTGATCGACCCTCACTTCGAGTGGAACGGCCGACTCAAGAACGCGATCGTCGCGTCTTTCCTCAACGGGATGATCGTCTCCGTGTTCATCGCCGTCCTCGCCTGGGGGGTCCTGCTCGTTCTGGGCCGGGCAGGGAGCCTCATCGAGCTGGTAATCGTGCTAGTCGTCGCAGCCCTGTTGAGCGCGTTCGCGATGCTCGGCGTGTTACTTACCGTGATCTTCAAGGGGTATCGACGGGGGCTCGACCCCGACAACGTCATCGGGCCGGTCGTGACGACCGTCGGCGACGTCTTCGGCGTCGCCTTCCTGCTCGTCGGCATCGCCACCGCCGGGGTGGTGCTGTGAGCGCCGGCAGCGACGTCCTGGCCGGCGAGGACCTCGAGGACGACCTCGTCGGTAGCTGGACCGTCCGGAACATCGTCTCGACGCTCGTCCCGCTGTTGATCGCCCTGTCGGTGCTGCAGATGGTTTCGGGGACCGTCCTCGAGACCTTCGAGGACCAACTGCTCGAGAACCCATCCTTGCTCGTCCTCGTCCCCGTGATGATCGGGACTGCCGGCAACCTGGGGTCGATCATGTGCGCGCGGCTCTCGACCCAGTTGCACCTCGGCACGCTCGAGTTCTCGCCGGACAACCCCGATATTCGGGCGAACGTCGGCGCCGTCATCGGCCTCGCGGCGACGGTATTCGTCCTGCTCGGCATCGCCTCGTGGGCCATCGGGCGCGCGCTCGGGGGTTCGCTCGGGCTCGGGACGCTACTGGTGATCACGATCGTTAGCGGGTTGCTACTGGCTGTCTGGGTAGTCGTCGTCAGCACGGTCTCCGTCTATGCGTCCTACCGGCTGGGGTTCGATCCAGACGATACGACGATCCCGGTCGTCACCAACATCTGTGACATCACGGGCGTGTTGATTCTCTTCAGTGTCGTCTGGGTCGTCATCTGAGGCGGTCCGGCTCCTTCGATCGATCCGACTACCGCCGAACGCGGGGTCGCGTTCGATGGGAGGCGTGATCGCCCGATGGTTTAGTAGTTGTAAGATATATCTGGTTAGTTTGAATGGGTGAGAGGCGATAAAAACACCATTAGAGTGCCTTTCGAACCGTATTCTGATCAGGACAAACAGAATAGATATAGGAAATTTTTATTGTTTGTTCATGCCTATCATACCCGATGACTCGAACAGATTCAGTACGCAAAGAGCGCCCGGCCTCGCCGTTCGTTCGAGGACGAGACGAGGGCGACCGGTTCAACATGTTCGGCGGGCTCACCTTCATCAAGGCGACAGGGGAGGAAACCGGCGGTGCCTACGGGCTCATCGAGCAACGCGCCGACGCGGGGATGGCGACGCCGCTGCACGTCCACCACGCGGAGGACGAACTCTGGTTCGTGATCGACGGACGGATCTCGGTCCACGTCGACGGAGAGACCGTCACCGTCGGCTCCGGCGACGTTGCCTTCGGGCCGCGGGGTGTGCCCCACGCGTTCCGCGTCGACGAGGACGGAAGCCGATACCTCATCGTTCGCAACGCCGGCGGCGAATCGTTTTTCGAGGCCGTGGGCGACCCCGCACACGACCTGACGCTTCCCGACCCCCGTCCCACGGAGGCACAACTCGAGCGCCTCGAGGGGGTGCTCGAGACGTACGAACTCGACCTGCTCGGCCCGCCGCCGTTCGACGACTGACCGTCGCACTTGGCGGCCGGTCCTCTCGGAGGCTGCCAGGTTCTCTCGGCCGCGACGTGGCGGCTTCGGGTGCGCCGACGACTACTCGAGCGCGGCCGGCGGATCCGGCAGTTTCTTCTGTTCCTCCGGGTCGTGATGGACGATCACCGTCGCGTTCGTCGCTCGCGCCCGATCCCGCACCCGCTGGATCGACTCGAGGGAGTCCTCGAGCGACCAGGAAAACGACGGGACGCGCTCGCGCTCGTATCCCCCGCGGCTGTTGGCGACGTCGGCGGCGAGGACGACAGCACTGGACTCGAGTTCGACCGCAAGCGACTGGTGACCGGGCGTGTGTCCCGGCGTCGGGAACGCCACGACGCTGCCGTCGCCGAAGAGGTCGTATTCGCCCGTGACGGCGGTCACGTCGACTGATTCGTCCCGCAATGGGGAGAAGTCACCCTCGAGGTAGAACAGCCGCTGGACGCCGTCGGGCCAGAACGCGTACCGCAGTTCCGACTTCTGGACGACGATTTCGGCCTCCGGGAACGCGTCGACGTTGCCCGCGTGATCGACGTGGAGATGCGAGAGCACGACGTAGTCGACGTCCTCGGGTTCGTACCCCAGCGCGGCGAGGTGGTCGGTCGGCGACTGCCCGACCGAGAGGTCGAGCGTCTCGAGGAACGCCGTCATGTGGGCCGCCCCGTTCGGCCCGTACCCCTCGGGATCCGCCGCCATCTCGCGGCTAATCCCGGTGTCGAAAAGCACCAGCCCCTCGGGGTGCTCGAGGAGGTAACACGGACACCAGCCGGTGTAGGGTTCGCCGGGGTCCTCGAGTTGTACGGCCATGCTGTGATCGAAGGTCCATTCGGCGGTGTTGAGCCGGTAAAGACGACGAACTGTCATACGTCTATTCGGGGCCGATCTCCGATAGAAGGTTCGCCTAACCGAGGGGTTCGTCATCGCCGGTATCGGTATCGGTATCGCTATCGCTATCGCTATCGCTGTCGCCGTCACCGTCGTTCCTCCCTCGACCCCGTCGTCGTCCCATCAGGCGGCCTGTCGCTGCTCGGTTTCGTCTTCCGCGTAGATCGAGTCGACCTCGTCCTCGAACTCCTCGAGGATCGCCCGGCGCTTCTTCTTCATCGTCGGGGTCAGCAGGTCGTTGTCCTCGGTGAACTCGATCGGAACGATCCGGTACTCCTTGATCGTCTCGTGGGCTTCGAACCGTTCGTTGACCGCCTCGACTTCCTCGTCGATGCGCTCCCGGACCCACTCGTGGTCGGCGATTTCCTCGGCGCTGTCGGGCAGATCGACGCCCTCGTTCTCGGCGAGCCGGCGGAGCGCGTCGACGTTGGGGACGATGAGCGCGCCGACGAACTTCTCGCCGTCGCCGACGACCATGCACTGCTCGACGGGTTCCCGCGCCGCGAACGCGTCCTCGATCGGAGCCGGAGCGACGTTCTTCCCGGTCGAGAGGACCAGGAGTTGCTTCGCGCGCTCGTGGAAGACGACGTAGCCGTCGGGTCGGATCGTGACGATGTCGCCGGTCCGGAACCATCTTCCGGAAGACGAGTCTTCCGACTCCCCGCTCGCTGTGCTCGCGGGGACGTCTTCGGTGAACGCCCGATCGGTCGCTTCGGGTTTCTCCCAGTAACCCTCGGCGACGTTCGGCCCCTTCACGAGGAGCTCGCCGGTTTCGCCCGGGGTGTCGGCGGCTTCCCCGTCGGGGACGACGGTGTCGTCCACTTTCACCTCACAGCCCGGGACCGCCGGCCCGACGGTACCGATCTTGGGCTCCTCGGGCGGGTTCGTGGTGACGACGGGTGCGGTCTCGGTCAGCCCGTATCCCTCGAAAATGGGCAGCCCCATCCCGTGGTACAGCGTACAGAGATCGGGCGAGAGGGTGCCGCCCCCGCTGACGAGCATCTCGATGTTCCCGCCCAGCGCCTCCTTGACCTGGCTGAAGACCAGTTTGTCCGCGATCGAGAGCTTCGCCTCGAGGATCGGTCCCGGATCGTCCGTACGCTGGTACTCCTTGCCGACGTCGGTCGCCCAGTTGAAGATCCGCTCTTTGATCGGCGACTCGGTGGCCTGCTCGCGGATGGCGTCGTAGATCTTCTCGTAGACTCGCGGGACGCTCGTCGCGCCGGTCGGCTGGACGGCCCCGAAGTCCTCCTGGAGCGTCTCGGAGCTTTCGGCGTACGCGACGGTCGCGCCGGCGGCGAACGGCAGGAAGTGGCCGGCCGTCCGTTCGAAGACGTGTGCGAGCGGCAGGTACGAGACCATCTTGCTGTCGTCGTCGATCGTCGGCGTGTCCTCGCCCTTGTCCGGCCGTGGTCCGACGCGACGATAGACCTGGTTGACGTTCGCCCGGAAGTTCCGGTGGGTCAGTTTCACGCCCTTGGGCTGGCCGGTCGTTCCGCTCGTGTAGATGATGCTCGCCAGATCGTCCACGTCGGGTTCGTCGACCCACTCCTGGTAGGCCTCCTCGTCGAAGGCTTCCTCGCCCAGATCGTAGACGTCCGCGAGGGTGTAGACGTCGTCGCGGTCGTCTCTCGAGAGTTCGTCCATCGAGACGAGAAACTCGAGGTCCAGATCGTCTTCGACCTCGAGCACTCGCTCGAGCAGTTCCTCGTTCTCGACGACGACGCCGTCGGCGTCGGGATCGTCGAGCAGGTAGCGGACCTTTTCCGGCGAGGAGCTCTTGTAGACGGTCGTGACGACCGCGCCGGCCGACAGCAGGGCGAAGTCGGTCTGGGCCCACTCCATCCGCGTCTGGGCGAAGACGCCGACGCGATCCCCTTGCTCAACGCCGAGTTCTCGGAAGCCGGTCGCGAGGATGCGGACGATGTCGCGCATCTCCGCGTACGACAGGCCGGCGTACTCCCCCTGTGGTGCGGGCGGGAACGCCGTTCCGGCCATGCTCCGGTCGTAGATCCCACCGCGATACTGCTGGGCGAGCGAGTTGGCGTTTCGCTCGACCGACTTCTCGAACATCCGGCCGAGGGTCTCGGTCCCCAGCACCTCGCTCTCGAACTCCCGTTCTGCGGTTTGCCAGTCCATGATTTACCGTACCATGAATCCGTACCTACATGAAAGATGGGTATAGTACAGGGTTAATTGAACAAAATAAATCATCCTCGAAATAGCGTGACCGATGATGCCGTTGTACGGGAGATCAGTTTTCGTCGTAAATCTGCCCGACCCGGTCCTCGAACTCCTCGAGGATGACCCGTCGCTTCTTCTTCATCGTGGGGGTCATCATGTCGTTGTCCTCGGTAAACTCGATGGGAACGAGTTCGAACTGCTTGATCTGCTCGTAGGACTCGAAGTCCTCGTTGACCCGGTCGACTTCCTCCCCGACGTACTCCCGGACACGCTCGTCGTCGCACATGGCTTCAGGGTCGTCGGGGAGGTCGATCCCTTCTTCGTCGGCCCACTCGCGGATGTGGTCCGTGTTCGGGACGAGCAACGCGCCGACGAACTTCTCGTTGTCGCCGACGACCATCGCCTGTTCGACGACCTCGCTGGCGGCGAAGGCGTCCTCGATCGGGCCGGGGGCGACGTTCTTCCCCGTCGAGAGCACGAGGATCTGTTTGACCCGGTCGCGGAACTCGATGTAGCCGTCGGGCCGCAGGTGGACGATGTCACCGGTGCGGAACCAGCCGTCCTCGGTGAACGCCCGGTCGGTCGCGCTCGGCTTTTCCCAGTAGCCGTCGGTGACGTTCGGCCCCGTCACGACGAGTTCGCCGACCTCGCCAGGGTCGTCGAAGGCGTCCTGGTTGGCGACGGATTCGTCGACTCGTAACTCCACGTCCGGCAGCGCCGGGCCGATTGTCCCGATCTTGGGCTCCTCGGGCGGATTGACCGCCAGGACCGGCGCGGTTTCGGTCAGGCCGTACCCCTCGTAGATCGGCAGGCCCATCGCGTGATACAGCGTACACAGCTCCGGCGAGAGGCTTCCGCCGCCGCTGATCAGCATCTCGATCTCGCCGCCCAGCGCCTCTCGAACGGTCGAGAAGACGAGCCTGTCGGCGAGGGCCTGTTTCGCCGACAGCACCGGACCCGGATCGTCGGTTTCCTGATAGTCGACGCCGACGTCGGTCGCCCACTCGAAGATACGCTTCTTGACCGGGGATTCACTCGCCTGCTCCCGGATGGCGTCGTAGATCTTCTCGTAGACTCGCGGGACGCTCGTGGCCACGTTCGGCCCGACGGCACTGAAGTCCTCCTGGAGCGTGTCGGGATCCTCGGCGTAGGCCACACAGCCGCCGCTGGCGAAGATCAGGAAGTGGCCCGCGGTCCGCTCGAAGACGTGGGCAAGCGGCAGATACGAGACGGTCTGTGCGCTCTCGTCGATCGACGGCAGGTCGTCGGGCCTGTCCGGCCGCGGAGCCATCCGCTTTCTGAGTTGGTTGACGTTCGCCCGGAAGTTCCAGTGGGTCAGTTTCACTCCCTTGGGCTGGCCGGTCGTCCCGCTCGTGTAGATCAGACTCGCCAGGTCGTCCGTGTCGGGTTCGTCGATCCACCCCTGATACGTCTCCTCGTCGAACGCTTCCGCGCCCAGTTCGTAGACGTCCGCGAGGGTGTAGATATCCTCGCGGTCGTCGTGGGCCGAGAGCTCGTCGATCGAGACGATGAACTCGAGATCGAGATCGTCCTCGACCTCGAGCACTCGCTCGAGGGCGTCGCCGTTCTCGACGACGACGCCGTCGGCGTCGGGGTCGTCGAGCAGGTAGCGAACCTGGTCCGGCGAGGAGCTCTTGTAGACGGTCGTGACGACCGCGCCGGCCGACAGCAGGGCGAAGTCGGTTTGGGCCCACTCCATGCGGGTGTTCGAGAAGATCCCGACGCGGTCACCCGTCTCGATCCCGAGTTCGCGGAAGCCGGCGGCGAGGTTGCGGACGATGTCCCGCATCTCGGCGTAGGAGAGCGTCCGGAACTCGCCGGGTCGGGCCGCAGACACCACCGAATCAGTCAGCGACCGGTCGTAGATCCCACCTTTGTACTTCTGGGCCGGCCGATTGGCGTTCCGTTCCGCCGACTCCTCGAACATTCGTCCGAGCGTCGACTCCCCGATTACCTCGTCGTCGTACTCGCGTTCGGCGTCCCGCCAGTCCATACGTGTGTGAGGGAACCTCCCAAGCGATAAAACGTGATGAAACTTGTTTCACCTGTCGCTACGTTTATTCGACGCGCCGGGCGCCGAATACCGACGCGCTCGTACCGGCTTACTCCCCGTCGAGGTAGCCGAGTACGCCCCGGACGTTCATCGCGGCTTCCGCGCTGGCCTTGCGCTCGCCCCAGGTGTCGGCCCGCTCGCTGCCGACCGTCTCCGCGAAGTGGTCGACGACTGCCTCGTCGTCCTCGAGTTCCCGTCGCTTCGACTCGACGGCCTCGACCCACGTCGAGAGGACGTCACCGTACTCCGCCAGGGCGTCCTCGAGGTCGTCGCCGACCTTCCGCGGCCCGAAGTGGGTGTACAGTAAGACGCCGGGATCGATCTCGCCGATCGTCTCGAGGTCCTCGAGACACTGCTCGAGGTCGAAGTCCGACGGCGGCGAGGTCTCGACGATCTCCTCCGTTCCGGGGATCCAGATGCCGGCGGCGTCGCCGGTGAAGACGGCGTCGTTCTCGGGATCCTCGAAGACGACCTGGTGGAAGGCGTGGCCGGGCGCCTCGTGGACGCGCAGTTCGTGGTCGCCGAGATCGACGACGTCGCCGCCCTCGATCTCGCGGATCCGGTCCTCGGGAATCGGCTTCGGTTCCGTGTAGAACTCCCACTGGTCGCCGACGGCGGCTTTCGTCCCCGCGACCAGCCGTCCCGGATCGGCGAGCAGGCTCGCGCCCGCGGCGTGGACGCAGACGTCGGCGTTCGGACACGCCTCGGCGAGAAAGCCCGCGCCGCCGGCGTGGTCGAGGTGGATGTGGGTCACGGCGATGACCGCCAGTTCCTCGCGGGCGATGTCGAGTTCCGCAAGCGCCGCGAGGATCCGCTCGTGGTTGGTCCCGATGCCGGTCTCGACGACGGCGGGCTGCTCCGCGTCGAGCACGTAGGCGGCCCCGTAGCCGTCCGTATCGTACATGCCGGTGTCGAGGTAGTAGAGGTCCGAACAGTCGCCGGTCGTCACTTCGGTGAGTTCGCCGCGTTCCATGTCTCCCGAATCGAGCGGCCCCGAGGTAAAACTACACGTCTCGGTCCGCGTTACCGGGAACCAGCCTCGCCGCGGCCGTTCGCCGACTGCTCGCCCGATCGGCGCTCGTCCCGCCAGCGACCCTCCGGCCGATCCTTCCACTCCCCGATGCCGGAGGGATCGAGATGGACGTGAGCGTCGCCGACGTCCTCGAGGCCCCGCAGGCGCTCGACGAGTTCCGACTCGATGTCGTGGGCCTGCCGGAACGGCATGTCGCCGTCGACCTCGACGTGGACCTCGACCTCGAGAAGGGTCCCATCGTAGAAGACCGTCAGGTCGTGGACGCCCTCCACGTCGGGGTGGTCCCGCAGCGCCCGGGTGATCGCGGCCCGTTTCTCCGAACCCGGTGCGGCCCCGACGAGGTAGTCGACGTTCTCGCGGGCGATCTCGACGCCCTGGTAGACGACCAGCAGGCTGACCAGTCCACCGGCGATCGGGTCGAGCAGGGACTGGCCGAGCAACACGCCGACGATCCCGACGAGCGCGGCGAACGTGGTGTAGATGTCGTTCAGGCAGTCGATCGCCAGCGCCTCGAGCGCGGCCGAGCCGAGGGCGGCGTTGACGCGTTCGGTGTAGCGGTAGACGAGGTACATGTCGACGATCGCGAACGCGAGCACGCCCAGCAGGATCGGACTGGGGTCCGGCGGGTCCGGGACGAGGAGTCCCTGCAGGGAGTCGTACAGCAGCGACAGCCCGAGCAGGGCGAGGACCGCACCCACGAACAGCGCCGTCAGCGGTTCGATCCGGGCGTGGCCGTGAGGATGGGTGTCGTCCGGTTCGTCGAATGCGCTGCGCCCCCAGACGAGGACGACGACGCTCGAGACGAGGTCCGCGACCGAGTGGGCCGCGTCCGCGACCAGGGCGACGCTGCCGAAAGCGATCCCCGCAGCGCCCTCGGCGAGGATCTTTACCGTATTCCCGAGGACGTTGACCCACGATGCCTTCGCGAACGCACGTCGCCCGTCCTCGTCGGTCATGTCTCGGTTTAGACCCAGTCTAAACTTGAGCCTTTTCCTTCTCGAGCGCGGACGTGACGGACCGACGGTTTCGCAACGCTCATGCGGTTTCTGTGAGAAGCGCGCCGTAACGAATGGACGACTCGAGAAGATGCGAGCAGCCGACGACTCGGTCCGAACAGTGACGATGACAGCCGACCACTCCCTCGTTCGACTCGAGACGTTGGCACTCGTCGCCATCGGCGGGTTCGCCGGTTCGAACCTCCGGTTTTTAGCGACGGACCTGCTCGCGGACGTGCCGGGGATCCTGCTGGTCAACGCCGTCGGCAGCGCCGCGCTCGCCTTTCTCGTCTACGAGGCGGAGTACGCTGGCCTGGTCGGCCGACGGTCGCGGGTCGTCTTCACGACGGGATTTCTCTCCTCGCTGACGACCTACTCGACGTTCGCGGTCCAGACCGCGCTCGCCGGCGATCCGCTGCTCGTCGTGGGGATCGTCGCCGGGAACTACGGGCTCGGATTCGCGGGCGTCGTGGCCGGTCGTTCGCTCGCGCGTCGGGTCGCCAACGGGACGGGATCGGCCGTCGGAGGGGGTGAGACGGCGTGACGCTCCCGCTCGAGGCGCTCGCAGACGTTCTGACGGCACCCCCAACTGTCTCGTTCGCGTTCGACCCCCAGCCCGCCCACCTGGTCGGTACGGGCGGCGCAATCGGCGCCGTCCTCCGTCACTGGGTCTACCTGCAGTTCTCGAGCGAACGGTTTCCCTGGCCGACGCTCGCGGTGAACGCGATCGGCAGTTTCGTCCTCGGGTTCGTGGTCTTCGCCGGCGTCGGCGAGTCGACGGCCCAGTTGGTGGGAATCGGCGTCTGCGGCTCGTTCACGACGTTCTCCTCGTTTTCGGTCGAAACCGTGCAACTGTACGAGCGCGGGGATCGGCTGCGGGCGGTCGCCAACGCGGCGGGGAACCTCCTGCTCTCGCTCGCGGCGATCGGTCTCGCGTGGGGGGTCGTCTCCGGAGCGCCGGCCTGACGGCGTAACTGGTCCGATTCGTGAGGTGTGTGGGCATACACCACTCCTGTGCGGCAGCGGTCCCGCAGCCGTCACCGACCGCGACGGACCGCGGAAACCGGTCGCGACCCCGATACGTTTAACAGGTAACTGAGTGATGCACTGATATGAGCGTTCGGGGCGACTTCTGGTCGATCTATCGCGAGGCGCTCCCGATCCTGCTGGTCGCGCTCGGCGGGGGCCTGTTCGCCGGACTCGTGCTCGAGGACATCCTCGAGAGCGTCGAGCGGTTTCCGGGGTTGCTCGTGATGGTGCCGGTCTTTCTCGCGACGCGGGGGAACGTCTACGGGGCGCTCGGCGGGCGCATCTCGAGCGGCCTCCACCAGGGGCTGCTAGACCCGCAGTTCGAACGGAACGATCGGCTCGTCAACGCCGTGCTCGCCTCGCTCGTCAACGGGATCGGGATCTCGATCGTCATCGGCGTCATCACCTGGGCTGCACTCCTGGTACTGGGATGGGAGGTCGCCGCGCTGTCCGAACTGGTCGGGATCATGCTCGTCGCGGGCACCCTGACGTCGGTCGTCATGATCGTCGGCCTGCTCGGGCTGATCTTTGCCGGGTACAACCGCGGCTACGACCCGGACAACCTCGTCGGACCCATCGTCACGACGCTCGGTGACATCTTCGGGATGCTGTTTATGCTGTTCTCGATCGGCTTCGTGGAGGTGCTCGCCTGATGGTCTCCCAGCCCCAGCACGGGCAGGGGTCGCTCGGCTCCTGGAACTGGACCTCGATCGTCGGCAACATGTTTCCGCTGCTCGTGGCGCTGTCGATCATCGTCCTCTGGGCCGGCATCACCCTCGAGGGGGCCGAGGAGATGCTCGAGGAGTACGCGATCCTCGCGGTGATGGTACCGACGATGATCGACATGGGTGGCAACCTCGGCGCGATCCTCTCCTCGCGGCTCTCGACGCGGTTTCACCTGGGGACGACCGAACTCGATCCGACCGATCGCGTGCTGTGGTCGAACGTGGGTGCGATCCTGGCCCTGGCCGCGACGATCTTCACGGCGCTTGCGTTCGGCGCGTACGCACTCGGCGTGCTCGTCGGGTCGCCGCTTCCACTGTCGACGCTGCTCACCATCTCGCTGCTCAGCGGGATGTCCGTCGCCGTCATCGCGATCGTTTTCAGCTTCGCGGCGACGTACGGCTCCTATCGGCTCGGGATCGACCCCGACGACACGACGATCCCGATCGTCACCAACGTCGTCGACGTCTTCGGGATGCTCATCTTCATCGGCGTTTCGGGGCTGGTGCTGGGGTTCTGACTGCCGTGGCAGGCGAGCGGTCTCGAAGTCGAGTCCGAGTCCGAGTTCGAGTTCGAGGCCACTGCGCCGCCTGCGGATCGCCCCGAGCGACTCGTGATCTCAATCGTCCGCCGCCACCTCCCCCTGCTCGAGGTAGTCGACCATCTCGTCGGTCTCCGATTCGAACTCCTCGAGATCGATCTCGTTGCCGTGCAGTATCGTCGAGAAGTACCTGGTCGAACTCGCAAGGTTGACCGCCTCCTCGAGTTCGGCCTCGCCGACGTCCGCCAGCCGTGCCTCCTCCTTGTGGAAGTAGGTGCAGTACGGGCAGCCGATCGCGGCCGCAACGCCAACGCCGATGAGCCCTTTCTCCCGGGCCGAGAGTTCGTTCTCGCCGAACGTGAGGTCCCGGAACAGTCCCCAACTGTGCTCGATCGCGGGATCAGCGATCGTCTCCATCCAACTCGGTACCTGTCCGAGCGTTTCCTCGATCTCCTGTCGTGTGTCTTCCGATGCCATGGTTCTGCCCCGCGGGTACGGTACTCGATCCAGCAGTACCTAGCTACCGAGTGACGTTTCGGCAGTCGGTGCCGTCACTGCATCCCGTGCGGACGAGTCGAGGGCTGCATTGCCCTCTTCCCGCGTCTGAAGACGCTGGAATCCCGCCACGGATATCATCTCGGCCCCCGACGGGTCGACGGCCACGCTCGACACCCTCCTGTGGTCTCGCGGCGCACGAGGATAGCGACGGTCCCGGACCCCGAAGTGGACCGCCCCTTTTCGGGATTCAGACCGCAAATCCCGTTCGCCCGTAACGCCGTCTGACCGCCGTCTGCTGGGCGTCTGACGCCGTCTCAGCGACCGATTGTCTGACTGAGATTCAAGTGGCGGGCTGTTGCCGTCGTCGGTATGCCAGTCGACGCACCAACCCCCGACAGCGACCGACCGTCCCGCACGTTCCCCTCCCCCGATCGAGAGGGGGTGATCGACCGATGACGGCGACCATGACGATCGCCGTCTCGGTCGCACTGACGCTGCTCGAGGTGGTTCGAGCGTTCCCGCGTCCGAGTTCGGCCCGCGATCGGTTTCGTCTCCGGCCCCGGTTCCAGTACGGCGAACGGGCTCGAACGCTCGCGTCGCTCGTCCTCGCGCTGGCGGTCGTGGCCGTCGGCACGGCGGTGTACCTCGAACTCGTCGGCGTACTGGTGGCGTCGCTCGAGTGAGTGTGCGATCGACCGCCCAGGAGCGCGACGAACGCTCCCGATCAGGGCTCGGACATCTCGTCGAACGCCGCGGCCGCCGTCCGGGTCCCCTTCGAGATGAGCACGTCGCCGCCGCGGATTTCGGCGTTCGCGTCGCCGACGAGCAACCATCCTTCGTCGGGCCGCCGGACGGCGATCACCGACATCGTCGTCTCCGTATCCGGGACGCCGGCGACGATCTCCTTGCCGTCGAGTTCGCTGCCCGGTTCGACCTCGACGCGGGTGATGATCTCGTCGCTCTCCTCGACGGCCAACTGGACGACCGGATGGACGTCGATCTCCCGGAGCACGCCCTCGCTGATGTCGATCGCCGCGTCGCTGATCACCTCGGTCGCGCTGCCCAGGTGGATCAGGCCCCGCAGGGCGACGGGGTCGGGCGCGTCCCCGGCCGCCCGGAGCGTCCAGGCCTCGAACCGCGACTCGAGGGCGTCGACCTCGACCTCGAGGTTCCGAACCTCCTCGGCCAGGGCCTCGCTGTCGAAGAGGACGGCGCTGTAGGCCAGGTCGACGGCCAGTTCCGAGAGGTTCTTCATGTGGACGATCGTGTCGACCGCCCGCTCGAGGTCCTCGACGTCGGGGGTGTCTGCGGTCGGCGGCTCGTAGCCCGTGCCGGTCATCGTCTCGCAGACGTCGCCGATGGCGATCTCGGGACCGCGCAGGAGTGCGACGTCGTCGCCCCTGATCGTCGTCGTCGGACCGGGGTTGAGCAGCCACTCGTCCCCGCGTCGGAGCGCGATCACTCGGACGCCGGTCTCGGACTCGAGGTCGATGTCCTGGAGCGTGCGGTCGGCGTACACCGAATCGGGGGCTACCACTCCGCGGACCAGCGTCTCGACGGCCTCCGGCAGGGCGGTCCGCATCGCCTCCGGCAGGCCGATGTCCTCGAGGACGACCTTTGCGATGTCGCCGGCAGCGTCGCTGATGTCGTCGGCGGCGGTGACGATCCCCAGAACGGGCGCGAGCTGTTCGGCGTCTTTCGGCTTGCGGACGGCCATCATCAGCCCCATCCGCGCGCGCATCTCGAGGACGTCCATCCGTTCCTCGAGTCGAAGCACCTCCCGGGCAATCTCCTCGCTCGAGTGAAGCACCGCGGAGTAGGCGAGGTCGATCAGCAACTCCGCCGTGTCCTTCATCTCGACGAGTACGTCCTTGACGTTGACGGGCTCGTACTCGATCGGTGCCGACGACGTCTCGCCCTCGAGCGGATCCATACTGTAACCAATCCTGCCGGTCCAAAAAACGTTTTCCGCCCCGGGTTCCCGGCTGGCGTCGCTCGGTTTTCCCCCAGCGATCGACCCCAGGCGGTTCCGACGCCACGCGATCTTCCGATACGGTTTTGGACGGCCGTCCTGAATTCACGGGTAATGCTTGACCGGACGTACGTACGCGAGAATCCCGACGAGGTTCGGGACGCACTCGACAACCGGGGTGCCGACGTCGACCTCGACGAGATTCTCGACCTCGACGAGCGGTGGCGGGAACTGAAAGCTCGCGGCGACGAACTCCGCCACGAGCGCAACCAGATCACCGAGCAGATCGGCCAACTGGTCGCGGAGGGGAAACAGGAGGAGAAAGACGAGGCCATCGAGCAGTCCAAGGAACTGAAAGCCGAGATCGAGGACGTCGAGGCCGAAGCCGACGACCTCCAGGAGGAACTCCGGGACCGAATACTCGAGGTCCCCCAGGTGCCCCACGAGAGCGTCCCGCTGGGCGTCGACGAGCGACACAACGTCGAGGACCGCCGCTGGGGGTTCGACGACCTGCGGGACGTGCCCGAGGACGTGACACCCCACTACGAACTCGGCGAGGAGATGGACATCATCGACGAGGACCGCGGTGCCAAGACCACCGGTTCCGGCTTCTACTTCCTCAAGGGTGACGGCGCCCGTTTGGAGCACGCGCTCATCCAGTTCATGATGGACGTCCACCGTGAGCAGGGGTACGTCGACCTCTTCCCGCCGGTGCCGGTCAAGAGCGCGGCGATGCGCGGAACCGGCCAGCTCCCCAAGTTCGCCGACGACGCCTACCGCATCGGCGGCAGCAACGACGAGGAGTACGAGGAGGAGGA
Organism: Halobiforma lacisalsi AJ5; assembly: GCF_000226975.2. NCBI lineage: Archaea > Methanobacteriati > Methanobacteriota > Halobacteria > Halobacteriales > Natrialbaceae > Natronobacterium > Natronobacterium lacisalsi. Next base: position 520,253 of record NZ_CP019285.1, on the reverse strand, counting down.
CCTCTGGCTCTGCCCCACGGCGGAGGTCCCGGTCACCAACATGTACGCCGGCGACATCCTCCTGCAGGACGACCTCCCGCTGAAACACCAGGCCTACACGCCGAACTTCCGGCGCGAGGCCGGCGAACACGGGACCGAAACCCGCGGGATCGTCCGCGTCCACCAGTTCAACAAGGTCGAACTGGTCAACTTCGTCGAACCCGAGAACAGCTACGACCGCCTCGAGGAACTGCTCGACGAGGCGGAGGAGGTGCTCCGACGGCTCGAGCTTCCGTACCGCATCCTCGAACTCTGTACCGGTGACCTCACCTTCGCGAGCGCGAAGACCTACGACATCGAGGTCTGGGCCCCCGCTGACGACATGGACGACGGCCCCGACCGCGGCGGCCGCTGGCTCGAGGTCTCGTCGGCGTCGAACTTCGAGGACTTCCAGGCCCGCCGTGCCGGACTGCGCTACCGACCCGAACGCCACGAGTCGGCCGAATACCTGCACACGCTGAACGCCTCTGGCCTCGCGATCCCGCGCGTGATGGTGGCCATCCTCGAGTACTACCAGAACGAGGACGGAACGGTCACGGTTCCGGAGGCACTGCGGCCGTACATGGACGGCCAGGAGGTCATCGAGGGCCACGAGAAGGTCGGCGAAGCCGCGCTGGGTGCGGGCGAACGCGAGTAATCGGATCGCACGAATCGTCGGTTCCGCTGCGACTTCGTTTTCGATTCCCGATGGCCGGCCCGTGGCGGCCTCGAGCCGAATCGACGACAACGAATTTCTCTCGTAACAAATATAGTCTTCAACTATGTCTTCCCGCTATGCATATTAGCCTCCGGCAGAAGGCGATCGTTGCGACCGTCGGTGTCCTGTTCGCGCTCGGTGCTGTGGTGGTATTTCCCTGGGCGCTGACCATCATCGCCTTCGCCGTGATGATCCCGTTCTTTTACACCGTGCTTACGGCTTGAACCGTCGGCCTCGGTACCTGCGGTGGCTCGAATCGCGACGTCGATCGAGGGCACACGCTACTCACACCCGTGTCTCTGTGCTCCGATAAACGGCGTCCCGAAGAGAAAACGAAGCGGCGAACGGACCGCGACAGCGCCGGTCCGGGCTGTGGATGCCTTAGATGTAGTCGATCTGCTCGGGCAGTTCGAGCTTCATGCCCTTGCGCTCGCGGATCTCCATGATCTTCTCGCGCTGGAGCGAGTCGGACATGACCTCGAAGCCGGCGTTCTCCGTGTTCCAGGACGCGCGACCCTCGGTCGCGGAGCGGATGTCGGAAGCGAACCCGATCATCTCGCCGACGGGCGCGATGCCCTCGACGACCATCAGATCGCCTTCCTGGTACATGTCGTCGACGCGGCCACGACGGCCCTGGATCTCGCCCGAAGCGGCGCCCATGTGGTCGTTGGGCACGTCGATGCGGACGTCCTGCATCGGCTCGAGCATCTTGATCTTGCCGTCGATCAGGGCGTTGTGGACCGCTTCACGGACCGCAGGGATGACCTGGGCCGGACCGCGGTGGATGGTGTCCTCGTGGAGTCGGGCGTCGTGCAGGCGGATGAGCGTCCCCTGAACCGGCTCGTTGGCGAGCGGACCGTTGTCCAGGGCCTCCTCGAGCCCCTCGACGACGAGTTCCATCGTCTCGTTCAGGTGCTGGATACCCTTCGTATCGTCGATGAGGACGTTCGTCCCGTGGATGGTCTCGACGTTCTGGGACGTGTCCTTGTCCATGCCGGCTTCCTGCAGGGCCTCGCGGCGTTCCTGCTCGGGCATGTCCATCGACGCCTCGCCGAGCTTGATCGTGTCGACGAGTTCGTCCGTCATCGGCTCGATGGAGATGTAGAAGCGGTTGTGGCGGTTCGGCGAGATCCCCTCGACCTCGGCGCTGGGTTCCTGGGGCTGTTCGCGGAAGACGACGATCGGCTCACCGGTGTTGACCGGGATGCCCTGATTCTTCTCGATACGCTGGGTGATGACCTCGAGGTGGAGTTCACCCTGCCCGGAGATCAGGTGCTCGCCGGTGTCCTCGTTGATGTCGATCTGGATCGTCGGGTCCTCCTTGGAGACCTGGCGCAGCGTCTCGATCAGCTTCGGCAGGTCGTCCATGTTCTGGGCCTCGACGGACTTCGTGATGACCGGCTCGGAGATGTGTTCGATCGACTCGAACGGCGTCATCTCCGTGCTCGAGACGGTCGAGCCGGCGATGGCGTCTTTCAGCCCCGTCACCGCAGCGATGTTCCCCGCGGGAACCTCGTCGACTTCCTCGCGTTCGCCACCCATGAAGACGCCGACGGACTGAATGCGGTTCTTGCCCGCCGTCCCGGAGACGTACAGCTCCTGGCCCTTCTCGAGGCTACCCGAGAAGACGCGACCGGAGGCGATCTCGCCGGCGTGGGGGTCCATCGAGATGTCGGTGACCATGAAGACGACCTCGCCGTCCTCGTCGACCAGGCGCATGTTCTCGGCGAGTTCGGTGTCGTCGTCGCCACGCCAGATACGCGGGATACGTCGGGGCTGGGCGTCGACGGGGTTGGGGAAGTGCTCACAGACCATGTCGAGCACGACGTCCGACAGCGGGGTCTTCTCGTGGAGTTCCTGGCGCTTGTCGGCGCGCTCGAGTTCCATGATCTCGGCGAAGTCCATCCCGGTACGCTGCATCGACGGCATAGAGACGCCCCACTTGTACAGCGCGGAACCGAAGCCGACGGTGCCGTCCTCGACGGAGACGGTCCAGTCGTCGACGTCGTCCATGTCCTCGGTCATCCCGCGGATGAGTTCGTTGACGTCGCGGATGACCGAGAGGAGTCGCTCCTGCATCTCCTCGGGGCCTTCCTGCAGTTCGGAGATCAGGCGGTCGACCTTGTTGATGAACAGGGTCGGCTTGACGCCCTCGCGCAGTGCCTGGCGCAGGACGGTCTCGGTCTGGGGCATCGCCCCTTCGACGGCGTCGACGACGACGAGCGCACCGTCGACGGCGCGCATCGCACGGGTGACGTCGCCACCGAAGTCGACGTGGCCCGGCGTGTCGATGAGGTTGATGAGGTGGTTGGTACCCTCGTACTCGTGGGTCATCGAGACGTTCGCCGCGTCGATGGTGATCCCACGTTCCTGCTCGTCTTCCTCCGTGTCCATCGCGAGCTGTTCGCCGGCAGTCTCGTCGGAGATCATGCCCGCACCAGCCAGCAGGTTGTCGGAGAGAGTCGTTTTCCCGTGGTCGACGTGAGCGGCGATGGCGATGTTCCGGATGTTCTCCGGTTCGTCCATCAGCCGTTCACACTCTTGGACGATCTTCTTGCGTCGGCCCATATACCCCCCATTACCGGTAGCGGGGTCAAAAGGGTAGTGTTTCGTCGTCGGGAGAATCCGACGCGTCTCCCGCTCGGGCGCGTGAAATATCCACTTTACGTGAGGTAACAACACGCACGAATTGTCCCGGGGGCGAACGATCGGCACCACCCATCGCGTCTCGAGCCCGTATCGGATACTCGAGCCCGCAGCCGTCGTCCCCGGTCTCGGGCGCTCTCGCTCGCCGACCGTCGTCTCGCGGCCTGCGCAACCGGGCGTAAGAGACATGGTTGGACGGCTATTGGTATAGGTACGCATGGACCTCCGCGTTCAGGGGCCGGGCCCGACTTCACCGTTTCTCAGCGCCCGCGACCTCTTCGAGACCGAACACGATCTCTCGCTCCCCGTTCACGTCCACCTCCGGGACGACCCCGACGAACGAACGTGGGCGGGCCACTACGAGGACCGCCACGTCCTCAACATCTCGAGACAGGCTGCCTCGAGTGCGATGGCTCGGGAACTCGCGTTACACGAGTTCGCACACATGGCCAGATACGAGCAGGAACACCCCTCCCACACCCAGTCGATCGAGGAGGTACTCTTCCTCGCGCTGGCTGGAAAGAGCGTCGAACGGCGGAAACTCGCCCACTGCCGCCAGATCGCCAACCACATGAAAGACATCTACGCCGACGACATCACGCTCTCGGTCGGCCCCGGCGAGAAACTGCTCGCCTTCCTCGAGTCCAGCCTCGCGACGGCCGTCGCGGACCGACCGGACACGCCCTCCAGACAGGGGCTTCGGCTCTCGGCGAGCGCCGACCCGGAGATTACAGCCGTGAACGCAGCATTCGCGCTGGCGCTCGCGGAACGACACGATCTCGTCGACGAGAACCACCGACTGTACGACCTCGCGCGCGTCGCGGCGATGGACGCACCGGGAGTCAACTTCGAGGGGTTCAAGCGGCGGTTCCGGGAACTCGCGCGCGACCCCGACTCGAGCGGGTACCGGCAGGAACTCGTCGACGCGACCAGGGACTACGTCGGGGGCGAACGCCTCGCGGCGGACTGACACCCCGATTTTCCCTCCCGTACGGTTTCCTGTAAGTCGTTTCCGGCGCAACCGCGACTAGGGCGGCAGTTGCGCCGGTACATCGGGACAGCAATCCGTATCAGCCATCACTCCGGCAGCAACATGACGACCGACGTCGTGTTGTGGAAACCGCTCAACTGTCCGCGCTCCATACAGAGTTCGCCGTAGGTTTCGATTCCGGTGAAGGGTACCTCGAGTTCGTCGGCCATCGCGTCGACGGCCTCGCCGAACTCGTCCTCGAGGATGATCGATCGGCAGGCACAGTCGTAGACGAATCCGCCGGCGATCCCGCTCGAGCTGGCCACGGCGTTCTCGACGGCTTCGCGGGCGGTGTCTCGAGCGGATTCGATCTGTTCGGGTTTGGGGCTGTGCATCACTCGCAACTCGGTTCCCTCTGGGACGCCGACGGGAAAGTCGAGGTGCCCCGCCGTCGTCAGGGACAGCCCCGGCCAGCGGATCTTGTAGCCGTCGTCGCTGGCTCCCCGGCCCTCCTCGATGCCGAACTCGAACTCGGTCAACAGCCCGAGCAACTCGAGGCTGCCGTCCTCGAGGCCCTCGACATCGATCTCGCGGCCGCGCTCGGCGAGGTACGGTTCGACGGCCTCGCGCCAGGCCTCGAAGGCCGGTTTCCCGTCGAGCTCGAGGACGCGCCCGCCCTCCGAGTTCGTCACTGTCATCGGCTCGGAGATCGGCGAGTGGCCGTGATCGACGCTGATCGTCACCGGCTCCGTCGACGCCAGCATGCCGACGACGACCGCGTCGGAGGCAACCGTGTCGTTCCGGAAGACGTGGGTCGCCTCCATCGCCAGGTCGTCCCCGGCCGAGCCGCCGACGAAGCTCACGTCGTGGCCCAGGTTGCGCTGGGTCGCGACCGCGACCTGGTCGCCGACGCCCGCCAGCCCGTCGTGGAGGACGATCGCCGACCGGTGGGGGTATCCCTCGACTGCGGCCGGCAGCCCGTCGACGGCCTCGTTGACCGCGGCCGCGACGCCCGCCGAGAGGTCGGTCCCGATCCCGCTGAAAAACCGGATCGAGTCGCTGGCCACGAGCGCGACGGTCACGCTCCCCTCGGTACTGGTTTCCTCGGTGAACTCACCCGACGACGAGGAGCCGATCAGCTCGACGTCGTCTCCGACGACCGACCGGATCCCGGAAAGCACCGCGTCGTAGTCGTACTCCGGCGAACAGAACACCTGCCCGAAGTCGACGCGACCGTCGGTCTCGAGGCCTTCGGCCGCCCGTGTCGCGGCTTCCTTCCCGACCGCGAACCCGTCGTCGCCGACGGCGACGCCGCTGGCGAACTGGGTCGACAGGCCGTCGTCGTCGACGTCGGTGAACTCGAACGCCGTTTCGTCGGCCGCGTCGGCGTTCCCCGACCGAGCGGCCGGTTCTCCGTCACCCTCGAGTTCGTTACCGGCGGTCGACGTCGCCGTGGCCACGTCCGCATCCGCGGCTGCGACCGCGACGTCGCCGCCCTCGGACTCCGGAAGCGTCCGCTCGTGGCCCGGCACCTCCGCGCGCGCTTTGTACATGTCGAGCGTATCCCGGAGCCACGCCGCGTTCTCCGCGAGTTCGGCCGCGCCGTCCGAGACGCTCGAGAGCGCGGACGTCTGTTCTTCGGCCGAGGCGGCGACGTTCGCGGCCAGCCCCGACGTCCGTTCGCTGATCGTCGCCGTCTCGTCGACCAGTGCGACGACCTGCTGGGTCGACTCGGCCTGCTGGTCGGCGGCCGCGTGGATCTCCTGGACCCCGTCGTTGGTCCCCTCGGCGTACTCGGCGATCTCCTCGAGTGCGGCCAGCGCGTGCTCGACCGAGTCGGTGTGGTCCGCGATCATCGCCTCGGTCTCGGTGACCGTCTGCGTCGCCGATGCGGTCCGTTCCTGGATCCGCTCGAGGCGAGTCTCGATCCGTTCGGCGGCCGACTGGACCTCGCTCGCGAGGTCCTTGACCTCCGAGGCGACGACCGCGAACCCTTCGCCGTCGTCCCCGCCACTCCCGCGGGAGGCCTCGATGTTGGCGTTCAACGCCAGCATGTTCGTCTGGTGGGCGATGTCGGCGATCAGTTCGACGAGTTCGTCGATCGCCTCGACGTCCTCGTGGAGCGTCTCGATCGCTTCGACGGCCTCGGTCGACCCCGTCTCGATCTCCTCGAGGCCGTCGATTGCCGTCCGCGCTGCTTCCCGTCCCTCCCGGCCGGTCTCGACGGTCTCGGCCGAGAGCGATGCGACGCGTTCCGAGCGGCTCGCGATCTCCTCGATGTTCGACGAGAGGACGTCCATCTCGGCGTTGACTGCCTCGAGGCGCTCGGACTGGACCGAGGAGCCGTCGGCGATCTCCTGGATGTCGTCGCTGATCTCCGTACTCGCCGTGGTCACTTCGTCCGTGCCGGCCAGCAGTTCGTCGCTCGAGGTGACAACGAGCGCCACGAAGTCCTTGAGCTGGCGGATCGTTCCCTCGAGTTCGTCCATCATCGCGTTGAACTCCTCGGCAACGTCAAGTGGGGCGTCCTCGTCGGGTTCGATCCGGTGGGCGAGCCGCCCGGCCGCACACAGCCCCATCGCTTCCTCGAGATCGGCTGCCTGTGCCTCGATCCGTTCGTTTCGAGCCTCGAGACGGTCGGTTTCGTCCTTGAGCTCGGTCGTTCGTTCGCGGAGTCTGCGGTTCTCCTTGAGCGTCGCCTCGACGGCGTCGCCCAGGTCCGCGGTGTCGCTCATCGCGTCGAACTCGTAGCCGACGGCCTCGGCGTCACCGGGCCTCGCTTCGGTCTCGATCCGCTCGATCGTGCCGTCGATGCGACTGCTCGACCAGTGACCCAGTACCGTTCCGACGACGACGATCAGCGCGCCGCCGCCCAGCAGGCCCGGCAACCCGGCCAGGAACCCGGCACCGACGACCGCGGCTGCGATGCCGACCGATAGTACTCCGAACCGGAACGCGGACGCTGCTGACGACGAACTGAATACCCACTCCATGCGACCACCATGATATCGACCGTACAAGAATACCGGTGATAAAAACTCGAGTTGCGTTCACTCGACCGGTCGACGAGGTGGAGACGTCGGGAAGCAACGCTTTCGGGGTTGGAACTTTCCCCCACTTTTGCGATGCTCGAGTTGCTGCCGCGGTTACGAGATGCGAGACACGGCGGGCCGGGAGGAGAATCAGAGCGGGCGCTACGGATACGGGGACAGAAAAAACGAAAGACAGCGATCGACCGCACGACGGTCGGCCGTCGGTGTGACCGTCGTTAGCGGGCAGCCGCCGCGACGCGCTCTTTCTCTTCTTTCTGGCTGACTGCGTAGGTCTGGACGTCGTAGTTGGCCGCGCCGATGAGCTGGCTGGCGATGGCCTCCTCGACGGGCGTCGTCGTCTTGAACGAGTCGCTGTGGACGCCTTCGGCCAGGAACTTCAGGGCCTGGTCGACCCGGCGCTGCGGGGCGACGTCGACGGCCTTCGGGACCGAAATACCGCCGTACTTCAGGCGGACGGTCTCTTCCCGGGGAGCGGCGTTCTCGACGGCGGTCACGAGCACCTGCACCGGGTTCTCCTCGGTACGCTCGTGGATGATGTCGAACGCGTCACGGACGTAGTTGAGCGTCTTCTGCTTCTTGCCCGTGTTCTCCTCCGTCTGCATCAGCCGGTTGATGAACCGCTCGACGATGGAGATCTGGGACTTCTTGAACTGCTTGCTGGCGTGACGGCCGGCCGTGTGAGCGACGGGCGTCACCGTGATGTAGCGCTCGGTCGAGGGGTCACCGTACTCGATCTCGCCGATCTCCCACTCGCCGAACAGTTTCGCCGACACGTCCGCGCCGCCCGCGGGGGCGTCCGGATCGGGTTGGTCTTCCGCCGACATGGTTATCGCACCGGTTTCTCCGCGTTTCCGCGAACGAGTTCCTTCAGCGCGACGCCGTTGACCTTGTCGACCTTGTAGTTGACACCGGAGAGGTCGCCCATCGCACGACCCTTCGCCCCACCGATACCGGCGATGGTGACTTCGTCGTGTTCGTCGATGAACGAGATCGCACCGTCACCGGGACAGAACGCGGTGACCTGTTTCCCGTTCTTGATCAGCTGGACCCGGACGCACTTTCGGATCGCCGAGTTGGGCTGTTTGGCTTCGATGCCGACCTTTTCCAGTACGATACCTCGACCCTGCGGAGCGCCCTCGAGGGGGTCGGACTTCTCGCGAAGCCCACGGGCGCGGCGCGCGTAGTCGGAGTCGGACCACCGCTGCTCCTGGCGGTCCTTCTTGAGCTTGCGCGCGGCGTACTTGCCGTTTGCCATGCGCGTCGATATCCGATGGAGGCACTTAAGCAACCCGTTTCGAATCGACGTTACGCCTCGAGAGCGCGCGAGGTACCCCGCTCGCGGGATCTGACGGCGTTTCGTCCTCGCGAGTTACCGACGGAGCGTGCCGTAGCGCGCCTCGGCCGCCGAGAGGTTCCCGAACGAGTACGGCGATATCGGCCGGTGTTTTCACCGGGCGGGAACCGCATACGGCTTTTACCCCTTCCGTGTGCTACGGTTGGGCAATGACAGGGAGCTCAGACGCCGTCGACCCGTTCCGGTCCATCGAGCTACCCGACGGGAGCGATCCCGTTTCGAAGGGGATCGTTCGCCGGATACGGGCAAACGACGGCACGGTGACGGTCGAGGTCGCGATCGACGGACTCGGCGACGACCTCGCGGAACGGATCGTCGAGCAGATCCGTGGAGCGGCGCTTGCGATGCCGGAGGCCGATCACGTCCGGATCCAGCCGCTCCGGGATCCCGACACGGACATCGATCTGCCGACGGTCGATCACGTCCTCGCGGTCGCGAGCGCGAAAGGCGGCGTCGGCAAGACGACGGTCGCGGTCGCCCTCGCACGGACGCTTTCGGCCAGGGGACTCGACGTCGGGCTCTTCGACGCGGACATCTACGGGCCGAACGTCCCGCACCTGCTCGAGGACGTCGAGGGGCCGGTGTTGACCAACGAGAACGGCCAGCCGGTGCCTCTCGAGACCGACGACGGCCTGCAGATGCTCAGCCCGGGCGTGGTCGGCGGCGACGCGCCGACCGCTCGCCGTGGCGCGATCGCCTACGGCGCGGTCGAGAACCTGCTGGGCCAGGGGGCCTGGGACGAGCGAGACGTACTTATTCTCGATATGCCCGCGGGCACGGACGACGTCGTCGGCGCGGCCCTGGAACACGTCCCGGTCGACGGCGCGGTCTTCGTGACGACGCCGTTCGACGCCAGCGTCGACGACACTCATCGGACCGTCGACCTGTTCGAGGAGAACGGGGTCGCACCGGTCGCCGCTGTCGTGAACATGAACGGGTTCGACTGTGAGTGCTGCGGGGAGCGCAACCGGCTGTTCGAGGACCCCGTCGACCTGGCGGTGCCGGCGGTTCACGAACTCCCGTTCGACCGCGACCTCCAGTCGAACCCCGGCGGCGAGGACGCCCCCGAGGCCGTCGTGGACCTCGCGGAGAGCGTCGAGTCGTTCGTCGACGACGTGCTCGAAGCGGTCCCCGAGGGGGCGCTCGACCTCCGGGGGCTACCGCCGGCCAGCCAGGCACGGCAGTTGAGCGACGAACTGGCGGCTGCCGAGGACGGCGGTACCGTCAGCGCGGTCGTCGAGGACCCGACGGCGGTGGGCGAGACGATCCGCTCGGACGCCCCGGACCTGCTCGCCGGGACGGAACGGAAGGGGCTGAGTACCACTGGTGGGCTGCTCGAACTGACTCGAGCGTAGCGGGCGAGCAGCAACTCGAGCGTCTTCTTTGGCTGTCGTTCGTGCCGGGCCGACACTTAAACGACCGAGCGAACATCTTCGCTATCTTCTCACACGGCAGGAACTATCTACCGTGACTTATGATCTCGCTGTGCTGGAGTCACGTATGCCGCTCGAACAGAAGCGGTGGCACTGGCCATCGGCCATCGAGCGCGAGCGTCGTTTCGAAACCGATGCGAGCGCAGCGGCGGAGGTGGTGCCAGCATGACTGACAGCGAGCACGAGCACGACCGTCGATCGCTCGACGAGGTTCGAACGGACGGTGGAGCATCGATCTCACGTCGGGAACTCCTGGGTGGTGCCGGTGCAGCCGGTATCGCCGGCTTCGCGGGCTGTTCTCGACTGTTCGACGACGGGCAGGCTGACCAAGAGCCCGGAGACGGAGAGACGGCCTTTTCCAACCCGCTCGCGGAGTATCCGAATCGCGAGTGGGAAGACCACTACCGCGACGTCTGGGACGTCGACGACACCTATTACCTGGCGTGTCGCCCCAACGACACCCACAACTGCTACCTCGAGGCGAACGTCAAGAACGGCGTCGTCACCCGGCTCGGCCCGTCGATGAACTACGGCGATGCCGAGGACCTGTACGGCAACGAGGCCTCGGATCGCTGGGATCCGCGGGTCTGTCAGAAGGGCCTGTCGATGGTCGAGCGGTTCTACGGCGAGCGCCGCGTGACCTCGCCGATGATCCGGCAGGGGTTCAAAGACTGGGTCGACGAGGGCTTCCCGCGCGACGAGGACGGCTCCATGCCCGAGGAGTACGCCCAGCGCGGCGAGGATAGCTGGTACGAGGCGTCCTGGGACGAAGCCTACGAGTACGCCGCGGCGGCGTTCGTCGAGATCGCCGACCACTACTCCGGCGACGAGGCCCAGGAGATGCTCTTGGAGCAGGGGTACGACGAACGCGTCGTCGAAGAGATGCAGGGTGTGGGCACGCGCACGATGAAGTTCCGCGGCGGGATGCCGATGCTGAGCACGCTCGGTCTCTTCGGCGAGTACCGGTTCGCCAACTCGATGGCGCTGCTGGACCACCACGTCCGGGGCGTCAGCGAGGACGACGCGCTGGGTGCCGTCGGCGGGGACAACTACTCGTTCCACACCGACCTGCCGCCGGGCCATCCGATGGTGACCGGCCAGCAGACGGTCGACTTCGACCTGGCGAACGTCGAGTACGCCGACCACATCGTGATGGCCGGGATGAACTGGATCTGCACGAAGATGGCCGACTCCCACTGGCTGACCGAGGCCAAGATGCGCGGGGCCAAGGTCACGGGCATCTACACCGACTACAACGCCACGGCCTCGAAGTGCGACGAACTGGTCATCATCCGCCCGGCGACCGACACGGCGCTGTTCCTCGGCGTTTCCCAGCAGATCATCGCAAACGGCGACTACGACGAGGAGTTCGTCCGGTCGAACACGGACCTCCCCCTGCTGGTCCGCATGGACACCGGCGATCACCTCCGGGCCAGCGACGTCTTCGAGGATTACGACCCCGCGGACCTCGAGAAGACGCGGGTCGCCCCGGCCGACGAACACCCGGCCCCGACGACCGTCGACACCGACGAGCAGTGGATCACGCCCGAACAGCGCGAGGACTGGGACGACTTCGTGGTCTACGATACCGAGGCCGGCGGCGTCACCCCGGTCGACCGCGAGGAGGTCGGCGACGAGTTCGACGTCGAGGCCGCCCTCGAGGGTAGCTGGGAACTCGAACTCGCCGACGGCGAGACCGTCGAGGTCCGTCCCGTCTTCGATCTGATCTCCGAGTACCTCGAGGAGACCTGGGACGCCGAGTCGACGGCCGACGTCACGGGAACCGAACCCGAGGCCGTCGAGAACCTCGCCGAGGAGTTCGCCGACAACAAAGAGGAGACGCTCATCCTCACCGGGATGGGGCCCAACCAGTACTTCAACGGCGACCTGAAGGACCGCGCCGCATTCCTGCTGGCTTCGCTGACCAGCAACATCGGGACCCACAGCGGCAACCTCGGTAGCTACGCGGGGAACTACCGCGCGGCCATGCTCAACGGGATTCCCCACTACCACCTCGAGGATCCGTTCGACCCCGAACTCGATCCCGAGGCCGACTCCACCGTCGACGGCCGCATCACGATGGAGTCGATGCACTTCTACTCGAACCTCGACAAGCCGCTGAAGATCGACGGGGAGTACCACATGGGCGACTCCCACATGAACACCCCCTCGAAATCGTTCTGGGTCGCCGGGTCGAACTCCATCCTCGGCAACGCCAAGGGCTCGTACAAGATCATCGAGGATATGCTCCGAGAGGGGCAGATCGAGGCGTTCTTCTGCAACGAGTGGTGGTGGACGATGACCTGCGAGTACAGCGACATCGTCTTCCCCGTCGACTCGTGGGCCGAACAGAAGGTCCACGACGTCACCGCTTCGGTCACGAACCCGTTCCTGATGGTGTTCCCCGAGGCCGACCTCGATCGCATCTACGACACCCGCCACGACTGTCAGGTCTACAAGGGCGTCGCCGAGAAGCTGGCCGAGGAGTTCGACGAACCCCGCTTCGAACAGATGTGGGAGTTCATCGACGAGGACGAGTACCAGGCCAAACCGTACCTCCAGCGCATCCTCGACAACTCCAACATGACGAAGGGGTACGACGTCGAGGATCTGCTCGAGCGCGCCCGACGCGGCGAGCCGCGGCTGATGATGGGGACGACCTATCCGTCGAAGGTCGGCACCCGCCAGGTCGAGGACGACGAGCCGTGGTACACGCGCACGGGTCGCCTCGAGTTCTTCCGCGAGGAGGAGACCTGGACCGAGGTCGGCGAGAACCTCCCGGTCCACCGGGAGGCCATCGACGGGACGGTCTACAGGCCGAACGTCATCGTCGACGACAGCGACCACCCGCTGATCGACCCCGAGACGCCCGCGGACCTGGGCTGGGACGACGACAAGGTCGACGACCCCGACGCCCGCCAGGTCCGCAACGAGGTGTTGAGCACCGACGAACTGCTCGAGTCGAACCACCCCTTACAGGACGTCGACCCGGGCTTCAAGTACTCCTACATGACGCCGAAGTACCGCCACGGGGCGCACACGTTCTGTAACGCCCTGCCGAACATCGCGGTCTGGTGGGGCCCCTTCGGGGACCGTGACCGCGAGGACGAGCGCAAGCCGTACTTCGGCGAGGGGTTCGTCGAGATGAACCCCGAGGACGCCCGGGAGGAGGGCTTCGAGGACGGCGACTACGTCTGGGTCGACCCCGACCCGAGCGACCGTCCCTACCCCAGCGCGGACGGCGACCCCGAGGAGTACACGCGCGCGCTGATGCGCGTGCGGTACCAGCCGGCGATGCCCCGCAACGTGACCCGTAGCTGGTTCAACCTCAACCAGACCAGTCACGCCACGGCGGAGGCGACGCCGGACCGCGAGGGGATGGCGAAAAACGAGGAGACCGACTACGTCTCGCTGTATCGACGCGGCGGCCACCAGAGCATGACCCGCTCGTGGCTCCGGCCGACCATCCTGACCGACGAGATGAACCGCAAGGGGCTGATGGGCCAGTCCATCGGGAAGGGGTTCGCCCCGGACGTCCACTGTGCCAACGGTGCGCCCCGCGAATCGTTCGTCAAGTTCGAGAAGGAAGGCGATGCCGGGGAGGACGGCGAAGGCCTCTGGCGACCCGCCGAAATGGGGCTGCGCCCCGGCTACGAGAACGAGACGATGGAGCAGTATCTCGACGGCGAATTCACATCAACGGAGTGATAACAGATGCCGAAAGTAGAAAACTGGCAGCTCGGCCGCGAAGTGGAGTACCCCTACGAGGGGGCGCGTCCCGACGACCAGTGGGCGGCCATCTTCGACCTGAACAAGTGTATCGAGTGCCAGACGTGTACGCTCGCCTGCAAGACCACGTGGACCCACGAGGAAGGCCAGGAGCACATGTTCTGGAACAACGTCGAGACCAAACCCTACGGCTCCCATCCGGTTGGGTGGGACCAGCGCACCCTCGAGGACATGGGTGCCGGGGAGTGGGGAGACGACGGCACCTACGAGGGGGACACGATCTTCGAGGCCGAGGACGTCGACTGGGACGACCCCGAGAACCACCCCCAGGAGACCATGCAGGCGCGCGACGACGTCGCCGGGTTCCTGCCCGACGCCGACGACATGCGGTACCCGAACCTCGGCGAGGACGAGATCGCGGGCGACACGATGGAGTCGATCAGCCACTTCGACGAGGAGACCCACCCCGTGTGGTTCTTCTACCTCCCGCGGATCTGTAACCACTGTACGTACGCCGCCTGTGCCGGCTCCTGTCCCGTCCCGGCGATCTACAAACGCGAGGAGGACGGCGTGGTCCTCATCGACGAGGAGTCCTGCCAGGCGTTCCAGCAGTGTAACGAGGCCTGCCCCTACAAGAAGGCGATCTACAACCCCGCCGAGAGCATCTCCCAGAAGTGTATCGGCTGCTACACCAAGACGGAGCAAGGGAAGGCCCCGCAGTGCTTCGAGAACTGCCTGGGGAAGATCCGCCTGCACGGCTACATCAACCCGCCCGAGGAGGCCGACGACTCCGACCCGGCCGAGGAGCCGACGAACCCGCTCGACTTCGTCGTCCACCAGAAGGAACTGGCGAAGCCGCTGTACCCGCAGTTCGGCCTCGAGCCGAACGTCTACTACGTGCCGCCGATCACGGCCCCGACGGACTATCTCACCCAGATGTTCGGGCCTGGCGTCGACGACGCCATCGACACCTATCGTGCGATGCGCGACGGCGACGAACCCGAACTCGAGGGGCTGTTCAAGCTGATGGGGTCGACCGAGTGGTCGATCACCGCTTTCGAGATCGACGGCGATGAGGCGGTCGGCTACTACGAGGGCGACGAGGTCGGCCGCGTGCCGATCACCGAGCCCACCGCCGAACGGGACCGCTACGACGAGGACGAAGAGGTCTACCGACTGGACATCACGTAACCATGACCGAGAACACCATCCTCGGCGGTCCGCCGAGCGCGGCCGGCGAGACCGAGGAGCCGACGCCGGAGCCCGAACCGGAGCCGATCGACCCGCCCGGCGACCTCGAGACCGCGGTCCACCGCAGCCGGCTGTATTCGCTGTGCTCGCTGGGATTCGACCGCCCCGGCGACGACTTCGCGGCCGCCCGCGAGGACGGGGCCTACCGTAAGGACCTGCAGGAGTCGGCCGCGGCGATCGACGAAGACGTCGCGGACGCGGCGGCGGCCGTCGCCGACGCGCTCGAGGGAGCCGACCACCGCGAACTCCACGACCAGTGGGCGTCGCTGTTCGGGGTCGAGGAGGGCGTGACCGTCTCCCCCTACGAACTGACCTACCTGCCGGGGCCGCTGATGACCAACGTCCGCCGGCTCGCCGACATCAGCGGTTTCTACGAGGCGTTCGGCCTGTCGATCGCCGAGGGACAGACCGACCGCGGCGACCACGTCTGCTTCCTGACGGAGTTTTTGAGCCACCTCAGCCACCGCGAGGCGGCGCTCCGGATGGACGGCGACGACGACGGCGTCGAGGTCGTCGTCGACGCGCGCCGATCCTTCCTCGAGGACCACCTCGGCCGGTGGTACTGGCGGTTCGCGGACGAGGTCGGCGACCACGACGACAGCGAGTCCGGGTTCTACGCCGCGCTCGCGGAACTGCTCGCGGCGCTGGTCGAACTCGAGGTCGAGCGGCTCGACCTCGACCCCGACTGGGTGCCCGACGACCCCGAGGTCACGGAGTGGAACGAGGACGTCTTCGGCGACACGGGCCGTGGCTGTGGCGGTTGCGGTGTCGACGCCGGCGGGCCGAGCGACGTCGAACCCGGTCGCGTGCCGGGCGTCGATCCCGCGGCGGACGCCGACCCTGACCCCAACCCTGACCCCGACCACGACTCCGACGTCGGCGGAGACAGCTAGCTCGGCGGGGACTCCTTCCGGTCGTTTTTCCGTCGCCCGTTCTTCACTCGCCGCGAACTCGAGTCTCGGTCACCGCTCGACCAGCAGCGACCGGTCCAGTTCCGCGATCGCCTCGCGTCCCGAAAGCCCCATCGTCAGATCGAGGTCCCCGAGGAAGTTCCGACAGACCTCCGCGACGCCGTCCTCCCCGTCGATCGCGAGCCCGTAGGCGTAGGGCCGGCCGAGAAACACCATCTCGGCGCCCAGCGCGAGCGCGACGACCGCGTCCGCGCCCCGACGGATCCCGCTGTCGAACAGGACCGGCGCGTCGCCGTACCCTTCCCGCTCGAGGTGATCGACCACCCGTGGCAGCGCCTCGATCGCCGGGAGCGCGTTGTCGACCTGGCGGCCGCCGTGGTTCGAGACGATCACGCCGTCCGCGCCCGACTCGAGCGCCAGGACGGCGTCTTCGTGGTGGACGATCCCCTTCACGAGGATCGGCAGGTCGGTCAGGCCGGCGAGCCACTCGAGGTCGTCCCACGTCAGCGAGGCGTCGCCGAAGACGTCGACGAACTGCATGACGGCGGCGTCCTCGTTCTCCGCTGGGTCGCCGCCGACCAGGTCCTCGAAGACGGGATCGGTGAAGTAGTTGCCGACCCCCTCCGCGTCGAGGAAGGGGAGGTACGCCTGCTCGACGTCGCGTTCCCGCCAGCTGATCACGGGCGTGTCGACGGTGACGACCAGGGCCCCGTACCCCGCCGCCTCGGCGCGCTCGACGAAACTCCGGGTCAGGTCGCGATTCGAACTCCAGTATAGCTGGAACCAGGCCGGCCCGTCGCCGACGGCGTCGGCTACTTCCTCCATCGGCTCCGTCGCGGCCGAACTCGCGACGAACGGGAGCCCGAGGTCGGCGGCCGCCCGCGCCGACGCGAGTTCGCCCGCCTCGTGGAGGATCGACTGGACGCCGATCGGCGCGAGCCCGACCGGCGCGGGGTAGCGCTCGCCGAACAACTCGACCGAGAGATCCCGATCCGCGACGTCCCGCAGCATTCGCGGGACGATCCGCCACCGCGAAAACGCCTCGCGGTTCTCCCGTTCGGTGCGTTCCGCGCCCGCGCTCCCCGCGACGTACGCGAACGCCTCGGGCTCGAGGGCGTCTTCGGCTGCGGCCTCGAGGTCCTCGAAGCGCGGCGGCAGCGCGGGCCGTCGGTCGGCGAGCATCCCCTGGGTGTAGACGTCTACCAGCCGCTCACGCCCGTACGACGGGGAGCGACCGGACTCGTTCTCGTCGGACATATAGGCGGGGTTCGAAACCCGCCGGAAAATAGGTTCGGGGCCGTGATCCCTCTCAAACGACGACTCCCCACCGAAACTTGACAACCGGGTCGAACGAATCTCGAACGGAATGGTCGAGCCAGCCACCCACTCGCTCCTGACGCTCTCGTTTCGCGTCTTCATCGCGTTTGCCATCGGTGCACTCATCGGTCTCGAGCGGGAGCAGGCCGAATCCGGTGGTACGTTCGCAGGCAGTCGTACGTTCCCCCTGTTCGCGATCGTTGGTGCGCTCGTTTACGCGTTCTTCCCCGCGCTACTGCCCGTTGCAGTGGGTGCCCTCGCAGTGCCGTTGACCGTCGCATACGCCGGAAAAATCTGGATGGAACGGGATCTCGGCCTGACGACCCTGACGGCTGCAATTCTCACTGTCATACTCGGGGCGTTGACGATGCACTCGGAACGGGGAGCAGAACTGGCAGTCATCGTCGGTGGAGCCGTCACCATTCTTCTCTCGGCCAAGGGTGAGATACACGATTTCGTCGACCGAATCGGTGAGGACGAACGCCGTGCAACGATCAAGTTCGTTCTGGTGGTGGTGGTCGTCTTGCCCCTCTTGCCGGACCGCGAACTCGACGTACTGGCCGGACTCAATCCCCGGTTCGTCTGGCTCATGGTCGTCTTTGTCACCGGTTTGAGTTTCGCGGCCTATCTCTTGAGCCGGATCGTTGGTCCAAAGCGGGGGACTGCGCTGACCGGGATCGTAGGGGGATTCGTCTCGTCGACGGCGACCACGGTGTCGATGGCCGAGCGGACGGCGGACGCACCGCCGCTTTATCCCGTCTCGACCTTTTCGATAGTCGTTGCTTCCACGATCATGTTTCCCCGGGCGTTGGTCGAAGTTGCGGTCGTCAATCCGGCGCTTCTGCCGCGGGTGATCGTTCCCCTGGGAGCGATGACCGTCACCGGTGCGCTCGTTGCTGCCCTCGTGTACCGGGGGGCGACTGACGAGACCATCGTCGAAACGGAGATCACGAACCCGTTTAGACTCCGGACCGCACTGTTCTTCGGCGTGATCTTCGCAATCGTCCTTCTCGTCTCCGAGTCGGCTCATACCTGGTTCGGCGTGTCGGGCGTGTACGCAACTGCGTTTCTCTCGGGGCTCGCCGACGTCGATGCGATAACGATTACGCTGAGTACGCTCGCAGCGGAAGGGTCGATCTCTGCTACGGCTGCAACGACGGGCATCGTTATCGGCGCTATCGCGAACACGATCGTGAAAGTCGCGCTCGTGTGGGTTCTCGGAACGCGCCAACTCGGCAAACTCGTCACGGGTCTGCTCGGCGTGGTTTCAGCCGTCGGTATCGTACTGGTGGTCGTCTAGTAAGTAATATCGGGATTGTGATGACGGTCGCGACCTCGACCGCGACCGCGATCAAAGCGGCCCCGTTCTTACAGCAACTGGACGTCGTCGATCCCGAAGTGACGGTCCGCGAGCCGACGGGCCGCCTCGATCGTTCGACCGTGCGAACCGATCGCGACGCCTCGATCCTCCTGTGCAACCTCGACGTATGCGACCGTGTCCTGATTCTTGCTGATCGTCACGTTGTAGACGGCCGCGGGCGCGAGCGCGTTCGCGACGAACGTCTCGGGGTCGTCGGCCCCTTCGACGAGCCGAACCGGCATTCCGACCCGGTCCTCGAACCGCCGGATCGTGCGGCCGTCCGGGCCGATCGCCTCGCCCATGCGGCCGGTCGCGACGACGATCAGGAGGCGTTTCTCGAGGTCGCGGTCGGGGTCGGAACCGCCAGCACTCGAGCCGCCGTACCCGCGCGTGCGGCCACGGCCGCGGTCGGGGTCGTCGCCGCCGGTGACGATGCAGTCCCGACCGTCGACGCCGGTTTCGTCCTCGAACGCGGCGAGGTACTGCCGGGCGTCGTCGTCGAGGGTGACGCCCATCGATCAGTCGGCCTGGCTCCCGCTTCCGCTTCCGGAGGAGCCGGAGCCGATCGATCCCATCCGGAGGTCGACGTCGCCGGTGCCGAGCTTGATCGGTTTCCCGACGATGACGTTCTCCGTGACGCCGTCCAGATCGTCGATCTCGCCGTGGATCGCGGCGTTGAGCAGGTGGTTGACCGTGACCTCGAACGCGGCGCGGGCCAGCACGGACTCCTTCGAGCCCGAGATGCCGTGGCGACCGATCGACTCGATCTCGCCACGGTTGGTCATGATGTCCGCGACCAGCATCAGGTGGCGAACGTTGACGTCGTCCAGCCCCTGCTCGGCCAGCGTGTTGTTCGTCTCCTCGATGATGGCCTCGCGGGCGGCCTCGATGCCGAGGTTGCGACGGATCTCGTGGATGTTGTTACACGTGGTGCGAGAGGCGTCGACGCCCTCGATCTCGAGGACGTCGCCGAAGGCCGACCCTTCGGTGTAGAGGACGAACTCCTCGCTGCCGTCGTCCATCTCCTCGCGCCGGATGACGACCCGGGAGATGTCCTCGATTCCCTTGAACGTGATGTCGCGCAGTTCCTCGACGAGCTGGAGGAGGTCCCGGTACGACGGTTCCTCGGGCCCGAACTGGATCTCGGTGCCCTGCTGGACCGTCTGTACACCGAGGTTGTCCTCGATGATCTCGGCGACCTCCTCGGGCGTGATCATCCGCTCCTCTAGGGTGTCGCGGTTCAGCGAGATCTGGACCCGCATGTCCGCGACGTTCGTCGAGACGTCACCCAGCGCGAGGATCTTCGTCGCCTCGATGTTCCAGACGACCTCGTGGGCCCGCTCGCGTTCGGTGGCGTACTCGTCCTCGAGGTGGACGGTCATCATCGGCGTGTCCGGGGTCTTCCGGGCGTCGACCAGTTCGATCAGCCGCGGCAGCCCCTGGGTCACGTCGATCTCCGCGACCCCCGCGTAGTGGAACGTGTTCATCGTCAGCTGGGTTCCGGGTTCGCCGATCGACTGGGCCGAGACGGTCCCGACCGGGTCGAGCGGATCGACGCGGGTGTCGACGTACCGGGTCTCGACGGCCTTCGCGAGCTCGTCGGCGTCCTCGACGGTCGCGTCCGGGCGACCCTCGAGTTCCTCGTAGACGTCGTCCTTGAGCCGTCGCGGGAGATTGGTGTCCTCGACGACCGCGATCGTGTCGTCGGAGACGTCGTAATCGACTTCAGTCATCGGAGCTCACCTCCGTACTCTCGACGGAGAGACGATCGTCCGCGTGCTCGGAGAGGTTCGTCGGCCGCGGGCGACGGCCGAGGAACTCCTGTTTCTCCTGTTCGGACTCGAACTCGGAGTCGAGGACCCGATCCGCGATGTTGGCGACGTCGATCTCGTTCTCGTCGCCCGAGGAGACCTTGACCGGCGAGGTACCGTCCTCGCCGAACTCGAACTGGACGATGGTGTCCGAGGTGTCCCGGACCGTGCCGTCGTACTGGGTCTCGAGTTCCGACAGTGCGTTGATCAGGCGGCGCTGCAGGTACCCGGACTTCGACGTTCGGACTGCGGTGTCGACCAGGCCCTCGCGGCCACCCATCGCGTGGAAGAAGAACTCCCGCGGGGTCAGCCCGCTGGTGTAGGAGTTCTCGACGAAGCCGTGGGCCTCGGCGGAGAGGTCGTTCTCCGCGTAGTGGCTCAGCGTCCGGTTCTCGTACCCGCGGTTGATGCGTTCGCCCCGGACCGCCTGCTGGCCGACACAGCCGGCCATCTGGGTCAGGTTCAGCATCGACCCACGGGCCCCGGACTCGGCCATGACGACCGCCGGGTTCTCGCTGGTGAAGTGCTCGTCCGCGATGTTCCCGGCGTTGTCACGGGCCCGCGAGAGCGTCTGCATGATCTTCATCTCGAGGGTCTCGTCGATCGTTCGGCCGGGCAGGGACTCGAGTTCGCCCCGTTCGTAGGCCTCGATGAGTTCCTCGACGCGATCGTAGGCGTCGTCGATCGTCTCGTCGATGCGTGCCTGGGCCTCCTCCGGAATCGTCTCGTCGTCGATCCCGATCGAGAACCCGAAGTGCATGATCGACCGCATCGCAAGCGACGCGACCTCGTTGATGAAGATCCGGGCGCGGGTCTTGCCGTAGATCTTCGTGATCGTGTCGACGATCTCGCCGCCGAACTCGCCGACCTCGTCCTCGGCGATCGTCCCCTCGAGGAGCTGGCCGTCCTCGATGACGACCTTCTCGCCGACGGTGCCGGTGAACTCGAGGTTCAGGTCGTCGGGCAGCAGTTCGGAGAAGACGTCGTACCCGGTCCAGAACGGTTCGCCCTCGTCGTCGATGCCGCTGGGTTCCGGCAGTTCGTCGATCCGGGTCGCACGCAGGAGGTCGAGCGCCTGCGTTTCGTTGAACCGCGGGTTGTTGTGGGTCAGCAGGTAGGTGCCCGAGATGTGGTCCTGGATGGCCCCGATGATGTTCTCGCCGAACCGCGGCGAGAGGATCTGTTCCTGCACGCGCATGAGGACGCGGGCCTCGGCGCGGGCCTCCTCGTTTTGCAGCGCGTGCATGTTCATCTCGTCGCCGTCGAAGTCGGCGTTGTACGGCGGACAGACGACGGTGTTGAGCCGGAAGGTCTTGTACGGCATGACCACGACCTCGTGGGCCATGATCGACATCCGGTGCAGCGACGGCTGGCGGTTGAAGATGACGATGTCGCCGTCGATGAGGTGACGGTTGACCTCCCAGCCGGCCTCGACCTTCTCCGCGAGCTGTTCGCAGTTCTTCTCGGTCACCTTCAGTCGGCGACCGTCGGGGCGACGGACGTAGTTCGCGCCCGGATGTCCCTCGGGGCCGTTGGAGACGAACCGGCGGGCCTTCTCTAAGTTGCGCTCGGTGACGTTCATCGTCTGGGTCATCTCCTTGGCGACGCGGTCCGGGACGCCGACCTCGTTCAGCGAGAGGGTCGGGTCCGGGGAGATGACGGTACGAGCCGAGAAGTTCACGCGCTTCCCGGACAGCGAGCCACGGAAGCGACCCTCCTTGCCCTTGAGTCGCTGGGAGAGGGTCTTCAGCGGCCGACCGGAGCGGTGTCGAGCCGGCGGCGTCCCCGAGATCTCGTTGTCCATGAACGTCGTCACGTGGTACTGCAGCAGTTCCCAGAGGTCCTCGATGATGAGTTGCGGGGCACCGGCCTCGCGGTTCTCCATGAACCGCTGGTTGATCCGGATGATGTCGACCAGCTTGTGGGTGAGGTCGTCCTCGCTACGCTGGCCGTTGTCCAGCGTAATCGACGGCCGCGCGGTGACCGGCGGGACCGGGAGGACGGTGAGGATCATCCACTCCGGACGCGAGCGGTCGGGGTCGATGCCCAGCACCTCGATGTCCTCGTCCGGGATCGCCTCGAACCAGTCCCGGATGTCGGAGGGCATCAGCTTGTTCGTGTCCTCCTCGGTGAGGTCGACGTCCAGGGCCTTCTCGATGGCCTTGCGCTGGCTCTCGCGGGGCCGGAACGATCCCGAGAGGATCTCGTTGATCCGGCTGAGTTCGATGTCGGTCTCCTCGGCGAGTTCGTCGGGGGACATCCGCTCGCCGTCCTCGCCACCCTGCATCGCGCCGGCGATGCGCTGGGAGTACTCGCTGGTGAGGACCTGCTGGACCTCGTAGTACGTGGTGGGCTTCTCGTGGTCGATGTCGTACTGGATCTCGCCACAGTGGGGACAGCGATCCTTTTTTCGTGCCTGGCGGATCGCGGCCTTCGTGACGTCGTTCAGGTCGCGACCGAGCTTTCGAGATTCGTCGATCTGGCCGCGGAACTCGTCGCGCTCGTCCTCGGTAAGCAGGAGCTTGGAGCACTCCCGACAGGTGCCACGCAGGAGCCGTCGAATGAGCTTCGTGAAGCCGACGTGAATGACCGGCGCAGCCAGTTCGATGTGGCCGAAGTGGCCGTTACACGACCCCGAGTGCTTCCCGCAGGTCTTGCACTCGAGTCCGGGGTCGATGACGCCCAGCCGCGGGTCCATCAGCCCCATGTCGATGGGGAAGCCGTCGTCGTCGTACGTGTCGGCAGTGATGATCTTCGTCGCGCTCATCTCCCGGTACTCCTCGGGCTCCATGAGCCCGAAGTTGATCGATCCGATGTTTTTGGGTGTACTGTTTCGCATGATTGTGACTTAGACGGCGTCCTCCAGTTCCAGTCGCGGTGCGATGCCCAGGGCCTTCATCTCGTCCAAGAGGAGCTTGAACGCGTAGCTCATCTCGATCTCGTGGATGTCCGTCTCCTCGTCACAGTTCGGACAGTAGACGCGGCGCTGTTCGACGTTCTCGACCGCGCTCATCCCACATTGTGCACAGATGGGGATGTACTCGCGGTCGGACTCGTCGAGCAGTCGTTCCTTCAGCGTCATGGCCGCGCCGTGACCGATGAACACGTCCCGTTCCATCTCCCCGATACGGAGACCGCCCTCGCGGGCGCGTCCCTCGGTGGGCTGGCGGGTGAGCACTTGCACGGGACCACGCGAGCGAGCGTGCAGCTTGTTCGAGACCATGTGGTAGAGCTTCTGGTAGAAGATCACGCCCACGAAGATCTCGGCCTCGATCTTCTCGCCCGTAATTCCCGAGTACATCGTCTCCTTGCCCGAGGACTCGAAGCCGGCCTCCTCGAGTCCTTCGCGGAGTTCCGACTCGTCCTCGCCGAGGAACGGCGTCCCGTCGACGCGCCGACCCTCGAGCGAGCCGAGTTTGCCGCCGATCATCTCGAGGATGTGCCCGACGGTCATCCGCGAGGGCAAGGCGTGGGGGTTCAAGACGAGGTCCGGGACGACGCCGTCCTCGGTAAAGGGCATGTCCTCCTGGGGCGCGAGGTGGCCGACGACCCCCTTCTGGCCGTGTCGCGATGCGAACTTGTCCCCGAGTTCGGGGATCCGTTCGTCGCGCACGGAGACCTTCGAGAGCTTCGAGCCGTCCTCGCCCTCCATCAGCGTGACGGTGTCGACGACCCCGGACTCGCCGGAGCGCATCGTCACGCTCGTTTCACGGCGCTTCTGGGGCGAGAGGCCGCCCATGTCGTCCGGCTCCTCCAAAAAGCGCGGCGGGGAGGTCTTCCCGAGCAGGACGGAGTTCTCGTCGACCGTCGTCTCGGGGTTGACGAGGCCGTCCTCGTCCAGGTGCGCGTAGGCTTCCTCGCCGCGGGCACCACGGACGTCCTGGGAGGGGATCTCGAAGCGGTCCTCCTGGCCGCCCGGGTAGCGCCGCTCCTCGCCCTCGTAGGTCCGGAAGAAGTGCGAACGGGCGAGCGCGCGTTCGACGCTGGCCTTGTTCATGACCAGCGCGTCCTCGATGTTGAACCCTTCGTAGCTCATCACGGCAACGACGAAGTTCTGGGCTGCAGGGCGGTCGTCGAAGCCGATCTGCTCGGTCGTCTGGGTCTTGACCATCGACAGCTGCGGGTAGTGCAGCAGGTGCTGGCGCGTGTCCGGCCGGATTCGGTAGTTGGCCGACGGCAGCCCCAGCGACTGCTTGATCATCCCCGCACCCATCGTAATGCGCGGGCTAGCGTTGTGCTCGGGGTAGGGGATCATCCCCGCACCGATCCCGAAGATCAGCTGCGGGTCGATCTCGAGGTGGGTGTGGTCCGCGGTGAGGTCGTCCTCGTCGACGGCGACGAGGATGTCTTCTTCCTCCTCGGCGTCGATGAACTCGACGTAGCCGTGGTCGACGAGGTCCTCGAACTCGAGGTCACCGTTCCGGAGCGCTTCGATCTCCTCGTCGGAGATGCGCGGTTCGCCGTCCTCGACGACCAGCAGGGGGCGTCGGGCGCGGCCGGCGTCGGCGTTGATGATGACTTCCCGCGTGCGCTCCTTGACGGAGACGTTGACCATCTCGCTGACGTCGCCGATGCGGCGCGCTTCGCGGATCTGTTCGGCTAGCTCGTGGGGGTTCGGGTGGGTGCCCACCAGCGACCCGTTCACGTAGACTTTGGCTTCGCGTTGTTGGCTGCTCATGGATTAGTCGTCTGCTGTCGTCGATCGTTCGATGCTCTCGATACCCGGAATCCCCTCGACGCCCATCGAGGCGAGTTCGCGCTTGAGCGCCTGTTCGTCTTCGATGTTCTGGGAGAGCTCCATCGCCTGGGCGAAGTTCTTCACCAGGCCACAGTTCGGTCCCTCCGGCGTCTCGGAGGGACAGATGCGACCCCACTGGGTCGCGTGCAGGTCCCGCGCCTCGAAGTGGGGCTGGGACCGCGAGAGCGGCGAGCGCAGTCGCCGCAGGTGCGAGAGAACACCCATGAAGTCGGTCCGGTCGACCAGCTGGGAGACGCCCGAGCGGCCGCCGACCCAGTTGCCCGTCGCGATCGGGTGCTCGAGTCGCTCCGTGAGGACGTCCGAGCGGACGACCGTCGAGACCGAGAGGTTCCGGTTGCGCATGTTGGCGCGCTCGAGCTGGTACTTGACGTCCCGGGCGAGCTTGTTCAGCGCGGTCCGGAACAGGTCCTTCATCAGGTCGCCGGAGACCTTCAGCCGCTTGTTGGCGTAGTGGTCCTTGTCGTCGGACTCGCGGCGACCGAGCGCGAGTTCGAAACAGGCCTCGGCCATCCGACAGAGGTAGTGGGCCTTGTTGATGCGGACGTCCTCCTCGTCGACGCCGTCCTCGTGGAGATGGGGCAGGAGATACCGGTCGATGACGTAGTTGGCTCGCTTGAGCTGGTAGTTCTTGCCCTGGCCGGAGGCGACGCGTTTCCCGAGCATCTCGATGGCCTCCTCCTCGGTCTGGACCTCCGCTTCCTCCAGGTTCTCGAGCATGTACTTGACGACCTCGGGGTCGTTCGAGACCTTGTGGACGATCTCCTCGTCGCTCTCGAGGCCAAGCGCACGCACGAGGGTGACGAAGTTGATAGAGCCGGAGACCGACGGGAACGAGACCTCGAGCAGGCCGTCCCGCGTTCGCTCACACAGCACCAGCGCCCGATACCCGCGACGCTGCGAGAAGGTCTTGGCGACCTGGATCTCGTCGCCGTACTTCGTGTCGTACTCGGCGAGGATCTTGTTCGGCGCGAGGTCCTCGCTTGTCATCAGCACCCGCTCGGAGCCGTTGACGATGAAGTAGCCGCCGGGGTCGGCGGGGTCCTCGCCGATCTCGATCAGTTCGTCGTCGCTAAACCCGGCGATGTTACACTTGTCGGAGCCGACCATGATCGGCATCCGACCGATCTTCGTCTCGGTGGAGTCGACGACACGCTCGTCGCCCTCCTCGCCCTTGACGATGGACATCTCCATGAAGACGGGCGCGGAGTAGGTGATGTTCCGGAGGCGGGCCTCCTGCGGGTAGAGCAGTTCTTCCGAGCCGTCGGCCTCCCGAACGCGGGGCGTGACGACGCGAACGTCACCGAGTTCGACGTGGACGGGCTCCTCGCCTTCCTTGTCGCCGATGTCCGTGTCGATCGTCTCTTTCTCGTCGACGACCTCCTGCATCCCCCGGTTGAGGAAGGCGTTGAAGGAGCGGAAGTGGTGTTCTGCGAGCCGTTCCCTCGAGAAATATTCGCGCGAGATGTCCCGTCGTTTTTCGCGGTTGAGTTCCATTGCCATTTATTCCACCACGAGTCGGTATACGACTGCCTGATCGGTTGTTCGTGAGTCCCGAACGATCTTGATGACGTCTCCGACCTCCGCCTCGTCAGGGAGCGCGGGGTCGTTGCGCTTGATCTTCGGTAAGTCTGTACGGTCGATGTCGTACTCGGCGAGCACCTCCTCGAGTTCGTCGTCCTCGAGGACGGTGTGCTCCGGCACGAGTTCGTGTTGGCTTACGTCTACCATGTTGAGTGGGTGTTCGTGTGCGTGTGCGCTATCGGGAGAGAAGCGGCTGTCACGAGATACTACAGCCAGGTAGCGCCGGGAGGCATTTAACGGTTACTAACTCGGACCAGAAGCACGGCTAACCGGCCGGGCGAACCTGACCGGAGGGAACGATCACACGCGACAGTAGCCGGTTGTCGGTTAAATTCCTTGGGGTGGTCTACAGTTCGTGCCGGAAAACGGGGCCGATAGCCGGTAACACCGGCGATCGTTACAGGTAGCCCAGCAGCGTGCCGGCGAGTACGAGAACCCACGCGAGGGTGCCGGCCAGCAGGAAGTTGTTGAATCGCGTCTCCCGGGTCGCCCGTCGGGCCGCGCCGGCGGCGATCAGGCCGAGTGCGACGACGACCAGCATCCGCTGGACCACGACGTCGAGGGGCAACACGTCGACCCCCAGCAACGAGTAGTCGAGCCAGATCGCGACCGCGAGCGATCCCGAGGCGGTGACGGCAGCGTCGAGGCGGTGCTCGAGGCCGCTCGCGATCGCGTACGTCGAGATCGGTACCCCGGCCGCGATGAAGGGGTACAGCAGGGAAGCGATCGCGTGTGCCGAGAGGGCGTCGATCGTCCGGTCGAGGGCGATGCCGCCGATCCGAACGCCCAGGACGATCGTCAGGATCGTCGCCGCGAGGATCAGGTGTCGCGCTTCGATGCGGTCGGCGGAGGCCGAGAGCCGTTCGCGATCGGCGTCGGTCAGCCGCTCGTCGATCGCTCGGCGGACCGACTCGAGCGGCCCGTCCGTCCCGTCGTCGGAGCCGCGCCCTCGCGTCCGCCCCGCCGCCAGCGCGAGGACCGCGGCCGTCGCTGCCGCGGTCAGGTCGACCTGCGTCGCCCAGCCGTCGGCGTCGGAGGGGCCGCTGTTGGCCAGGTAGATCCGCTGGACGTCCTCCTGGACGTCGACCCTCGGGATCGCCATCAGATCGTTCTCGAGCCGAAGTTGGGCGGCCTCGACCCCGTCGACGCGGTGACGGAGGGTGAACCAGTCGAAGTGCTCCGAGTGGGTCTGCATCGCGATCCACCGGTCGTCGGGGTTGGGACTCTCGTAGGCGCGGATGTGATAGCGGTACCCGTAGTACTCGCCGTCCTCGTACTGGACGGTCTCGGTGGTCCAGTAGGCGTCCTCGCCGGGGCCGGGGTCGACGTACGCGTAGCGGGTCGCGCCGTCGGCCTGTGACCAGGGGATCTCGGTCGGGGGGATCGGCCGGATTCCGTCTTCGATCTCCGTGCCGACGCCGTCCGCGCCGGCGGTCGCGTTCTCGTTCTCGCTTTCGTTTTCGAACGCCTCGCTGCCGTTCGCCTCCGTCGCGTCGGTTTCGTTGCCGTCCAGGCCGACGAATTCGTCCGCGTCGAAGTGATCGTGCTCGGGTTCTTCCCAGTCGCCCTCGCCGTGTTCGGCCAGCAGCCGCAGCGTCCGGTCGGCGTCACCGCGAACGACGACGTTTACCGGGCTTCGCTTTTCGTGGGTCCGGCGCTGGTTGAGGTACGGCCAGAAACCGCTATCACTATCCTCGAAGGAGACGATCTCCGGTTCGGGCTCGTCCGCCTCCTCGGGAGCGACCCGATCGGTCGACGGCGAGAAAAGCAGCGATGGCCCGCCCACGAGGAGGAACGCGGTTGCGAGGACGGCCAGCGTGATCACGGTCGAGCGGCGCATACTCGAACGGGTACCTCCTGTCGACGGATAGATCTGATGATAGGTCCCGTGCCGACGGATAGATCTACTGATCGGTCGGTGGATGTACCGCCCACCCGCGGTGCTCGCTTACGGCCGGGCCGACGGGGCCGACAGAGATGAAGGGGTGTCAGGGCGGTCCGCTCGAGAGCGACATACGGGCCGACGATCGATCGTCATACGGACCGCTGTAAGCCAGTTCCGGTGCGACCGCAGGACGACGGTCGCGCCGAGAACTCGTTCCAGCACTCCGTTTCAGTTCTCGACGTCGGGACCGATCGTCAACACGGGGACGGGCGACTGCCGGACGACGCGCTGGGAGACGCTGCCGACGACGTTGTTCTCGTAGTCGTCGCCGCTGGTCCCCATCACGATCAGATCGACGTCGTTCGCGTCCGCGTAGTCGACGATGCACTCGGCGGGGTGACCGGTGTCGACGGCGGTCTCGACCTCGAGGCCGTGATCGGCGGCGGCCGTCGCCGCCGCGTCGGTCGCTTCGCGTGCGTTCTCCTCGAGGTCTTTGCGGACCTGTTCGACGCGCTCGTCGTCTAACACGAGAAACGAGCGGTCGTCGACGACTGACAGAACGTGTACCGTCGCGTCTCGCGTCGTCGCGACGTCGAGCGCGTGCTCGGCCACTGTCTCGGCGTGATCGCTCCCGTCGGTGGGAAAGAGGATCGTCTCGTACATCTAGTCGGACCACTGGTGCGGGAGGAAAAAGACCTTCTCAATTCCCGGTCGCCCCGTGTGAACGGCTCGCGCGTTTGATCCGGAGTGCCGCCTGACGCCCCGTCCAGCCTGTCACGACCGATTCGCGCCGCAGGGTTCTGCTCGACGAGCCGGCTCGCGGTGCCGGCCCCGATTCGCTCCGACCGCCCCGGGTCCCCGCTGTCAGTCGGACCGGGACGGCCTCCAGGTCACTTCGATCTCGATCGTTTCTCGCGTGCCGCGAAGCATTGGGGAGCGCTCGACGACGTCGACCGAGAGGTCGACGGTCTCCGGGGGATTGAGCTGCACCGTCTTGTTGCCGACCTGAATTTGCACGCTTTGCTCGTCCAGCTCGCCGTTCTCGGCGAACTCAGTGCCGAGGTGTTCGAAGAACGCCGCGAGTTCGTCCCGCGTGAGCGTTTCGTCGGCCGAGGTCCGGTCCGCCATGAGGACACGTCGCAACGCCGTCAGCAAAAGTATGGGTTGGCAACGCGCCCCTAATTTCCGTTTACCGTAACGAAACGGTTCGAAGGGAGTCCTTACTCCCATTGGATGACTCGAGGCTCGAGACCAACGACTAAAACAGGTTCGCCTGCTGGTACACCGAGATCCCGTCGTCGGTGATCTCGTACGGCTTCTTCTCCCGGGAGTGGTTCGCGTCCCTGATCTTCTGGATCTCGATCGCGAGCCGCGTCTCCCGGAAGTCGTCCGGCCGGACGTACTGCATGACGAAGACGGCGTCCGTGAGGTACTCGACGATTCCGTGCCGGGACGCGTAGGGGTTCTCCTCCGCGGCCTCGCTCGTCAACAGCGCCGTTACGCCCGCCTCCTTCAGCCCCTTCGTGAAGTCGTAGACCTCGTTGCGGCGCTTGGCACGGTTCTCGTACATCATCTCGAGCAGCGAAACCGAGTCGAGCACCAGCCGGGTGGCCCCGAACTCCTCGACGAGTTGCGGGAGTTCGTTGCGGATCGAGGCAAGGCTGTTCGCCATCTCGACCGGGTCGAGGTCGACGATCGCGAGACTCCCTTCGTCGACGTACCGATCGAACGGCATCCCCTTCTCGGTCGCGCTGTCGATCACTCGCTGGCGGCTCTCCTCGAGGGTGATGTACACTGCGCGTTCGCCGTCGGCGAGCCCCCGGTCGAGGAACTGGAGTCCGAGGGTCGTCTTCCCGGTGCCGGCGCTGCCGATCGCGACCATCAGCGACCGTTCGGGGACGCCGCCCCGGATCATCCGGTCGAGTCCCTCGACGCCGAGTTCGGTCCGCGGGAGGTCGCTGTCGGGCTCGTCGTCGAAATCATCACTGCCCGGGCCGCCGAACCCGAAGTCGACGGCGGCGCCGGTGCCGGTGTCGGCGCCGGAACCGGGCTCCTGCATCCCGCCAGCCATCTGACTCGCCCCGTCGGATTCGTCGCCGACGTCCGGGACTGCGGCGTTCTCGAGGGCGTCGCCGAAACTCTGATCGAAGAGGGGGCTATCGTCGTCGCCCTCGTCGCCCTCGTCGGACTCGGACGGCGGATCGGGCTCGAGATCGGGGTCCGCTTGGTTGGGTTCGAGATCGGGTTCTACTTGGGCGGGGTCGAAGGTCGGCTCCGCGTTCACGTTTGCGTTCGAGTTCAGGTTCGGATCCGGGTCCGGGTCCGCTATCGGCTCGAGCGATTCGTCGCCGATCGCGTCCCCGTCGGACGAATCCGAATCGCTCCGTTTGCCCGCGCCCTCACCCTCGCCCTCGCCGACCGCCTCGTCGACGATGTGGGGTTCCGGTTCGAACGGGCCTTCCGACGGCGGCGACGGATCGGGTGGACTCGAGTTCGGGTCCGAATCCGGAGCCGCCTCGGCCTCGTCGTCCCACTCCTCTTCGAACAGGTCGGAGTCGTCGGGGTCGTCGGGGTCGTCGCCCTCGTCCACTTCCGCCAGCGCCCGCTCGAACCAGTCGTCGTGGTCATCGCGGCCGTCGTGGTCGTCGTGGTCGTCGAAATCGTCAGTCACGAGCACCACCGCCGGGAATCGACGACAACGGGGACGTCACGAGCGTGGGTCGGCGGAGCGGCCGCCGGTGTCCTCCCGGGAACGGCCACATGCGAACCCGAGCGCAACGGCTCGCAGTCGGTATCGAGGCCGTCGCCATCGTCGGTCGAAGAGAGAGGGAGTACGTCATAGATCTGCGACGGATCGGCGCGCTCGGTCGAGACCGCTCTCCGCGCGTTCACCTATTCCGAGTGGACCCACTCGCATTAATGTTGTTGCCCGCTGGAGCGTCGACCGGGGGTGACTTTTTCATCGCGGGGCCGGTATCCGCTGACGATGTCGGGAGCCGCCGCGGTCGGAATCGTCGCCCAGCGGAACAACGAGCGCGCCCACGAACTCGCCGCGGCGCTGACCGAGAGCCTCGAGCGCGAGTTCGACGTTGCGGTCGCGGTCGACGAACTCACCGGCGACGCGATCGACGTCGCTGGGATTCCGGTCGCCGAGATGGCCGACCGCGACTTCGTGGTGAGCATCGGCGGAGACGGAACCCTGCTGTTCGTCGCCCGCGAAGTCGGCTCGACGCCGATCGTCGGCGTCAACCTCGGCGAGGTCGGCTTTCTCAACGCCGTCCCGCCCGGCGATGCTCCCGACGTTATTACCGATCTCGCCGCCCGCCTGCAAGAGACCGGCTCGCTCGAGGCCGAGGCCCGGGAACTCGCCCGACTGCGAGCGACCGGCCGTGGGAGCGACTGGACGCTCGAGCCCGCGCTCAACGAGATCAGCGTTCACGGCCCGCGACGCGGTCCGGGCGGCGGGGCGACGATCGAGGTCCGGATCGACGGGAAGCGGTACGTCGAGAGCCACGCCGACGGCGTCCTCGTCGCGACCCCGACTGGCTCGACCGCCTACAACCTGAGCGAGGGCGGGCCGTTGCTCCGGCCCGACACGGACTCGCTGGTCGTCACCCAGATGGCCGCCGCCGACGCGATGCCGTCGCTGGTCGTTGACGCCGACAGCGAGGTGACGCTGTCGATCTCGGAAGCCGACATCGCCTACGCGATCAGCGATGGCCGCAACCGGCAGCACCTCGAACCGCCCGCGACGGTTTCGGTCTCGCTCGCGGACGACCCGGTTCGACTCGTCGGCCCGGAGGCGGACTTCTTCGGCGGGCTGGAGAAACTGGACTAACTCTCCCCCTCGATCAGTCGCTCGAGCTGCTCCGGCGGCACCGCGCCGCGGGCGGCGTGGCCCTCGTAGACGAACGTCGGAACGCCGGTCACGCCGCGCTTTCGTGCGTCGTCGAACCGATCCTCGAGAGTCGCGCGCAGGTCGTCGTCCGCGAGCGCCTCGGTAACCGCGTCGGCGGGGAGGTCGACGTCGGTCGCGAGATCGATCAGCACGTCCTCGTCGCCGATGTCGCGGCCGTCCTGCCACAGCGCCTCGTAGATCGCGTCGTCGAAGGCGGTCCACCGCTCGGGAGACTCCCGCTTGACGTGCCAGGAGACGAGTTGCGCCTCGAGGGAGTCGACGTCGGCGGCGATCTCCTGGGCCATCTCCACGTCGTAGCGCTCCTGGAGGCGGCGGACGTTTGCTTTCGCTTGCTCGAAGTACTCCTCGTCTTTCCCGTCGTCGACGTCGTGGTCGATCGAGCCGTCGGGGTTGCGCTTCCCCCGCCGCAGGTCGTAGGGATGCCACTCGATCTCGAGGGGGTCGTCTCGGCGCTCGCGGTACCGTGCGAGCGACTGTCTGCCCAGATAACAGAAGGGGCAGACGTAGTCGGCGTACACCTCGAGGCGGTCGGGCGCGTCGTCTACGGACATTGACGACGGTAGCGGTTCCGGATGGAAAAGTCGTCGGCTACCGACGGGTAACCGGGTGACGGAGTTACGGTTCGTCGTTCGCCCCGTCGTCCCTGTCCCCGTCTTCGGCCGCCTCGGCCGTCGGAACGTCGTCCTCCGTACCGGCGCTCTCCGGCAGGTTCGGATCCCGGTACGGGTTCCGCCCGTAGGCGGGGAGGTCGTCCTCGAGTTGCGATTTCAGCACGCGCCGGAGCCGGTTCAGGCTCGTCGTGTCGAGGCCGTACTTCGCCGCCAGTTCCTTGAACGTCGGCTCGTCGGCGATGTCGTGGGCACGGTACTGCCCGAACAGCTCCTCCATGCGGTCGGGTGACAGTTCCTGGGCGTCGACATCGTCCAGCCCGAAGTACGAGCGACGGTCGACGTCGACGACGTGGCGGATGACCACGAGCGCCACCTTCGGGATGGCCCGCTGGCTGCCGAACTCCGTGAGGTCGATCTCGTCCATGACGCCCAGCGCCAGGTCCCGCTGCCACGGGGTCAGCTCGAGGGCGTTACACAGCGCCTGGGTCGTCCGGAGCCGGTCGAGCCGGTGGGCGCGCTCGCTGTAGCCCGGCGTCGCCGCGTGCTGTTCGTCGTGAAGCCGGCGCACGCTCTCGGAAACGTCCGAGTCGGGCGACTCCGGGCGGCCGATGACCGTCGCGCTCGGGGTGACGATACCCCAGCGCCGGACGGTCGAATCCCGTTGGACGTCCGCGCGGGAGAGAGCACCCGAACCGGGGCGGGTCTCGAGGCGACGATCGGAGTGGGGGTCGGGAGCCGGGTGAGGGCGGCCGCGTCGGTACTCGAGACCACCCTCGCGCTGGCCCGAACCGTCGGAGCCGTCCGCGACCGGCGTCGGTCCGTCTCGCGAGCGGGGGTCGGCACCGTCGTCTCTCATCTCGTGTGTCGGTGAGTGAGGGAAACGGAAAAAGGCTCGCACCCGTCGCACTGTCGGATATCGTAACTCCTAGCGGTTCTGACTGGTCCGCGGGGGTTCGACGGCGGGGCTCGACCTGTGCTGTAACTGGCGCACATCTCGCTCGAGTCCGATCCTGCTACTGCCGGACCAATGCATATACCGATCGCACTCGAGACGCGATCGGGTTTTACCGACTGTCGTCCAGTAGTACGAGCAGCCACGCCGTTCCCACCGATACCCGCGACTCGGCGGCGAATCGTTCCGCGAAAATCCCTTCGTATCTCTACCTTGTGACCAGAGACACTTAAAGAACGGAGCGACGCGGCCCGCGAGGGATAGCACTTTGCGACCTGCTATCAAACGTCGGGACATGAATCTCCGCAGCAGGTTCGGGGAACCGGACCCGACGCCCGCCGTCGTCCTCGCGGAGGGCGAGTTCGGCGAGCCCGGGGGGAAGACCGCACACGGCGTCGTGATGCACAGCGAACTGTTCGAGGCCGCGGTCGTCGTCGACTCCGGGACGGCCGGGACGACCGCCGACGAGGTCCTCGAGAACCCGTCGGTCGACCCGATTCCGGTCGTCGCTTCGGTAGCGGACGCGCTCGAGCGAGCGCCCGAGGCCGAGGCACTGGTGATCGGGGTCGCGCCGGCGGGCGGCGACCTCCCGGAGTCGTGGATCGATGGAATCCGCGCAGCGATGCGGGCCGGTTGCGACGTCGTCTCGGGGCTGCACGTCTTTCTCTCCGAGCGCGAGGAGTGGGCCGCGTTCGCCGCGGAGACCGGCGTCGACCTCTACGACGTCCGAAAGCCGCCCGCCGAGGACGACCTTCGCGTTGCGGACGGGAGCGTCGACGACGTCGACGCGGACGTCGTGCTGACGACGGGGACCGACTGTGCGGTCGGGAAGCGGACGACGGCGTTCGAACTCTACCGGGCAGCCCGCCGGGTCGGCCGCGACGCCGCCTGGGTCGCGACCGGCCAGACCGGGATCATGGTCGGTGCCCACCGCGGCGTCGTGATCGACCGCGTACCCGCGGACTTCGCGGCCGGGGTGGTCGAGGACCTCGTCACCGACGTCGCGGCCGACCACGAAATCGTCTTCGTCGAGGGACAGGCATCGCTCGCCCACCGCGCGTACTCGGGCGTCACGCTGTCGATCCTGCACGGCTGCTGGCCCGACGCCGTCGTGGTGGCGGACGACCCCGCCCGGAGCGAGCGAACCCACTACGAACAGTGGCCCGTGGCCGGCCTCGAGCGGGAGATCGATCTGATCGAACGCCTCTCGGACGCGACGGTCGCCGCCGTCTCGACGTGGGGCGATCCAGACGAGGCGAGCGCCCGCGACCTCCCGGCGGCGAACGTCTACCGTGACGGCGGGCCGGAGCGGCTGCTCGAGGCCGTCACGGATGCGCTTTAAGCGTTATCGACCGCGACCGTCTCCCCGGCGCGCCCGTGCGGCGTCGATCATTCCGTCGACGAACGCGTCCAGTCGCGCCGGCTCCGGTCCCGGGCGCACGTGGACGTTCGGATCGATCTCCCGTGGCGGATACGCGAACTCGCGGCCGACCCTGTCGCCGACCTTCGCGTCGCCGTCGCCCGCCCGTTTGCGCTCGAGGAGGGCTCGAGCGCGCTCGATCCGTTCCGGGTCGAAGACGGCCGGGGCTTGCTCGCGGAGGAAGGTTTCGAAGGAAAGTGCGGGTAGGTCGTGGTCGGGGTCGTGATCGTGATCGTGGTCGTGGTCGTCCTCGGCGCACTCGCCGGTCGCCCGGAGGTACCGTGCGTACATCGCCGCACGACAGATCGTGAGGTTGCGCTTGACCGTCGGTCGGGTCGCCGTCTCGGCGTAGCGGTCGTCGTCGGCCGAAATCGTCCGTTGCTCGTCGCCGTCTCGAACGACGTAGGTCGTCGGTCCGTCCTCCGGCCCGCGCACCTCCTCGATCGGGTAGGTCTCGCCGTCGCGGACCAGGTGCTCGGAGAGGTACTTGCGGTAGTTGCTCGCCGCGATCGAGCGCCAGTCGTGGTAGAGATCGATCGGGTTGTACGTCCGCTCGAGGTACGCCCGCAGGTCGGCCGGATCGAACGCGTCGCGGTACCGGATCGGGCTCCGACAGAGCGCGAGCGCGCTTTCGTTCGAGTCGGCGAGCAGTTCGGCGAACCGCCGGACCTCGAGCCCCTGGAGTTCGATCTCGTCGCGTTCGGCGACGATCGTTTCCTCGGGTCCCTCGAGGTGAGCGTACCGCCGGAGGTCGGTCGGCACGAAGACGAACCCGACGTCGTAGTCGCTGTCGGGACCGGCCCCGTCCCAGGCGTGGCTGCCGCGGGCGACCGCCAGCGGGACGGCGACCTCGCGGCGTTTCACCAGGTCCTCGAGAGCTTCGTCGACGGCCATACGAACGCGTGACGGAACGGGAGGCACGGCTAACCGAACGGAGGTCCACGCGAAAAGCCCTTCGTAGCTTCACCTTGTGACCAGAGGTACTTAAAGAACGCTCGGGTCCCGTTTCCGGCCGCACCGCTCGAGGGTCGGTATCGGCAGAGAATTTCCCGTCGTAGCTTCATCTTGTGACCAGAGGTACTTAAACGACGACGAGGTCGATCGAGTCTCTACTCGGGGGTATGCACTCGGAGGCCAGCCCAGAGTGACGGCCGTTCCCGAAGGCCGTCGCTATCGGGGAACGTGAGACCGGAGAACGACGTCTTCCCGTCGTATCTCCACCTTATGACCAGAAGCACTTAAAGGACGATCGGCAACTGTGCTCGAGCGGAGTTCAGTGATCGAGGCGGTTGCGCCGCTCGAGGGTGAGTCCAGCCGAAGTAATCCGCCGACGACTTCCCGTCGTAGCTTCACCTTGTAACCAGAGACACTTAAAGCACGATCGCAGCGTGTCCTCGTTCCGCTCGAGCAGGAGGGTCGCGACTACCGGATCACGATCTTCGGAGGATTTCCCGTCGTATCTCCTCCCTGTGACCAGAAGTACTTAAACGGAGACGAGGTCCGGGTCAGTCGGGAAACTCACTCGAGAACGGACGCAGTCCACGAAGGACGGACGCGTCTCTGGAGAACATGAACAGCCCGAGTAATCGGCCGACCTCCCGTCGTATCTCCACCTTGTGACCAGAGATACTTAAACCGCCGTCGCGGTGCGTCCCCCGATTCCGTTCGAACGGGAGCGTCGTGACTGTCGGATGGCGTTCTTCGGAGAATTTCCCATCGTATCTCCACCTTGTGACTAGAGACACTTAAAGAACGACGTCCGCTCGAGCGCCCTCCACGTTTTCTCTCCTCGAGCGGTGGGCGCGGAGAGTTCGTCTTCCGAAAGGTCTAATCGCACCCTTCCCTGAATGCGGCCAATGAGTCACCAACTCCCCGACGTACAGGCGACGTCTCCGGACGTCACCGTCGGCCTGAGCCAGGTCGGCGTTACGGGCGTGGAGAAACTCGTCAAAATCGCCCGCGAGGAGGACCGGCCCATCGTACTCACCGCCGAGTTCGAGGTCTTCGTCGACCTCCCGGCGTGGCGCAAGGGCGCCGACATGAGTCGCAACATGGAGGTCATCGACGAAATCCTCGAGGACGCCACCCGCGAGGAGGCCTACCGCGTCGAGGAGGTCTGTGGCGAGGCCGCCGAACGACTCCTCGAGAAACACGACTACACCTCCCGCGCCGAGGTGTCGATGGAAGCGGAGTTCATGCGCCGCGAACGGACGCCAGCCAGCGATCGCGAGACCCAACATACCGTCGACATCATCGCCTCCGCGACGGCGACCGACGAGGGCACGCGCGAGGAAATCGGCGCCGAAGTGACGGGGATGACGGTCTGTCCCTGCTCGCAGGGGATGTCAGCGGCGCGCGCGAAACAGACCCTCGAGGACCTGGGCGTCGACCAGAAGACGATCACCGAGTTCCTGAACGAGGTCCCACAGCCGGGCCACTCCCAGCGCGGGCACGCGACGCTGACCGTCGAGGCCGGCGGGGATCCTGACGTCGACCTGAACGACGTGATCGATATCGCGCGTGACTCGATGAGCGCGCGGATCTACAACCTCGCGAAACGCCCCGACGAGGACCACATGACCTACGAGGCCCACGCGGACGCCAAGTTCGTCGAGGACTGCGTGCGTTCGATGGCCGAGGGCGTGGTCGAGGAGTTCGATCACCTCCCGGACAACGCGGTGATCACGATGAAACAGTCGAACGACGAGTCGATCCACCAGCACAACGCCCACGCCGAGCGCATCGTCGAGATGAAGCGATTGCGCGAGGAAGTAAACGGGACCGCCGACGATTAGCCGTCGAATCCCCACCGAATAGACACTTAAAAGGTCAGCGGCTCCGCCTCCTCCCACCGCGGTACGAACTCGTCCTGAACGTTCGCCGCGAACTCGGGATCTTTCAGGTCGATCATTCCGAAGGGATCGCCCGACGCGAGCGGGTTCGGAATCTGGATGCAGACCTCGACCCCGTCGATGACGTTGAACGAGCCCGTCACGTTGTCGTTCGTCCGGACGTCGAAGTCCTCCCGTTCCTGCAGGGACGTTCGGTACCGCCGGCCCACGTTCTCCGACAGTGCACCGACCAGATCGCGGCTCATCAACACGTTGACCGAGACGCCACGATCCAGCGCGTTCTCGAGTTCCGCGAGGACGTCCTCCCCCGCAGTCTGCATGTCCCGTTGCGGAACCGGGTTCGCGGCGATCATCACGATGTCCCGGTCGGCGGCCGCCAGCCGCTCGAGCAGCAGGTCCTTGGTCTCGTCGGGGCCGACCGCGGCCGTCCAGAACTTCTCCTCGACGGGTTCGGCCGCGTCGAGTTCGTCCGAGAGCTCGTCGACGATCGACTCGTACTGGTCGGCCTTCTCGTCGAGTTCGCGTTTCTTGTCCTCGAGCAGGCGGTCGAGCGCGGTCGAAGGTTCGACCGCGACGTACTTCTTCGGGCGGCTCGCGGTCTGGCTACGGACGAGGTTGTACTGTTCGATGCTGTTGAGCACGTCGTAGATCCGCCCCATCGGGACGTCGCTCGCACGCGACAACTCCTTGGCGGTTGTGGGGCCGGTGTTCAGCAGCGATCGGTACGCTCGAGCCTCGTACTCCGAGAGCCCGAGATCCCTGAGACTGGCCATGTTCGAATCCAACCGGCCGAAGAAACATAAACACTGTGGTAGTTTGACGAGTGTGCTATTCGCCCGCCACAGACCGCGAGCCTACTCGAGAACGGCTCCGACGCGCTCGCTCAACTCGTCCGGAGTTTCGGCCGGCGCTGATGCCTCGTCCCCGCGTTCGACCCGGGCGGTTCCCGGCGTTAGGACGTCGTCCGCGCCGGGGACGACGACCTTCTCGTGGTCGGCCATCCGAAGCGCGGCGCGGTGGAGGTCCGAGCCGGGGTCGTCCGCGACCCGAATGACAAGAGGACCCTCGAGCAGCCGGGAGACCGCCGTCGCGTAGCGGGCGACCTGGACGCCGATTCGGTCGCTCGCGCCGGCGAAATCCGCGAGGGTCTCTCGCGCGCAGGCGCGGTACCCGTCGTCGCCGGTGAGGGCTGCGAGGTCGATCAAAGCGTCGGCGACGGCGACGTTCGAATCGAGGGGCCGAAGCGGTCGCTCGACCAGCCCGACACCCTCCGCGGGGCCGTCGTGGAACGAGTCCCCGTCCCGAAGCCGTTCGATCGCCGCGTCCGCGACCTCGCTGGCGTCCTCGAGGACCCCGTCGACGTCGAGCGTGGCAGCCGCGGTCGTCAGGGCCGCGAGGGCGCGAGCCTGGGTCGAGAGCAACGGCGCTGGGGCTTCGGGATCGGTTACTTCCGGGAGAGTGGCCGCGAGGCCGTGGGCGACCACGCCGTCCTCGAGCAACTCCTCGCGAAGCGTTGCGAGCGTCCGCTCGGCGTACCGGCGGGCGCGCTCGTCGTCCGTGTAGGCGTAGTAGGTACACAGCGCCTCGACCGCCAGGGCGTTCGGCCCGGCGAAGACGCCCTCGTCAACCGGCGGTTCGCCCGCGGCCGCGCGGTCGGTCGCGTCGATGCTGTGCGAGTCGGCGTCGCCGGGCGCCTGGCTGTTGGCGAAGGCGTCGACGTCACCGTTCCACAGCGTCGTCGTCAGGTACTCGATCGTTCGCTCGGCGGGTTCCCGGTACTCGTCGCTGCCCGTGTGGAGGTAGGCGTTCGCGAACGCGCGCACGAGTGCGGCGTTCGAGTCCAGCAACTTCTCGCGCTGGAGCCCCGACCAGTCGCGTTCGCTCGCGAAGCGGTGGAAGCCGCCGTCGTACTCGTCGAGCAGGTTCGCGCTGACGGCGTCGAACGAGCGAAGTGCCATCTCGCGGTCGCGTTTGAGGGCGAACTCGAGGGCGTCGGGCAGCGGGAACTTCGGGCTCTCGCCCCAGCCGCCGGCGACCTCGTCGTAGGTGTCGGTGAGGTGTCCGAGCATCCCGGACTCGATGTCGTCTGTGAGCTCGCCCGCGGGCGGTTCGTCCTCCCGCAGCGAACGGGGAACGCGGGCCGCGCCGCTGCCTTTCGTCTGCCACATTGTGCGGACGCTGTCGAGCACCTGGCGCATCCCGTCGGGTCCCAGGTAGCCCGCGCCCGTGAGGACCTTCCCGTCGGGGGCGAGGAACACGGTCGAGGGGAACCCGCCCATGTTGTACCGGTCGCGTACCCTGGGTCGGCGATCGACGTCGACCCGCACGGGAACGAAACTGTCGTTGACGTTCGCCGCGATGCGCGGTTCCGCGTAGGTCTCCGCGTCCATCTCGTGACAGTGATCACACCACGTCGCGGTCAGCGAGAGCAGTACCGGAACGTCGGCCTCCGCAGCCTCGTCGAAGGCCGCCTGGCCCCACTCGCGCCACTCGACGCGCGTCGTATCGTCCATACTCGAGCCTGGGCGGTCGCGGGGGTAAGCCCTTCGTTCGCTCTCGTTTCCGGTCTCTCCGGCTCGTCTCCCGGGACGACTCGAGCGTAAAGCGTTTTCACCCTCGGTCGGCTATATCGTGCCATGCTCCGGTGGATCTTCGCGCTGTTGCTCATCCCGTTTCTCGACGCCGTACTGCTGGCGGTCGTCGTCAGCCAGACATCCTACATCGGGTGGGTCGGGATGGTGCTGCTCGTCGTCCTGACCGGGCTGGTCGGGATGCTTCTCGTCCGCGCGGAAGGCCGGCGGACGATCCGGAAGATGCAACGCACGCTGGCCCAGGGCCAGCCGCCGACGAACGAACTGCTCGACGGCGGGCTGTTGATCGCGTCCGGAGCGTTCCTGCTCACGCCGGGGCTGGTGACCGACCTCATCGGCTTCCTGCTCGTGGTCCCCCCGACCCGGATCCCGATTCGTGCGGGCCTCAAGCGGTTCGTGATCGTCCCCTACGCGGACAAGAAGACCGGGGGGTTCGCCAGCGGCGGGGTCTGGACCTACGGCTTCTCGAGCGACGACGCGCCCGGCGGCGGGTTCGGTGGCGGCTCGAGTTCGGGGGCCGACGGTTCCGGTGCGGGCACCTACGACCTCGGCAGCGACTCCTACACGGTTAACACGGGCTCGAGCGCCAGTACGGACGCCGACGCCCGCGACGCGGACGGCATCGACGGGTACTCGATCGACTTCGAGGACGCCGACGACTCGAGCGGATCGGACGGAGGCGACGACCCGACCGCTCGGTAGCGGTTCGCACAGCTTCCTCGGAAAGAAACGTTTAAACATACGACCCGGCAACTACTGAGTGCAGAGGAAAAGCGCGGGCCGGTAGCTCAATTAGGTTGAGCGCCACTCTGATAAGGTGGAGGTTCTCGGTTCAAATCCGAGCCGGCCCACTTCTCTCCGCGAACGACCTCGTAAGTTACGGATATCGGGCA
This sequence comes from Halobiforma lacisalsi AJ5, assembly GCF_000226975.2. Classification (NCBI taxonomy): domain Archaea; kingdom Methanobacteriati; phylum Methanobacteriota; class Halobacteria; order Halobacteriales; family Natrialbaceae; genus Natronobacterium; species Natronobacterium lacisalsi. The sequence goes on along the minus strand of NZ_CP019285.1, from coordinate 478,219 downwards.
TTTCGGCGGTCGTTCTTTCGGTTCCGCTCTCTCGTCTTCGAGCCCGACGACCGTCCGTCGTTTTTCACACTCGAGAGCCCGCGCCTGCATCGGTCAGCCGCCGTCCGCCCGTTCGGCGTCGCTCGAGTCGTCGAGTCGGAGGCCCGCCGGTGACTCCCTCCCCCGCACGACGTATCCCTTTCGGAGGCCCGCGTCGTGGAGGTGGTTTCCGCACGCGCCCGCCTTCACCGCCCGCCGGACCCGATCCGGCTCGGCGACGCTCGCGCCGGCGACGACGTCCACGCCGGCCTCGAACAGCGGTTCCGGGCGAAACGATGCCGTCGCGCCGATGACGACGGCGGCCGCCGACCGCGGGATCGCCCGGAGGTACCGGTCCGCGCCTCCGTAGACGAACGCCGATCCGGTGACGAAGACGACGTCCGCCCCCTCCATCGCCACCGCCGTCTCGTCGGGAGTGTACGTCGAGAGACGGACGTCCGCGGGCGTGGGGACGTCGTCCGGATCGAGGTCGACCGAGGCACGCTCGAGGACGCGAACTTCGACGTCCGAAAACCGCCGGAAGGCGGGTCGGAACAGCCCGACGGTGACGATGCGCTCGACCGACGGCTCGAGCAGCCCCATCGGATCGCCCCGGTCCCAGTCGATCGCGGGGGCCGAGAGCGCGTTCAGGGTCGCGATGGCCACCGCCCGATCGAGGCGGGGATCGGTTTCGTCTCCAGCGGGAGTCGCGTCGCTATCGCGGCCCGAAATCGGGGCCAACAGCGCCTCGAGGTCGCGGTCGGCCGCCGGTGGCCGGGGCGACCCCCGTGGACGGTGGGCGACGCCCGCGAGATGTCCCGCGTTCGCGTGGGTCGCGTCGGCTCCCACTGCCCCGTCCGCGCCGTCCGCTCCCTCGGCCTCGAGTTCCACCAGCAGCGTCCGGTCGTTGGCCGTGATCCGGCGTGGGCTCGCGGCCTCGAGCGTTTTCGGGCTCTCGTCGCGGAGGCGTGCGTAGGCGTTCCGGAGGATTGGGCTCGTCATTCGTGCTCGGGATCGCTGAAGCGGCGTGGCGAAGCGACCGTGACCGCGGCAGTGGACACGTGATTCGGGGAACGGCGGGCCACGACATATACGTTCGGCCGGTCCACCGCCCCGAACCGTTGCCGACCCGAAAGCGATAGTTGCCGCCGCGACCAACGTTCGACGATGAACTCCGCCACCGGGGGCGACTGGCGCGAGGCCGTCGACGACATCGACGCGGCGCTCATCGACGGCTACCAGAGTGGGCTCCCCCTCGAAGAGCGCCCCCTCCGACCGATCGGCGATCGACTCGGAATCGACGAACGTGAGGTCGTGGATCGGATCGAGCGGCTCCTCGAACTCGGTGTGTTCCGCCGGTTCGGGGCCGTCCTCAATCCGCCGGTGATCGGCTCGTCGACCCTCGCTGCGATCCGCGCACCCGAGGACGAGGGGGCGTTCGACGAGGTCGCCGAACTCGTCAACGGCTACCGGCAGGTCAACCACAACTACGCCCGCGACCACGAGTGGAACATGTGGTTCGTCGTCACCGCGGCCTCCCGGGCCGAACGCGACGACGTCCTCGACGAGATCGAGCGCCGGACTGGCTGCGAGATGCTCGACTTACCGATGGTCACCGACTACTACGTCGACCTCGAGTTCCCGGTGGTCAACGCCGACCGGTTCGCCCGGGAGTCGGCGACCGGCGGCGTCGATGCCTCGGCAACCCGGATCAGCGAGACGGCCGTCGGCGACCTCTCGCGGTTCGAGGCCGACCTGTTGCTCGCCGTCCAGGACGGGTTGCCGGTCTCGACGACGCCGTACCGCGATCTGGCGGCGGGACTCGAGCGCGAGCGTGCCAACCGCGAGGTCGACGCGGTCGACGTCGTCGACGCGCTCGGAGGGTTACGCTCCCGGGGCTGTATCAAGCGGGTCGGCTGTGTCGTCAATCACGTCGTCACCGGCTTCGACGCCAACTGCATGGTCGTCTGGGACGTCCCGGACGCCGAGCGCGACGAACGCGGCGAAGCCGTCGGCGAGTTGCCGTCCGTAACGCTCTGCTATCACCGGCCGCGTCGCCCAGAGCACGGGTGGCCGTACAACCTGTTTACGATGATCCACGGCCGGGACTCCGAGGCGGTCGACGCCAAGATCGACGACCTGGCCGACGAACACCTCCCGTTCGAGCACGAACGGCTGTACTCGACCGAGACGCTGAAACAGACCGGTGCGCGCTACGAGGACCTGCTCACGTCGCCGGACGCCGAAGGTCGGCAGTCGTGAGCAGGCTTTCCCACCCCAGTCGTCCGCCGTGCTCCGGGACCCGTTCCACTATACGGATTTCTCGCCGCCGACTGCCGTAGCGGGCTCTCGAGAACGTCGTTCGACCGGTACCAAAATGGCCCCGTCGTTGTTACACGCGCCCCTGGGGCCGCCGCCTCTGGTTGGCGGCAACCGTGACTACGACCGGAGGTATCACGAAATCACTTCCTAACTGGTTTGGCTATCGGACCATACTAGTAAATAGAAATACAAATATATTAGATATATATTTGCTATTGGCTGTTTAGCTGGAAAGGCGATCCGAACCAGTAAGACCCTGTAACTATACTTCGATATCGGACGTAAAAGCCCCTGAATACCGCGTCGGTAGTTCGAACGTGAGAGATACCGATCAAACTCACTTATTATTGAAGTGGATATAACAATAACTTCCTTGATTTCTTTTGTATATCGGATGGGTATTATAAGGCGAGGACTCATGAAGTAACCCGTGTTCCGTCCGCTTCTCGAGCGAGGGCGGACCGTACCGGAATCACGGCCCCACCCTCCCCCGTCGCCCCGCCGATTGGGAACGCGTACCGCAATACCTATTGTGGCGTTCCCGTAGTATCACGTATGCTGGATATCGTTCAGCTCGAGCAGGATCTGGACCAGGAAGAGCGGATGATCCGGGATACGGCCCGTGAGTTCGTCGAGGAACACGTCAAGCCGGACATCGCCGAGCACTTCGAGGAGGGGACCTTCCCGACGGAACTGATCCCCAAGATGGGCGAGCTCGGCTTCTATGCCCCCAACCTCGAGGGGTACGGCTCGCCGAACGTCTCCGAGACCGCCTATGGGCTCTTGATGCAGGAACTCGAGGCGGGCGACTCGGGGCTGCGCTCGATGGCGTCGGTCCAGGGGGCACTGGTGATGTATCCGATCCACGCCTACGGCAGCGAGGAGCAGAAAGAGGAGTGGTTGCCGAAACTGGGCCAGGGAGAGGCGGTCGGCTGTTTCGGCCTGACCGAACCCGAACACGGCTCCAATCCGTCGGGGATGGAGACCTACGCCGAGCGCGACAGCGACGGGTACGTGCTCAACGGATCGAAGACCTGGATCACGAACTCGCCGATCGCGGACGTGGCAGTGGTCTGGGCGCGGGACCGCTCCGCAGAGGACGAACCGGTCCGCGGGTTCCTCGTCGAGACGGACCGCGACGGCGTCACGACCAACAAGATCACCGAGAAGCTCTCGCTGCGCGCGTCGATCACCGGCGAGATCGGTCTCAACGACGTCCGCGTTCCCGAGGAGAACGTTCTGCCGGGGGTCTCCGGGATGAAGGGGCCGCTATCCTGTCTCACGCAGGCCCGGTACGGGATCGCCTGGGGAGCGGTCGGGGCGGCCCGGGACAGCTTCGAGGAGGCGCGCCAGTACGCCCAGGACCGCGAGCAGTTCGGCGGCCCGATCGGCCGGTTCCAGCTACAACAGCAGAAACTCGCCGAGATGGCGACCCAGATCACGCTGGCCCAGTTGCTCGCCTACCGCGTGGCCGAACTGAAAGAGCGTGGCGACCTCCGGCCCGCCCACATCTCGCTGGCCAAGCGCAACAACGTCCGCATGGCCCGTGACCAGTCCCGCGTCGCCCGCGAGATGCTCGGGGGCAACGGGATCACGACCGACTACTCGCCGATGCGCCACATGGCCAACATGGAGACGGTCTACACCTACGAGGGCACCCACGATATCCACACGCTGGTCCTCGGCGAGGAGCTGACCGGCATCCCGGCCTACGAGTGACGGGATAGCGGCGGCGGCCGCGTGGCGGTCGCAGCTGACCCTCTCCGTTTTCGCCGTTCGTCCGTTCTCTCGGGCCATCCTGCTGCTTTTCGTCTCTGCTCTCCCGTGAGCCTTTTTGCTTGGCGATCGCTTTCGCCATTGGCGAAACGGTGACTTCCAGCGTCCGTGGTCTTATTGGAGCTAACTGACCGAATGCACTCCCTCAGTCGCCCTCGAGACTCTTCCTCATCATCGAAACACTGGACCCAACCCCGGTGGGGTCACCGAAATCACTTTGCACGCCCCGTCGGAACTACGACCGGATGGCCGACTCGAACGCGAACGGGAGTCCCGGACCGAAACCCAAGGTCGCCCGCCTCATCGAGAAGTACAGCCTCGAGGGCGTCGGCACCGACCTCGAGGCGCGGTGGACCCGTGACGAGAACCGGGAGAGCCTGCGGTCGCTCGCCGACTGGTTCAACGAGCGGCTGGTTCGTGCGGCGCTTTCCGACGCCGGGATCGATACGATCGCCGAGGACACGTCCCACCTCTACGACCTCCTGTGTGGCGAGACTGGCAGCAGGGGAGAACGAACGCAAGTCGAACGGCGACTCGAGCGAGCGGGCGTCGACGTCGAGACGCTGACCGACGAGTTCGTCTCCTATGGCGCGATCCGGAGCTATCTCACCGGCTACAGGGACGCGTCGCCGCCCGCGGCCGACGACGGCGACGCCGATGGCGATCGGGAAACCGTCGCCCGAACTATCGAGGGGCTCCGCCAGCGAACCGTCTCGGTCACCGAGAGCAATCTCGAGCGACTCCGGGAGACCGACCGGCTCGAGATCGGCCCCCACCGCGTGCTCGTGGACGTACAGGTCCTCTGTGAGGCGTGTGGCAAACAGTACGACGTCGCCGACTTGCTCGAGTCGGGGGCCTGCGACTGTTTCGCCTCCTCTTCGGGGGAGTGACCCCAAAGGTATAACAGAATTACGTCTGTTACGGGTTTTCGGGGCCGATCAGATCTCCGTGATGCGTTCGTGGGAGTCGTCGATGGCTTCGGCGTCCTCGGGGAGCAAGGCGACGACGAGGAAGTCGGTGTACTCCCGGAAGTACTCGACCAGCGCGGCGATCCGGTTCGAGTCCAGTGCCTCGAGCGAGTCGAGCAGCATGAACGGGACGTCGTCGTAGACCTCGTGGACGAGATAGCCCGCGAGCGCGAAGATCAGCCCGGTGACCTCGCGTTCGCTCTCGCTCAGGTGGTCGATCGTGTCCTCGTAGGTCTGGCCGTCCTCGGTGCTGCGGACGATGTGGAGGTCGAACGCCGTCCGCTCGACCGTACGGCGGCCCTCCCGGACCGTCTCGCCGACGCGTTCGATCCAGATGCGATCGATATTGTCGTACTCGAGGACCTCGAGCACGGCGTCCATGTGCTCGTTGAACGACTCGACGGCCTCGCGTTCGATCCGGTCGATCCGGGTGCGCAGTTCCTCGAGGTCCTCGCGGATCTCCTCGCGGCGCTCCTCTAGGCGCTCGCGTTCCTCGAGTGCCGACTCGATCTCCTCGATCTCATCGGTCGTCGTCTCCAGATCGCGCTCCAGTCGCCCGAGCGAGAACTCGAGTTCGTTCGCGCGCCGGTTGAGTTCCAGCAGGCTTCCGTCGTCCGTCTCCTCCGTCTCGTCGTCGGACTCGGACTCGGACCCGGACTCGGACTGGTCCTCGAGGTCGGCGGCTTCGGACTCGAGCTCGTCGATCTCGGACTCGAGCTCGTCGCGACGGTCGGTCAACTCCTCGAGGCGACGCTCGCGGCGATCGATCTCGTCGGTGACGTCCTCGAGGCGGTCCTCGATCCGTTCGCGTTTCCGACGTGCCTGATCGATCTCGCGGCGGTCGGACCGGAGCGACTGGATCCGCTCCTCAAGTTCGTCGCGCTCGGAGAGTTTCTCCTCCTGGAGCGAGCGCAGCCGATCGATTGTCGACTCGATCTCGGACCGCCGGACTTCGCTGCCGCAAGTCCAGCACTGCACCGTCTCCTCGTCCTCGAGGAGCTGTTCGGTCACTGCCTCGGCGCTCTCTCCGTCGGTTTCGTCGGCGAGCAGCTCGCGGATCTCGGGGTGGGATCCCTCGAGCATCTCCTCGTTGAACTGGACGATGCTCTGGAGCTGGCTGACGACGCCGTCGATCTCCTGGGACTGGCGCTGGAGCCGGTCGATCTCTTCGTCGATGGCCTCGCGGTCGAGCGATTCTACGTCCGGCAGGTCTTCGCGATCGGCCTCGAGTTCCTCGCGTTCGTCACGCAGGGCGGCCAGGCTCTCCCGTTCCGTCTCGAGATCGAAGCGGACGTCCTCGAGATCGGAGCGTCGCTCGCGGAGTTCGCTCAGTTTCTCCTCGAGTTCGTTCTGGTCGTCCTGTCGGCGCTCGATCTCGGATTCGGCGTTCTCGATGGCCTCCTTGACCTCCTCGAGTTCGGCTCGCTTCTCCTCGATCCGGTCCTGCAGGGTCGTCCGCTGGCGTTCCAGTTCCGGGAGGTCGGTCTGGATCGTCTCGAGACGCTCGAGTTCGTCGTTGATCTGGTCCTTTTCGGCGGTCAGCCGCGTGATCTCGGCCTCGATCTCGTCGGTGTCGACGGGCCGCAGGATGATCTCCCGGAGGTCGTCGCCGGTCGTCACCGCCCGGCGGGCCGGATTGGATTCGAGGAGAAACGCGAACAGATCCGCGAGTTCGGCGTCCTCGAGGTAGGGTTCGCCGCCCATGACGGTCGTGCCGCCGCTGCGACGCAGGGTCCGCCGGTAGGTCTCGTCGTCGAGTTCGAGGACGGCTTCCCCTTCGTCGGCGTCGGCCTTCAGCGAGGCATACTCGCCGCCGAGCGCCGCCATGAACGCCTGCAACAGCGACGTTCGGTTCGTCGCGTTGCGGCCGGCCAGGACGGTGACGCCCGACTCGAGTTCGACCGTAGTTTCGTCGATACCCCCGATATTACGGGCCCGCAACGTCGCCTGTCGAGTGATACGCTCCTGTGTCGCCATTGTTTGCATAACCTCCCAGACGAGTGATAAGCTTTTGGTGTCGGTACACACGAAGCCGTCGATCAGCCAGTTGTCGATCGTTTATCGAGTACTCGAGTCCGTAATAGTATTTTTATATTGTTTAAATATTTCTGGTAGGTGATCAGACGCTGGAATCCGTACTGACGGCACTAATCCTATAGCTCTCTCGGAGGGCTTCTCGTGGCTGATTACCGGTTTATCAACTGCGACCTCGTAACACGAGACAACAGCACAAACATACGTAGTATGACTTTATCGGGTAAATATATGATGTAATACAAGTCGGATTCGTGGGCCGGTTTTCCGCTCCGTTCGCGTCGTCCTGTCCTTTATAAACTGTGGCGCGGCCAGCGGCGGTATGTCGGAACGGACGCCGGCGCTGCGCCGGACTGTGCTGTATGCGATCGGTACGATCCCGACTGCTACCGCTGCGGCAGTCGCGCTCGGGAACTCGAGACTGCCGGACGACGATACCGGGGCCAACGGGGTCGACTACCCCTCGAGCGCACGAACCGCTATCGCCACCGTCGATCGTATCGTGGACGGGGACCACGTCGTCCTCCTCCTCGAGGACGGCGGCGAGGTCGTCGATCAGGTGGTCGTCCCGGTCGAGGAGTTCGGAAGCGCCGAGGAGGGTGATATCGCGATCGTCGTCGTGGAAGGTGGGGACCTGCTCGCCCACCTGCTCGTCCCGGAGCGGCCCTGTTGAGGATGTAAGCGGACCGATACCCCGAGATACCGATCCCCTCGGGCCGGCCGCTGGTTACCGATGTTCACTCTATCTCGGTCGAAGGAAAACAGACTATGTCATACGTGTGTGAATAATGAACGAATTTATGTAATATACCGACGATGGAGCAAGCATGCGACTCGAGGATCGGACGGTCGTGATCACGGGTGCAGCGTCGGGAATCGGTCGAGCAACCGCCGAGCGGTGCGCCGAGGAGGGCGCCCGCGTCGTCGTAACGGACATCGACTCGGACGGGGGCGAGGCGGTCGCCGACGCGATCGAAGCCGACGGCGGCGAAGCGGTCTTCTACGACCTCGACGTGACCGACGCCGACCAGTTCCACGCGGTCGTCGAGGAGGTCGCCGAGAGCTACGGACTCGACGTGCTGGTCAACAACGCCGGCACGGGCCATCCAGGGGCCAGCCTCGAGAACGTCGACGACTCGATCCGCGACTTCGTCATCGACGTGAACGTCAAGGGCGTCTGGAACGGCTGTCACGCGGCCTTACCGCGAATGAAGGAGCAGGGCCACGGATCGATCGTCAACGTCGGTTCGCTGGCGAGCATCCTCGGACTCCCGAAACAGGCGGCCTACTCGATGACCAAGGGAGCGGTGTTGAACCTGACCCGTGCCGTCGCCGCCGAGGCAGGCCCCTACGGCGTCCGCGCGAACACGGTCTGTCCGGGCTTTACCGACACGCAACTGCTCGAGCAGTACCTCGCCCAGCGGGACGACCCCGAGAAAGCCCGCGAGGAGATGGCCGAGGAGTATCCGCTGAAGCGACTCGCCGACCCCGAGGAGATCGCGAACGCGATCCTGTTCCTGGCGAGCGAGGAGGCGTCGTTCGTCAGCGGTCACGGACTGGTCGTCGACGGCGGCTTCTCGACGTGTTGAGGTGACTCCCTACTCTTCCAGAATCAGCCCGACGTTCGCCAGTTTGTCGCCTGCGACGACGGTCGCCTCCTGGGTGAGCGCGTACAGGACCCCGTCGCGGTCGGCGGCGGCCTCCTGGATCGGTTCGAACGTCGCCGGATCGTACAGCGTGCCGATCCGGTCGCCCGACTCGACGTCCATGCCCACCTCGAGCGACGGCGCCGGCCGGAAGAGTCCGGAGTCCTCGGCGGTGACCTGCCCGAGGTGGTTCCGGGCGACGGGCGGCGTCTCCGCGGGCGGATCGCCCGGCAGCATCTCGAGGTGACGCAGGACGTTCAACAATCCCTCGACGCCGAGTTCGACGACGTCCTCGAGGATCTGCTTGTTGTGAGCCAGTTCGGGCGTGATCGACGGGATTCCCTCGTCGGCGGCCGCGACGCGGAGTTTGCCAGCGAAGCCGCGGCGGTGCCACTCCTCGGAGGCGTCCTCGTCGGCTCGTTCGGAGAGCAGGAGGTCGGTACCGTAGGCCGCGGCGAGCTCGCGGGACCGTTCGTCGCCCTCGCGGAAGACCACGTGCGGGAGCATGTCCGGGCTGCCCGTGTGGAGGTCGACAATCGCGTCGGCCTCGCCCGCGTATTCCCAGAGCGAGGCGGCCATCCGCTGGTGGAGGGTCCCCTCGGCGTCGCCTGGCCAGACCCGGTTCATGTTCGGGTTGACGCTGTCGAGTATCTCCGGCGTCGTGTACGAGACCCGATCGAAGGTCAGCGGGTTGGCGACGGGGACGGCGACGACGGTTCCCGACAGCGACTCGAGCGGCAGTCGCTCGTGGAAGCGCCGCAGGACTTCCGTCCCGTTGATCTCGCGGCCGTGCTGGGCAGCCTGCACGTAGAGGGTGGGGCCGTTCTGGTCGCCGCGGTAGACGTGCACGGTCGTCTCGAGTTCGACGCCCGAGGGGAGTCGCGCGAGGGTCACGGTTTCGGCCGTGTGGGTCCCGTCCATACCCGTTCGTTTTTGCTCCGGCCGCTTGTACCTGCGGGGGCGACGTGCCGGGTTCCGATGATCTCACCCCTCGGGGCCCGTGACCTCGACCGAACGGGTCGTGCGGAGACCACCACGGTTTTCACCCACGCTAGCGTCGCGGAGGGTATGGGAGACCTTACTGCAACCCTGCACACGAGCAAGGGCGACATCGACGTCGAACTCTACGACGAGCGCGCCCCCCGGACCGTCGAGAACTTCGTCGGCCTCGCGACGGGCGAGAAATCCTGGACCGACCCCGAGACGGGCGAGGAAGTCGACGGCGAACCGCTGTACGACGACGTCCTCTTCCACCGCATCATCGAGGACTTCATGATCCAGACCGGCGACCCGACGGGCACGGGCCGTGGCGGCCCCGGCTACCAGTTCGACGACGAGTTCCACGACGAACTCCGTCACGACGACGCGGGCATCCTCTCGATGGCCAACTCCGGTCCCGACACCAACGGCTCGCAGTTCTTCATCACGCTGGACGCCCAGCCCCACCTCGACGGCCGCCACGCCGTCTTCGGGAAGGTCACCGACGGGATGGACGTCGTCCGCGAGATCGGTTCGGTCGACACCGACGCCAACGACCGCCCGTCCGAGGACGTGTTGCTCGAGTCGGTGACGGTCCACGACGAGTAACTGAGCGGTTCTCGCCTTCGTTCGGACGTTTCGTTCCCGGAGCCCTCCAGCGGCGTGACCGCCGAATGCCACCGATCGGCGGCCGGTGATCGGTTCTCGGTTCTGTACGTCCTGCTCGATTCTGTTAGATATATCTACTAGCAACACTTTTGGTAAATGCCGTCGATCGTGACACTCATGTCTCGTGACCAGTCCGACTGTGGGCGGCGGACGGGAGTTCGATCACGATCTAGACGCGGCGAACCGGCGGTTGAGCGAAGCCACGTGTACGCGGTCGAGGCGGACGGTGATCTGCGACCGAAGCGTCCGGACGAGATCGACCGGGAGTGTGGCTGTGGATGCGCCCACACCCGCCGCGAGTTCATGGTGGGGGTGACCGCGGCCGGCATCGCCGGAGTGGGACTCGCGTCCGGTACTGGGACGGTCGGCGCGTCCGACTCCGCCCTCGAGGGGGCGTCGGACGACACGGTCACTATCGTCCACGACCTCCACAGCCACAGCGAGATCGGCGAACCCGACGGGCCGAACATCGCCCGTTACCGGCGCGTCGTCCAGGAGCAACTCGGCGACCGCGACGACGCCCTCTTCCTCGCGAACGGCGACGAACTCGGCTCCTCGACGATCTCGTTTTTCACCGAGGGCGCACACAAGGTCGAGTTCATGAACGACATGGACCTCGCCGCCGCCGGCGTCGGAAACCACGACTTCGACTACGGGGTCGACGTCGCCGAGCAGCGGTTCCGGGACAGCGAATTCCCCTGGCTGAACTCGGCGCTGTACACCGACGAGGGCGACCTCCTTCCGGGTACCCAGCGGTACACGACCTTCGAGGTCGGGGACCTCACGGTCGGCGTCTTCAACGTCGTCCTGCGTGGGTTCCACGGCATCACGGACTATCCCGACGAGTACGAGCAGCGGGACCCGGTCGAGACCGCCCGCGAGATGACGACGCTGCTCCGGGACCGAGAGGACGCGGACGTCGTCGTCTGCTCGTCACACACCCCTCACGAGACCCACTTCGAACTCGCCGAGAAGGTCGACGGGCTCGACGCGATCTTCGGCTCGCACTCCCACTACACGATGGACGCCGCGGAGATCCACGAGGGTACCGTCATCAGCGAGATCGGGTACGCGTACTTCCACCTCGGCGTGATGACGTTGGACGAGAACGGCGACCTCGTCAGTTGGGAGCGGATCGACCTCGACGGCGGCGTCGATCCCGACCCCGAGTTCCAGCGCCGTATCGAGGCCCAGTACGAGGAACTCGAGGACGAACTCGAGCGGTCGGTCGGGGAGACCGCGGTCGAACTCGACACGTCCGGCTCCGTTACGTACGGCCGCGAGGCCCGGATCGGGAACCTCATCACGGACGTCATGCTCGACGCACACGACGACGCCGAAGTCGCTTTCCAGAACGGGGGCGGGATCCGGACGAATACGACCTACGGGCCGGGCGAACTCACCGCAGGCGACGTCCTGAGCATCCTCCCGTTCGGCAACGAGATCGTCGTCTTCGAGGCTACCGGTTCGGAGATCGAACGAGTACTCGAGAACCGGATCGGCGTCCTCCCCGACAACGCGTTCGGTGCCCAGCAGGGCCAGCAGGTCGCCGGCCTCCAGTACGAGTGGACCGGCCACGAGGAACCCGAGATCGGCGACGTCTACGTCGACGGCGATCCGCTCGAGCCCGACGAGACCTACGTCGTCTCGACGACCGACTATCTGAAGGACATCGCGGGCGCGTACGAGCCGTTCCGCGATGCGCCGGTCATCTGGGAGTCAGGCACCGCCCTCGGGCCGGCCGTCATGGAGTACCTCGAGGAACACAGCCCCGTCGAGCCGAAACTCGAGGACCGCATCCTTCGGGTCGACGAGGACCTCGGCACCCAGGGGGCGGTCTCCCGCCGCCGCGGGGAGACGCGACTCCGGTTCGACGTTCCGGAGGGAGCGAGCGACGTCGCGGACGCGTCGGCGTTCGTTGGACTGGCACGGGGCGACGACGTGACCGACGGCGAGTTCGACCTCGATCCGACGAGCGTCGAGGTAGACGGCGACGACCTCTGGATCGGCTACGATACCGGCGCTCTCCAGCGGTTCGTCGCCCGGACCGACCTCGAGGAGATCCGGGTCTTCGGCGCGTTCGATCCCGATCCGGAGCACTACGGGTACACCGACCCCGACGGCTCCCTCCTCGAGTTGCCCGTCGCGGCGGCGTACGACCGGTTCAGGCTGAAAGCGACCGTCGATATCTCGTCGCCCTCGCTGCGGCCGAACTGAGCGGTTCCGCCGGTCCCGGGAGTCGCTCGCCGCTGACTCGACGTTCGTCGCGCTCGAGAGAGGGGCTCTCCGGCGTGGTTTGGGCTGTTCTTTACCAGTCGTCGCTGTGTACGGTGTGTATGGGTTGGACCGCCGACGACATCCCCGACCAGACCGAACGCACCGCCGTCGTCACTGGTGCGAACAGCGGTATCGGCCTCGAGACGGCCCGCGAACTCGCACGTAACGGCGCGACCGTCGTCATGGCCTGCCGCAGCGAAGGACGCGGCCGGGAGGCAGTCCGGGATATTCACGACGACGTGCCCGATGCCGACCTTCGGCTCGAGGCCTGTGACCTCGCAGACCTCGAGTCGGTCCGCGCGTTCGTCGGCCGGATCGCCGACGAGCGGATCGACGCCCTGATCAACAACGCGGGGACGATGGCCATCCCTCGTTCCGAGACCGAGGACGGGTTCGAGACGCAGTTCGGCGTCAACCACCTCGGACACTTCGCGCTCACCGGACTGCTCCTCGAGTCGCTGGCGACGGACGCCGGGGACCCGGCGCGAGTCGTCACCGTTTCGAGCGGCCTCCACGAACGCGGCGAGATCGACTTCGACGACCTCCACGGCGAGCGGTCGTACGACCCCTGGGACGCCTACGGGCAGTCGAAACTCGCCAACGTTCTCTTCGCCTACGAACTCGAGCGGCGGTTCCGGACGGCCGACACGAACGCGATCAGCGTTGCCGTCCATCCGGGCTATGCCGACACGAAACTGCAGTACCGCGGGATCGAACGCGAAGAGGGACTGGGACGGTGGCTCCGCCTGGCGGGCAGACGGGTGTCGAACGCCGTGCTCGCCCAGTCGGCCGAGAAGGGAGCGTTGCCGACGCTGTACGCCGCGACCGCGCCCGACGTCGAGGGGGGCGCGTACTACGGCCCGGGCGGTCTCATGAACATGCGCGGCGCACCCGAGCGACAGTCCTCCGCCGAAGCGTCGTACGATCGTAAAACGGCCCGTCGTCTGTGGCGCGTCTCCGCCGAACTGACCGGGGTGCGCTACGATCTCCCCCGCCCGGCCGCAGTCGAAATCGAGGAACCGACCGATGTGGAAGCGGATCTTCGAGGGTGAGACGCTCGAGTCGACCGCCCGACGGCGCGGTAGCTCGTCGGCCGACACCGAAACGCACATCCCAACCGGGGGACAACTGGCGTGTGCCTTCTGTGCGAGGGTAGCCAAGCAGGCCAACGGCGGTGGGCTTAAGACCCGCTCCCGTAGGGGTCCGAGGGTTCAAATCCCTTCCCTCGCATCCGCACGATTGAACCCGAGAGTGCCAAGTATGAACGGAGGTGGTTCGAACGACGCGAGACGGGGCGTGAAGGAAGCGACCGTCTCGAGACGAGTGGTGCCGCGAGTACGGCCGAATCAACCCGCCTCGTCCCGAGCGGCTTACGAGTGCCGATTCTGGTATCTTTTTCTCGAGGGGATACGAAAGGGAGACAGAATGTACCTGATCGTCGTCGGCGCGGGTGACACCGGTTCGTATCTGGTCGAACGCGCGGTAAACGACGGAAACGATGTCGTCGTCATCGAACAGAACGAAGCGAGGGCCAACGCCGCATCCGCCGAGTACGACTGTCTCGTGTTGCACGACGACGCCAGAAATCACTCGACGCTCAGGGACGCGGGGATCGACCGGGCCGACGCCGTGATCTCCACGACGGACGTCGACTCGACCAACATCATGGTGATGTTGCTCGCGGAGGAACACGACGTACCGAACCTCGTCAGCGTCGTCCACGATCCGGAGAACCTCCCGGTCTTCGAGAAGATCGGTGCCACCCTGATCGAGAACCCCCAGCACCTGATCGCCGACACGCTTTACCACTCTGTGCGATATCCGACCGTCAGTGACTTCATCGAACTCGACGAGGAGACCGAACTGGTCGAACTCACTGTCACCGACGATGCGCCGATGGCCGGCCAGCGGCTCGACGCAGCGATCGACTCGGGGTCGCTCCCTGAAGGGAGTCTCGTCGTCGCCCTCGAGCGGGACGGCGAGATCCGCGCGCCGAAGGGTAATACCCGGATACAGGCGGGCGACCAGGTGACGGTGTTCACCGACGACGCCTCGCTGACAGACGCCGTCGCGGCGTTTACCGACGATCGGGCATGAGAATGCAGTATCGAACGGTCGGGCGCGACCTCGGCCGTATCCTGCAGATCGTCTCGCTCATGTTGCTCGTCTCCGTCCTGATCGCCGCGATCAACGGCGAGCTCTACGCGATCCCGGCGTTCGTCGCCTCCGCCATAGTGGTCGGCGGGCTCGGCCTGGGGCTTGCACGCCGTTATCGATCAGCCCCGGAACCCGGGAAACTCGAGGCGATGGTGACGGCGGCCACCGCCTGGGGGGCCGTCGGCCTGCTGGGCAGTCTCCCTTTCCTCTTCGTCGCCTGGACGATCGCGCTCGATCCCTACCCCGCGTGGGCGAATACACCAGCCATGACCGACACGGTCGCCGTCTTCCTCCGGCCGGTACACGGCGTCTTCGAGAGCATTAGTGGGTTCACCAGCACCGGACTGACGATGGCGGTCGTCGAGGAGGAGCTTCCCCGCTCGATCCACTGGTGGCGGTCGTTCACCGAGTGGATCGGCGGCGTCGGCGTCATCGTGTTGACCGTCGCGATCCTCGCCCGTCCCGGCAGTGGTTCGCTCACGCTGTTCGAGAGCGAGGCCCGCTCCGAGAAGATCCACCCGAGCATCGTCTCGACGGTCACGGAAATCTGGAAGATCTACCTCGGGTTCACGCTCGCCGGGATCGTCCTCTTTCTCGTCGCCGGCATGCCGCCGTGGGACGCGCTCAACCACGCGATGACCGGCATCTCCACGGGCGGGTTCTCCGTTCATGCGGATTCGATCGGCCACTACGGTAGCCCGGCCATCGAGTACGCGGTCATCCCGGTGATGGTCGCCGGCAGCATCGCGTTTCCGATCCACTACCTGATCCTCAAAGGCGAAGTCTCGAACTTCTATCGGGACATCCAGACACGCTGGGTGTTCGTCTGGTTTACTGCCGGCTCGCTCCTGCTAACGGGGCTTCTCGCCGTCAACGGTCAGTACGACACGCTCGAAGAGACGTTCCGGATCGGCCTGTTCCAGTTCGTCTCGGCGACGTCGAACGCCGGGTTCGGCACGGCGACGCTCGGCGGTGGGACCGAACGGGTCTGGACCGCCGGGCCGACGTTCCTGCTCTGTCTCGGGATGCTCACCGGCGCGGCAGCGGGATCGACCGTCGGCGGCCTCAAACTCGTTCGGGTCCTCGTCCTGCTCAAGGGGACCGTCTGGCAGATCAGGAGCGTCTTCGTCCCCGAGACTGCGGTTCGACACCTCCGCCTGGGGGCGCGCTCGCTCGACAAAACCCAGGTCGAACGAGAGTACACTGAGGCGGCGGTCGTGTTCGTCCTCTGGATCCTCTTTCTCATGCTGGGGGTCGCCGTCTTCCTGTGGACCCTGCCACCGTCCTACCCGGCCGAGTACGTGATCTTCGACGTGATGAGTGCACAGAGTACCGTCGGGCTCGACACCGGGATCACCGGGCCCGACATGCCCGAGGCGGCGAAGGTGGTACTGATCTTCAACATGTGGGTCGGCCGTCTCGAGATCATCCCAGTGGCGGTGCTGCTGGGGACGGTTCTCGAGCGGTTGAACCTCTATCGATGAGACTTCGGTCGGAATTTGGTCCTCTCGTTCGCTTCGGGTAGGGCCCACCGACCCTACCGACCCGATCAGCGCTTAAGTTGCGCGTTCGGCAACGCGAATCCAGCGCCCAGGTAGACGACGCTGCCGGCCAGGAGTGCCGCCGGCAGGGCGGTGAGGGGTGCCAGTTCGGCGAATCCCGTCGCGAACAGTACTAACCCCGCGGCAGAGAACGCGAACCCGCCGGCGAGTCGGTGAAACGCCCGCAGCGGTGCGCCGTCGTCCGCTGCCAGGTCCTCGAGGTCGTCGTCCTCCCCGACGCTCACGAAAAGCGGAAGGAAGAGGAAGACCCCGATTCCGATCAGGAGGCCGGCGACGGCCCCGATCGCTACGTTCTCTAGAGTCAGATAGCCGACCGCCGCGAAGACGACGACGTCCATCACGCCCGCGGCTGCGCCGAGTCGGGTCGGCGTTATCGGTCGGTCTTCGAACGCTGTCGTGTCACGTTCCCGTGTCTGTTCCATGTCTTACTCTTAGTCCGTACGACTGTCATAAATACCGATGTTTCCGTAACGAAATCATCGGGCGCTAGTCGCTCGAGCGCGAGAGGTACTGTGCCGGAACGCGATCGGTCGTGTACGTCTCAGCGCCCCGCTTCGCGATCCGGTGGCCGTCCGCGAGCATCGCCGCGGCGTCGACGACGAGGACGACGGGCTCCGCGGCGTGTCGGCGGCCGACTCGCCGTGCGGCCTCGCGGCTTCCCGAGAGGTGGACCTGCTGGCGGGCCATCGGCAACAGCCCCTCCTCGCGGATCGACGACAGGTTGTCGGGCGCGGTGCCGTGGTAGAGCCGATCCGGGACGGGGGCGTCGGTCGGCTCGAGCGAGACGTCGATGGAGTGGCCGTAGGCCGCACGGACGAGGTGGCGGTCGGCGGACGACTCGAGGTCGTCGCCGGTACTGGTACCGGTATCGGTACCGGTACTGGCGGTTCGCTCGAACCGTCCTTTCGGGTCCGTCGCGATCACCGCGTCGACCCGGCGCTCGTCGGCCCAGTCGTACTTCCGACGGGCCGCCGCGACCAGGTCCTCGTCGGGCACCCAGCCACGGCCGTCGGGCTCGAGGCCGACGTCGTCCGGGAAGTGCCGGAGCGCGCCGCTGAGGAACGTCGAGAGCCGGCGGCGTCGCGAGCCCGAGACCACCTGGTCACCGCGTGCGCCGCAGACGGGACAGCGTCCGTCGTCCGTCGCGAACGGCCCGTGGTCCTCGCAGTCGCGGATCGGTTCCGTCACGTTCCCAGGTCGTCGCTCGAGCGAGAAAACTCGCTCGCCGGCTAGGGATCGCTCGCGCCGACGGCGTCGGTCGGTGGGGCGTCGCTGTCGGGGTCTTTGTCGACGGCGGGACCGGTCTCGTCCCCAAGTCGCAACATCGCGGCGGAAATCTCGGATGCGGGCGGCAGCGTTCGGAGCGCCGGACGCGCGGTGACGTAGAGCCCGAAAAAGAGGTTACCCACGGCCCAGCCGAACATGACGAATCGGCTGCCGACGACGCCGGCGACTGCGCCGCCGACGGCAGAGCCGACCGGGATCGCGACCGTCGCGGCGCTCGTGACCAGCGAGGAGACTCGGCCGAGGAGGTCGTCGTCGACCGCGGACTGGAGCATCGTCCAGAAGAGGACGTTGAACGCCCCGACGGGGACGAACGTCAGGAAAAACAGCCCGACGGTGAGGGGGAACCACGAGAGGACGAGCGCCGCTGCCAGCAACGTTCCGGAGAGGACGTTGCCGGCCGCCGCGAACCGACCGAGCGGGAGGTCCTCGAGGCGCGACGCCAGCACGGTCCCGGCGAACGAGCCGCCTGCGTAGGCCGCCATCAGGATCCCGAAGGCGTCCGGGCCGCCGACGGTATCGGCGAACGCCGGCAGTACGCCGAGCATCGCGCCCGCGGTGAAGTTCGCCACCACGACCCCGATCAGGAGGACGATCAACAGCGAGCCGCGGACGTAGCCGATTCCGGCCGCGAGTTCCGACCGATAGTTCGCTATCGGGCCCGGGGCGTCCGGTTCGCGGTCGGGATCGGTATCGGGGTCGGGGTCGGGGTTGGTGTCAACGTCCTCGGCGTCGTTCTCCGCAGGGTCGGGCACCGACGCAACCGAGACCCCGGCAAAGAGGAGCAACGCGACGCCGAACGTGATCGAGTCGACCACGAACAACGTCACCGCGCCGACGAGCGCGATGAGGACGCCGCTGGCCGCGTTGAACACCATGTCCGCGCCCTGGTAGGCCGCGGACAAAAGCGAGTTCGCCTTCGCGAGATCGTCGTCGTCGACGATCCGCGGGAGCGCGGCGTTCTGTGCGGGGTAGACGAACTGGTTGACGAACGTCACGACCGGCAATAGCGCGAGGACGACCCACACCGAGAGCCGGCCGGTCCAGGCAGCGACGGGCACCGCGAGCACCAGCAGCCCGTTTATCAACTGCGTGCCGACGAGGACGCGCCGGAGCGACCACCGGTCGACGAGCGGCCCGGTGAGAACGGAGAGGGCGGACGGTGCGCGCACGAAGAATCCGGCGAGCCCGGTGTACAACGGCGAGCCGGTCAGTTCGAAGACGAGCCACATCGCGGCGATATAATAGAGGCTGTCGCCGGCGTTCGTCACCAGTCGACCGGCGAGCAGTCGGAGAAACGACCGGTTCGAGCGCAACTCCCCAAGTACCGTCGGCAGCCGCGAGCGCACGCGTTCCATAGAACGACACCGGACCGGCTGCCCAGTAAGTGTTTGTAGAAATATATTTCTGTAACTCCGACAGTAGAAACGGATTTCTATCCGTTCGCCGAGGGGTCGTCCGCTCGAGTTCGTCGTTCGTCGACCAGCGAAAACTCGGCGTCGAACGACACCACGAGCGTTTCGTCCCCGAGCGTCACGGGAACCGAGACGAACAGGGGGTCGATCGATTCGACGCTCGTCACGCCCATCTCGAGCCACTCGAGGTCGGGAAGCGGCGTCTCGCGGACGTCGATCCCGTGTTCGTGGTGGAACCCGACGACTGCCGGTTCGAGGACCGCGACCGCCGCCACGAGGGCGTGACGTTCGACGTCACAGCGGACACAGCGGTGCCGAAGGACGGCGTCTACCGGCAACGACGAGAGCCAGTCGGGGACGCCCCCCTCCCAGTCGTCGTCGACCGCGCGGAGCACCCGCTGGCTGATGGGGCCGTCACAGCGGTGACAGAACCCGTACTGGACGGCGGTGAGCCGGCGTTTCACCCACCGATCTACGACCCCGTGGACGTCCTCGAGGTCGCGGGTCTCGAGTACCCCGGGCGGGATGTCGACCCTGTTGAACCGCGTCCCGCAATCCCGACAGGAAACGGAGACCGCACCGTCCTCGAAGTGGGTCTCGAGGGGCCCACCACACCGCAGGCAGTCGGCGTCGGCGGGGACGGTCTCGCCGGTCAGGTCGCTCGTGTATCCGCCCGAGAGGATGGCGCCGACGACGCGCCGGCCGGCCGGCGTGAGGTCGTAGCCGTCGTCGCCGTCGCGAACGAACTGTCCCTCGAGTTTCTGCAGGTGGTAGTTGAACTGTCCGGGGTCGTCGACGCCGACGCGCTCTCGGAGGGTGCCGTGGGAGAGCGGTCCCGCCTCGTCGAGAACGCGGATCGTTCGGAGCCTGATCCCGTGGGCCAACCGTTCGAACGACTCCTCTGGCGTGAGCCGCTCGACGACGACCTCCGTTCCGTCGTCTGCGGTCATGCAGGGTCGTACGGAAACGCCCGGTATAATTCGCCCGGCGTTCGGGGTCAGTCGCCGGTCCGAAAGGAGAGATCCAGCGACGGTGCCGAGTGGGTCAGCGACCCCATCGAGACCACGTCGACGCCGGTCGCCGCGTACGCGGCCACGTCCTCGAGTTCGATGCCGCCGCTGGCCTCGGTCAGCGCGTCGGTACTCGCCTCGTCGAGTCGATCGACGGCCGCCGCGGTTTCGTCGGGGGCCATGTTGTCCAGCAGGACGATATCGGCGCCGGCCTCGGCCGCTCGCGGCGCGTCCTCGACCGTCTCGACCTCGACCTCGATCTTCGTCGCGAACGACGTGCGCTCGCGGAAGTGCGCGACGGCGTCCTCGAGGCCCAGCTCGGCGACGTGGTTGTCCTTGACCATCACCATGTGCGAGAGGTCGAGCCGGTGGGTGTCGCCCCCGCCCGCGACGACGGCCCGCTTCTCGAGGCCGCGCAGGCCGGGTGTCGTCTTGCGGGTGGCGGCGATCCGGACGTCGTCGGACTCGGTTCGCGCTTCGTCGACGGCGCGACGAGTTTGGGTGGCGATCCCCGAGGCGTGGCCGGCGAGGTTTACGGCGACGCGTTCGCCCCGGAGCACCTCGCGAGCCGGCCCCTCGACGCGAAGCGCCACGTCGCCGGGATCGACGGCCGTTCCCTCCTCGAGTCGGTCGACGACGTCGACGCCGAGGTAGTCGAAGACGGCTTCGGCAGCCTCGAGACCGGCGGCGATGCCCGCTTCCTTGGCGACGAGGCGGCCGGTCGTCTCGCCGGGGACCTGGTTCGTCACGTCGTGGTGGCCCACGTCCTCGCGGAGCCAGCGTTCGACCTGTGCGTCGGTGATCATGGTCGATCGGCGGTCGCCGGTTCGGGGTCGGTCGTTTCCTCCTCCGCCTCGTCGACGACGTAGTGACACCCCGTCGACTCCTCGTTCTCGCTCGCGGCCCGGGCGATCAACAGCGCGACGACGCTTGCGTTCCGCAGTTCGTAGAGGTCTCGGGCCGTCCGGGTCCGGACGTAGGCGTCGACCTCGCCCTTGAGCCGCCGGAGGACGGCGCTCGCGCGGGCGACCTCGTCGGGATCGCGCTCGAGGCCGAGGTACTCGTCCATCGTCCGCCGGAGTCGGGTGAACTTCTCTGCGGCGAAGCGCTCGGGCAGGTCCGGGTCGCTGTCGCGGAGTTCGGGGGCCTCCACCCGCTCGGGGGTCGCGTCCGTGGCCGCCGCGTCCTCGCCCGCCCGCAGGCCCCAGACGAGCCCCTCGAGCAGGCTGGTGCTCGCCAGCCGGTTCGCGCCGTGGACGCCCGTGCGGGCACACTCGCCGACGGCGTACAGGCGCTCGAGCGAGGTCCGTCCGCGGTCGTCCACGTCGATTCCGCCACACAGGAAGTGCTCGCAGGGGGCGACGGGGATCTCCGACCCCTCGATCCCGCGGTCGCGGCACTTCTCGGCGATCCCGGGGTACTCGGATTCGAACTCGAGGGGGCTCACGTCGAGGACGACCTCGCCGGTCGCCTCGCGCTCGGCCGCGACGGCGCGGGCGACGACGTCCCGGGGCGCGAGTTCGGCGTCGGGGTGGTAGTCCTCCATGAACCGCTCGCCGTTCCCGTTCAGCAATACTGCGCCCTCGCCGCGCAGCGCTTCCGAGAGGAGGAACGTGTCCCGCTCCGCGGCTTCGCCGCTCCGTTTCGAGCCCCGTTGCGCCTCGCTGCCCGCGTAGGCCGTCGGGTGGAACTGGACGTACTCGAGGTCGTCGACCGTCGCGCCGGCGAGCGCGGCCATCGCGATCCCGTCGCCGGTCGCGCCCTCGGGGTTCGTCGAACGCCCGTAGAGCGCGCCGATCCCGCCGGTTGCGAGGATAGTCGTCCCGGCGTAGATCGGGTGACCCGTCGCGGACTCGTCGGTCACGACGCCGTGGACCCGACCCTCGTCGGCGATCAACTCGAGGGCGGCGGTGTCCTGTCGGACCTCGATCCGGTCGTGGTCGTCCACGTGGGCCAGGAACGGCCGCAGGATGTGGCTCCCCGTCGCGGCGTCGACGTGGAGGATCCGATGTTCGGAGTGGGCCGCCTCCCGCGTGTAGTCGAACTCGCCGTCGTCGGTTTCGTCGAACGGAATCTCGAGGGTGTCGACGAGGACGTCCTCGACGGCGTCGTCAGCGTTCTCGACGAGGACGTCGACCGCCGCGGGGTCGGCGGTGCCGTCGCTGGCCTCGAGGACGTCCTCCTTCAGGCTCTCGGGATCCCCGCGCGTCGTCGAGATGCCGCCCTGTGCCCAGTCGGTGCTGGCGTCGTCGGGGCGTTCGGCCTTGGTCAGGAGCAGTACGTCCGAGCCCTCGCGCGCGGCGGCAAGCGCGGCCGCACAGCCGGCGATGCCGCTGCCGACGACGAGGACGTCCGCGGTCTCGTGGGTGGTGTCGGTCATCGGTTCGAGTTAGATCTCGAGCATTCGGTCGAGCGCGACCGCCGCGAGTTCTTTCTCCTCCGGTGCGACCTCGATCACGTTGCGTTCGCGGCCCTCGGCGAGTTCCTCGAGGACCCACGCGAGGTAGTTGGGGTCGATCTGGCGCATGGCGTTGCAGTCCATGCAGGCCTCGCCACAGAGCGGGAGCACCTCGACCTCGGGATGCCACCGCTGGAGGTGGTTCGTGAGGTGGATCTCGGTGCCGATGGCCCACGTCTCGCCGGGGTCGGCGTTCTCGACGGTTTCACAGATCGTGCTCGTCGAGCCGACGACGTCCGCGGCCTCGACGACCTCGCGGCGACACTCGGGGTGGACGACGACGTTTGCACCGGGGTTCGCTTCGCGAACCCGATCGATGTGGTCGGCCCGGAACCGCTCGTGGACCTGGCAGTAGCCGTCCCAGAGGATGATGTCGCTTTCGGCGACCTCGGCGGCATCCTTGCCTTCGGGATCCCAGGGGTCCCACTCGGCGATCTCGTCCTCCATCTCGAGCCGGTGGGCCGTGTTCTCACCGAGGTGCTTGTCGGGCAGGAACAGGACCTTGTCGCCGCGCTCGAAGGCCCACTCGAAGGCCCTGTGGGCGTTCGAGGAGGTACAGACGAGCCCGCCCTGGCTCGCACAGAAGGCCTTCAGGTCCGCGTAGGAGTTCATGTAGGTGATCGGGATAATGTCGGCGTCCGGCGTGGCCGCCGTGATCTCGGCCCAGGCGCTGTCGACCTGCAGGGCCTCGGCCATCCCCGCCATCGGGCAGGACGCCTCCATCGACGGGAGGATCACCGTCTGGTCGTCGGTGATGATGTCCGCGCTCTCGGCCATGAACGTCACGCCGCCGAAGACGACGTACTCCGCGTCGGCTTCGGCCGCCTCCTTCGAGAGCTGGTAGGAGTCGCCGACGAAGTCGGCGTGCTCGACGATCTCCCGCCGCTGGTAATTGTGCCCGAGGACGACGACGTCGTCGCCGAGTTCCTCGAGCGCCGCCTCGATGCGTGCCGTTCGTTCGGACTCCTCGAGCTCCCGGTACTGGGGCGGCAACTGCTCGAGGTTGTCGTATTTGAACAAACTGAGATCAGTCTCTAGCTCCGCGGTTTCCATCTTGACCATTTCACGGCACCTGTGATTGATCGCACATCACACGTGACTATTGAATAATTTTTTCCTTCGAAACGACATACCGGGGAGATACCACTCGTGGATACAACGCTCGAAAACGAATCGTCGGTTGTTCGCCGTCACTGACCTGTCTCCGCGGAGAACGGTCCGTGGCGATTACCCGACGGTTGTCGGCGAGTTGCCCTCGTGGAAAAATCTCGGAGTCAAGGACGGGTCACGCGGTATGGTGGCTCGGATCCCCGTCTGGCGCTCGTTCCTGGGGATGCGTGACCCGGTTCGTCGCGCTCGGTTCGCACGCGGTGCGCCGCCCTGACGACGGACTTGCTA
Source organism: Halobiforma lacisalsi AJ5 (assembly GCF_000226975.2). NCBI lineage: Archaea > Methanobacteriati > Methanobacteriota > Halobacteria > Halobacteriales > Natrialbaceae > Natronobacterium > Natronobacterium lacisalsi. The sequence continues at coordinate 454,247 of NZ_CP019285.1, read as the reverse complement.
TCGCCCGTCGACGTGCGTCCGTCCACCGTCCACCGCTATAAATTGTGGGGTGAGTTAACACGCTGAACAGTCAGCGGGCTCGTAGGGTGACGACGGTCAGTACTCGGTACCGGTTTTGCCCTCGAGTCGGTCGTAGTGCTCGTCGACGACCCGGAGGACGGCAATCAGCGCGCCGACGACGACGGGCCCGAAGAACAGACCCATGATCCCGAACGCGTAGATCCCACCGAGGACGCCGAGGATGATGACTGCCGGACTGATCTTGGCGTACCGGTCGACGACGATCGGGCGGAGGTAGTCGTCCGTAGCGCCGACGATGATGGTGCTGTAGACCGCCAGCCCAACGGCCAGCACTGGTGCGCCGGTAATCAGGAGGTAGCCGACGGCAGGGGCCCAGACCAGGAACGATCCGATCAGCGGTATCAGCGACAACACGATCATGACGAACGTCCAGAACGCGGCGTTGGGGATTCCCGTCGCGAACAGGCCAAGCCCCGCGATCGTACCCTGTACGACTGCGATCAGGACGTGGCCGGCCAGAACCGCCCACGTCACACGCTCGAGTTCGTCGTAGAGGTCGCTCTGGACGTCGTCCGGCAATGGCGTCCGTTCGTGGAGCCACACGAGCAGACGGTCGCCGTCCCTGAGCAGGTAGTAGATCAGGAACAGTGCCAGTCCAATGCCGATCATGGCGTGGGTGAACACGCTGAACCACGCCGCGGTCCGCTCGACCAGGATCGTCCCGATCTGCTCGGCGGAGTCGGCCACCGTCCCGGCGATGTCGACCGTGATGCCGAGTTCCTCCTCGATGCGACTCTCGATCTCGCTCGTCCCGAGGTTCTCCGGGTCGACCTGCTGGAACATGTCGGCCGCGTCGCCCGCCACGACGGCGACGACGACGACGAACGGAACGACGAGCACCACGAGTGCGAACACAACGAGGGCAAACGCCGCGACAGCGTCCGAAATCCGCTGTTCGAGGCGCCGCTGCAGCGGCGACAGCATGAACGCGACCAGGATGGCCGCGAGGACGTACTGGAGGAAGGGAGTTACCAGTTGCCAGGAGAGATACGCGAAGACCAAGACGAGCGCGATAAGATAGCCTCGGCTGAGGTTCACACCCCTCGTAACGGCGTTCTGTCGGATAAAACTGAGCCAGACGTGTTCGACGGAGAGACTGTCGTATTCAACCGTCCCACGCCTTCAAGAGTGTGGTACGCTAACGTACAAACGGATGTCCACCCAGCTCGATCCCCTCTCGCTGGCCGGTGATCTGCTCTATGCGGTCAAGACGGAGGGCGAACCCGAAGGCGGCCTCGGAACGGCCACGGGCGCCGACACCAGACCGGGAGGCGCCGCCGAGGCCCGGTACGAGGGCGACGTCGCTCATCTCCGGGAGCGGCTCGCGACCCTCGGGCGCTCTCGACTGACTCGAGAACTCTCCACACGCGAACGCAAACTCTCGTTCTGGCTCAACTGTTACAACGCCTACGCACAACTCCGACTCGAGGAGGAACCCGACGTGCTCGAGGGCGGATTGCTCGAGCGATGGAAGTTCTTCTGCCGGGACCGTGTGCCGGTCGCCGGTGCCTGGTTGAGTCTCAACGACATCGAACACGGGCTCTTGCGCAGTTCGAAACACCCGTGGGGGCTCGGTTACCTCCCGCGTCCGTTCCCGTCGTCGTTCGAGCGGGAGTTTCGCCTCGAGCAGTGCGACCCGCGGATCCACTTCGCGCTGTGTCGAGGCGCGGAGAACAGCCCGCCGATCGCGATCTACTCGCCGGACGACGTCGACGAGCACTTGGACATCGCGATCGAGTGGTTCTTGGAGGAAAACGCCGAGTACGATCCCGACGCCAACAGGGTGACGATCCCCCGGTTCTTCCGGCGCTACCGCGGCGATTTCGGCGGCAAGCGGGGCATCGTCGAATTCCTCCGGCGTTACAACGCGATCCCGGGGGATGCGACCCCGTCGATCGAGTGTGAGGCGTCGGCCCGCGCCCCGGATTTCGACATCGAGGTCGACCGGGACGAGTTACACGAGTTGCGCCGATAGGTCCGGGACCGCGGGACCGCACCTCGAGTCGCCGTTCCCGAGTTCCGTACGGCCGATCCCTTATTCCGCGTCGTCGGCGACCCGGACCGTGTTCGCGGCCGGGGCGATCCGTTTTACGCTCCGGACGGCCCGCTCGGCGTTGCTCCGCGAGGCGTAGCCCTCGCCGCTGTCGGCGACGATGTTCCCGTTCCAGTGGACCAACCGCCAGCGCCACTCCCTCCCCCCGCCGGCGTCGGTCGGTTCGTCCGGCTGGTCCTCGGCCGCGTCGCCGGCAGCCCGCGGGGTACGGTCGGATCGGTCGGCACCACCCGTCGAGTCGGCCGTCCAGCCGCTCGCGTCGCGGTCGCGGACGACCCCCTCCGGCGGCATCGTTGCCATTGCCGAATCCTCCGAGGCGTCGTCCGACGGTCGCTCCGGCGACAGAACGACGTCGGTGGGTCGGCCGTTGGGGTCGGTTCCCTCGCCGTTATCCTCGCCCTCCCGGGACGTCGCCCGTACGCTCGAGCCGTCCGGATCGTCCCACTCGAGGTCGATCGTGAGCCCCGCTGTCGACGGGTCGCTGTCGCCGTCGGCTTCGCCGGATACTCCCTCGACGTCGCGGGCGACGCCCGCTTCGAGGGTGACCCGCTGCCCCACTGCCGCGCTGACGCTCCCCTTTTCGTCGGCGATCCGGACGGGAACGCCGTCCTCGAGTGCACCCGCGAACGAGCGGAAGGCCCGCGCGAGATCGGCTCGGTCGATCGCACGCTCGACTGTTCGGTCGGCGTCGGTTCGTGAATCGGTCACAGTGATCCCGGTGGATGTACGAGGGCCGGCCTGTAGAGGTTACCGTCGGGTTCGGCCCGACGGCGGGCCGGTGCGTTTTTGTCGCCGCGCTGTCTTCGCTCGCTCGTGCCTTCCCCGGATCCGGAGCCACGCGGCGACCGAGCCGCCGTGTTCGATCGAGACGACCGTACCTGCAGGCGCTGTGGCGCGAGCGACGACGCCGACGGGCTTTGCCTTTACCCCGTCGGCGACGTTCCCCTCGAGGGAACCGTCCACGAGAGCGCGCTCGTCACCGTCTGTAACTCCTGTTTCGCCGGGCTGGAGCGGACGCCGACGCCCGACTCGCTCCGGCTCGAGGCCGACGACCTCTTCGACCTCGTCCGCGAGACGACCCAGCGACAGGGCGTGACGGTGTCGGCCGTCGCCTCCTTCGCGTCGCTCGCGACGTCGCTGCCGGCCGAACTCGATGCCGAGTCGACCGATTCCGACCCGGCGGCCGAGTACGTGCAGGCCCGCCGCGAGGTGCTGCTCGCGATGGACTCCGTACCGTCCCGGCTCGAGCGCCTCTCGGCCGTCGAGACGGGGCACCTCGAGGCCGACGTCGCCAGCGACCGTGCCGACAACGAACCCCCGCTCGCGGAACCGCTCGAGGGCCTCACCGACGCGGCGACGCGGCTCCAGTCGGAACTGCGGGACCTGATCGCACTCGCCGAAGCGGTCGCGGTCGGCCTCGATCGCTGTCAGGGGTGTCTCGAGCCGTTCGACGTCCCCGACTCGGATACCGAAGAGCCCCGTCAGTGTCCGACCTGCGGCCTCGAGCCCTGCGACGCCGGCCGGTGGCGAGGGGCCGACGGCGCGGTGGTCTTCGACCGCCTCTACGACGAGATCAACGCCGAGCTCCAGAACGCGTCGGACACCACGGAGGAACTAACCGAGGGCGCGGCCGCCGTCGCCGAACGGCTCGCGGTCGAGTCCGACCCCGGGAACTGACTCGCGTCCCGCGACGATCGTTTTCACCGTCTCCGGATCGGTTCGCCGTCGAGACCGTCGTCGAACCCAGAGGGTTCGGAATACGCAACTCGAACGCATATACGGCGTCCCGTCGTACTCTGTCTGACGTGGCGACCGATGACCGACCGGACGCGGAGGACGCGTCGACCGGCGACGACTCGAGCACCGAGCGATCGAGAATCGACCGCCGCCAGCTGCTCCGTGCCGGGGTCAACACCGGCGTCGCCGCGACGCTCGTTTGGGGCGTCGGCGCGGCGAACTACGTTTCATCGGAAGACCTCGGCTCGATCACCTACGCCCTCGCCCGCCCGAGTCCCGACGCCGACGGGACCGACCTCGAGCCCCGCACGAAGGACGTACCGATCCCATGGCAGGAGAGCCTTCGACTGGCGTTCGACGCCCAGGACGCCATCCACGATCTGGGGCTCTCCCCGCTCATCTCGTCGTTCGTCGTCCCCGGGAGCTACGATCGGCCCGAGGCATCGGTCTCGGTCAACGCCACCGACGAGGGGGTCCTCGAGCAGATCGAGGACGTCACCTCGAGCGTCCCGATCGACCTGACCGTCGTCGACGAGATTCCGCCGCCGCCGGAGCAGGAAGCCGACGAATCGGACGCCTACCGGGTGCAGGACCTGGACCCCGAACGGGTTCCCGGCGGCGTCGTCTGTCACAGCGAACGGGCCTCGGGGACCCTGACGCCCGCGCTGTTCGACGCCGAGGACGGGTCGCGGTACTTCGCGACCTCGAACCACGTCTACGGCGAGCAGGGAACCAAGGAGGAGGAACACAGCGGCGAACCGCTCGAGCTCCGGTCCGACGAGGACGACGAGCGCCACCGGATCGGTGAGGTCGTCCGCGGCTATCCCGCGGCCGACACCGTCCAGATCGACCCCGTCGACGAGTTCCGGCCGGCGACCGAGATCGAGCGGGCCGAACCCTCGACGGTGATCGGCCAGTTCACGCGGGACGGGCTAGCGGATCTGATGGCCCGTGAAGCCACGCTCGAGAAGATCGGGGCCTTCTCCGATCACACGGTCGGCGAGGTCCAGGGCGTCAACGCCGTCACCTGTTATGCCGGCGAGATCTGTAAACCCGGACAGCTCGTCTGGGGCAACGAGGAGGACCTCACTGACGGGGACAGCGGCTCGGTCAATTTCCGTGCCGATCCCGAGAACCCCGACGACTACGTGCTCGTCGGCGGGATCAACAACGCCCGGACGTGGTGGCCCGGGGGCGACTTCACCTGGGGGACGGCGGCCCACCACCTGCTCGAGAAGCACGGCCTCCACTTCTGATCGTCACCCCTGCCCCCGCCCCGGTCCGGCTCACCCGGCCTACGCCGGCGCGGACATTTACTAGCGTCGGCATCGTTGGTCCCGGTATGGCCGGACAAGGGTTGCGACCCTCCGACGAGCGGGTCGCCGATCTGCTCGTCGACGTCGCGGTCGTCGTCGTCTGGATTATCGTGGCGACGCTCGTGTTCAGGGCGCTCGAGTTGCCCGTGACGGCGTACTACCTCGTCGTCTTCGCCGGGGTGGTCTCGTACTCGCTAGCGACCGATCCCCGCGAGTGGCGGCTCCGCTCGACGTTCGATGGGGAAGGTACGAGGACCGGATCCGAACGGGAAGGGAACTGAGTGAACTCGGACGGGGGCTCCGAAATCAGTCCCAAACGGGGCCCCGTTACAGGTCGGTTGTTGCCTCGAGGGAGATATCGATCGCGCGGCCGACGTTGTTCTTGGCTTTCTCGGGGAGTTCGTCGTCCTCGGTGTCGGTCCCCTTCTGGGTGCCTTCGACGAGGTTGCCGTCGACGGTACAGATCGCGCCGGCGCGCAGCCCCTTGCGGCGGGCCAGCGAGAAGACGGCCGCGGCCTCCATCTCGACCGCGAGCAGGCCGGCGTCCTCCCAGTCGTGGACGTGTTCGTCGGTCTCGGCGTAGTAGGCGTCGTCGGAGGCGATCGGGCCGACGTGAACGTCTTCATCGTTCGCTTCCGCAGAGTCGACCAACGCCGACAGCACGTCGTAATCCGGGACGGCGGGGAACTCGACGGACTCGTACCGTTTCGTGGTCCCCTCGTTTTTCGCCGCGCCGGTCGCGACGATCATGTCGCCGATCTCGATCTCCGACTGGAGCGCGCCGGTCGTCCCGACGCGGATGAACGTCTCGACGCCGACGTTTGCCATCTCCTCGATGGCGATCGCCGCGGAGGGACAGCCGATCCCTGTCGAACAGATCGTCAGCTCCCGCCCCTCGTAGGTGGCGTTGACGACCTTGTACTCGCGGTTCCTGGCGATCGTCTCGCTCTCGTCGCAGTGGTCCGCGATTCGATCGACGCGGCCGGGGTCGCCCGGGATCAGCGCGACGTCGTTCAGGTCGCCCTCCTCGACTAGCAGGTGCGGTTGCGTTGCCATACCGTCGCTTTCCCCCGGTGACGAGAAAAAAGGTTCGAGAGCGGACCCGCGGGCGGTCGGGCTGGCGAGACCGACCGCTGTGACGAATCGACTGGCCCACGATCGCTCGTCAGCGCGGGACCATCAGTTCGGCGGCGACACCTCGACCCGGTCGGGCCACACGCGGACGGTCGCCCCGTCCACGTCGAACGAGACGAGCGACACAGCCCGGTCGCGCTCGAGGTCGTCGTCGGTCCGGAACAGCGCGTCGAGCGCCTCCGGATCGACGTAGTCGTAGAGCCGAGTGTTGGTGCTGGTTACGTCTTCGTCGCGAAAGCGTGCCAACGCCGTCGCCGTCGCGACGCTCGGCGGTTCCCCCTCCGTTCGCTCGTAGCGGACGCACCGACGGTACTGTCGGCCGCCGGACTCGCGTATCCTTCCTTCCGTCATGTCTCTCCGTCACGTCGCCGTGACTTCTACTGGATACCCCAACGTCACCGGGTATATAGTTTCCGTCAGACGACATTTCTTGAGAAGGCGACGGTCACGGCAAGCGACTCGTTCAGTAACGGGTCGCGAAGAAGTCGGACACTTCCGCCGCAGTCGGTGCGCTACGGGCTCCCTCCCGACTCGCCGTGATCGCGCCGCAGGCGTTTGCGTACTCGAGCGCGCGTTCGACGTCGCCTCGGCCGTCCTCCTCGAGCAGGACGGCCAGGAATCCGGCGGCGAAGGCGTCGCCCGCGCCGGCCGTGTCGACCGGGTCGACGTCGAACCCCGGGTGTTCGTAAGTCGCCTCGGGCGTGTGGACCTTCGCCCCGTCGCCGCCGTATTTGACGACGACGATCCGGTCGTCGAACGCCGAGCCGACGTACTCGTACTCGTCCTCCAGCAGGGCGGCGATCTCCCGGTCGTTCGCGAAGAGGACGTCCGCTGTCGCGAGCGCATCGCGGTACTCGCGCCTGCGGTCCTCGAGTCGTCGGCCGGGATCGAAACTGACCGTCGCGCCGCCTTCGCGCGCCGTCGTCGCGATCGCCGCTGCGGTATCGGGTCGCTGGCTGGTCAGATGGACGTGGTCGGCCGCCCGGATCCGGTCGCGATCGAGGTCGTCCGGGCCGACGGCCTCGTTGACGCCGTCGTTGCCAAGCACCGCCACCTCGCCGTCGTCGTCGACCAGCAGGTACTTGACGGCCGTCTCCGCGTCCTCGACCACGCGCACCCCCTCGAGGGAGACGCCCGCGTCTTCGAGGTCGCGGCGGGCGAGGACGCCGTTTTCGTCGTCGCCGACGCTGCCGATGAGACCGGCCTCGACCTCGAGACCGGAGAGCGCGGCGGCGACGTTGGCGGCGCTGCCGCCGCCGGACTGGCGCTGAGAGCGGATCGCAGCTTCGCCGTCAGGGCGGGGAAAATCGTCGATACGGAGCGTCACGTCCCAGTTGACGTGACCGGCAGTAAGGACCTTGACCATAGTAGACGGTAGAACGTCGGTGCCCGCGGGGAAAAGTCTAGGCGACGAGGAACAGCAAGACGTTGTGGGTGCCCGGGCCGAGACCGACGGCAGCGACCAGCGCGAGGATCGTCCGCGCCTCTCCGGGACGTTCCTCGACGTACTCCGTGAACAGGCCCAGGATCGCCAGCGCGAGGGCGGCCTTCACCACGACGAACACCCACCCGCCGCCGACGTACTCGGCGGTCGGGAGCGCCTCGCCCGCCTCGAGCAGCAGTTGCGAGAGGGGAACGTTCTCGCCCGCGCCGAGGACGTCGTAGCCGACCGCAGTGGAGACGCCGTCCAGCACGTGCCCGAAGACGACGACGACGCCGGTCATGCCGGTGATCGCCGCGACGTCGGTAAACCAGATCCCGAGCGCGAGCCACGCGAGCGCGGTGACGATCCCCGAGAGGACGACGGCGATGACGGGCCAGAACGGCTCGAAGGTGCCGGCAGCCCACCCCAACTGGAGCGCGAACATCGCGAAGACGACGAAGAAGCCGGTCCCCGTGACGCCGACGAATCGCTCGATCGACCGCTGGAGTCCCGCTGCCTCGAGGAAAATCCCGAGGATCCACACGAGGCCCCCGACGATCGCCGTCACCAGGTAGACGCCGGGCGAGGTAAACAGCACCGCGATGCTGTCCGGATAGGCGCCCAGTTGGTGCAACACGTGCAGGGCCGACCCGAACATCATCCAGGGAACGAACGCGACCACCGTCCGGTCGGTTACCGGCGGCTCGAGCGCCCACAGCATCGCCAGCACGCCGCCGAGGACCACCAGGATCGCCACGAGGAAGTACCACGGCGGGAGCACGAACCCCTCTGGTAACACCATATGCGTACTGGTACGTACCAGTCACAAACACTTTCCGATCGAACCCGCCGGGAACCCGGCCGTTGGGCGTCCGTATGTAGTGTTCGTCTGCCGTGCGTCAGACGTTCGAGGCCCCGAACGACCGGCTCAGACTTCCCAGGGCTCGCCGGTCGTTTCGCCGAACAACTCCCGCATTAGCGTGACGATGCTCTCCGGCGGGAACTGGCCGCGCTCGGTGACGATCGCATCGACGTGTCGGGGCGGGGTGACGTCGAACGCCGGGTTCTCGACGGAGAGTCCGTCGTCGTTCGGCGCGTCGGCGACGATGTCAGCGCGCTCCTCCGGGGGCAACACCTCCTCTTCGGCGCGCATTTCGATCTCGACCGTCTGGCCGGTCATCGTGTCCGGGTGGAGCTTGATCGTCTGGGCCGCGACCATCACCGGCACGCCCCGTTCCCGGGCGTTGACCGCGAGGCCGCTCGTGCCGATCTTGTTGATGACGCTCCCGTCGGCAGCGATGCTGTCCGCGCCCACCAGCACGTGGTCGGCCTCGTCGAGGTAGCGCCGCGCCGCGTTGTCGACGACCAGGGTCACCGGGACGCCCCACTCGCGGAGTTGACGGGCCGTGATGTGGCCCTGCTTTCGCGGCCGGGTCTCCTTGACGATCGCCTCGATCTCCTTCCCGTCCTCGAGCGCGGCCTCGATACAGGACAGGGCGTCCGTCGAGTGGCAGTGGGTCATCACCACGTCGCCGTCCCGGAGCCGGTTCGCGCCGATCTCGCCGAGTGTCACCTGGGCCTGCTCGAGGTCGGTACGGAACTCCTCGGCGCGGGCGGTCGTCGTCTCCCGCAGGTCGGCGACGGTTTCGCCCTCCATCCCCCGGAGGACGTACCGGAGCGCGTTCGGGAGACTGACTGCGGTCGGCCGCGTCTCGTAGAGGGTCTTCGCGGCGGTCCGGAGCTGTCGCTGGAACGCCGCGGGAGAGTCGGCGTCGCTGCGCTCGGCTTGGATCGCGAGCGCCTCGGCGGCCGCGTCCGCGATGGTCGCGGCCCCGCGGATCCGCATCTCGGCGATGTCGTCCGCGGTATCGACGACCGCGGCGTCGACGTCTACGGTCCCGTCGGAGGGGTGGTTCTCGTTCATGGGGAGCGGTTGGTGCCCCCGAACCAAAAGGGATCGGACGGCTTTTTCACGATCCGGCGAATCGGTCCGCTATGGACCGCAGCGAACTCGCGCCCCTGATCGATCACACGGTACTCGGTCCCGAAACGACCCTCGAGGACGTTCGCTCGCTCCTCGACGAGGCCGCGGAACACGGGATGAACGCCTGTATCCCGCCCTACGCGGTCGAGGAGGCGGCCGACTACGCCCCCGACGTGACGCTCGCAACCGTCATCGGCTTCCCTCACGGCCAGCACGCCCCGGAGATCAAGCGACGCGAAGGGGTCGCGGCCTGGAAGGCCGGCGCGGACGAACTCGACGTGGTGATCAACGTCGGCCGCCTCAAGGCGGGCGACACCGACGCCGTCAGGGACGAACTCGCCGAACTCGTCGCCGCCGTCCCGATCCCGGTCAAGGTCATTATCGAGACTGCGCTGCTGACCGACGAGGAGAAACACCTGGCCTGCGAGGCCGCCGAGGAAGCGGACGCCACGATGGTCAAGACCGCCACGGGCTTCGCCGACGGCGGCGCGACCGTCCCGGACGTCGAACTCATGAGCGAGTACCTCCCCGTCAAGGCAAGCGGCGGCGTCGGCAGCTACGACGAGGCGATGGCCATGATTGACGCCGGCGCCGAACGCATCGGGGCCTCGAGCGGGGTCGCGATCCTCGAGGGTGCGCCCGCGCTGGACGAGGAGTAACAGTAGTTGGAAATGCGGTTTCGTTATACGCTGAACAGGCGCAATACCACAGCCTTCAGGCCGTGGATACGCGCCGTCACTCCGTGTTACGCGCCATAAACTCCGATAGAGTTGGATATTCCACGCCGAACATAGATTTTAATACTCTATATTTCATAACTGATTATGGACACGGTACGATGTTGGAGACAACCCGCACCTACGTCGCACGCATCACGAACCACAGTCAGGTTCGTGACGATCTCGACCAGTGTGGGTTCGCAGCATCCAAACTGTGGAACGTCGGACGTTACTACATCCAAGACCGGTGGGACGAAGACGGTGAGATTCCCGGCGAAGCCGAGTTGAAATCGGAGTTGAAAGGCCACGAACGCTACAGTGATCTGCATTCTCAGTCAAGTCAGCGAGTTCTCGAAGAACTTGCTGAGGCGTTCAATGGTTGGTTCAACTCCGACGACGGCAACAACCCACCCGGTTATCGGAAACGTGGCGACCGACACCCGCGCTCCACCGTAACGTGGAAACAGAAAGGTATCAAGCACGACGACAAGCACGGCCAGCTTCGCCTCTCGAAAGGTTGGAACCTGAAAGACGGACGATCTGACTTCATCCTCGCGGAGTACGAAACTCGACCCGACGTAGAAGTGGAGAACATTCAGCAGGTGCGTGCCGTCTGGAACGGCGACCGCTGGGAACTCCACCTCGTCTGCAAGAAAGAGATTCCGGTTGAAGATGCTCCCGGAGATAAGACGGCGGGCATCGACCTCGGGATCAGCAACTATCTCGCCATCGACTACGAGGGCAGCTCGAAGGAGCTGTATCCGGGGAACGTGCTGAAAGAGGACAAGCACTACTTCTCCCGTGAGGAGTATCAGACGGAAGGCGAGAACGGGCCGTCAAAGCGTGCGCGGAAAGCCCGCAGGAAGCTCTCCCGGCGCAAAGACCACTTCCTCCACACCCTTTCAAAACACCTCGTGCAACGGTGTGTTGAGGAAGACGTTGGGAGGATCGCGGTCGGCGACCTCAGCGACATCCGCGAAGACGACAGCGGCGACTCGCGGGACTGGGGAGCGTCGGGGAACAAGAAACTCCACGGCTGGGAGTTCGACCGGTTCACGAATCTGCTCGAATACAAGGCTGAGGAACACGGCATCCTCGTTGATCGCGTAGACGAGGAGAACACCTCAAAGACGTGCTCGTGCTGTGGGCAGATTCAGGAGAGTAACCGTGTGGAGCGGGGGTTGTACGTCTGTGAGTCGTGTGGAACGGCGATGAATGCAGACGTGAACGGTGCGGTGAATATTCGACGAAAGATAACTCAGAGTCCCCCAACGGGGGATATGAGTAACGGCTGGTTGGCACAGCCCGGAGTCTTCCTGTTCGACCGCGAGAGCGGACGGTTCACACCGAGAGAGCAGGGAGTCTGCAAACCCTAATATCCCAACGCTGAGCAAATCGGAGATTTGCGATGTACGCGAATCTTCGATTCGCTTGACTCGGGATTCCTCCGCCTTCAGGCGGAGGAGGATGTCAATCGGAGTGAGTCGTGAAAATCGCGGTAAGTATAGATTCCGTATCGTACTTGTTTCCAGTAGCTGTAGTTCAGTGTATGCGCCCTGCCCTCCGATACACCATTGCAGTAGGTGTTGGACTGATAGTCACAGTTCTGGCCGCGGAATTCGCCACAACTGACCTTCTGATCACGCTTTCACTGTTTCCGCTCTACAGTGCTCTCACATCGATGATTTTAGCGCATAAGGAACAGTTGCTGTCACTTTCTCGTGGAAGTCCTACCCGGTCTGCACGGAAGCGAGGGGCTATTATCGGTGGTATTGGAGCATTTACTGGGTCACTGCTTCTTCAAGCGTCACTTCCCGCCGGGGTTGCAGGGTACGGACTGATGCTTCTGGGCATGGTCGGATCTATCGCTGGGATCAACGATTCATAAGCACCTGTACTGACCGAACGGCCCGAGTCAGTTGCGAATCGAACTCTGAATACAGAAATCGTGCTACTATCTACTGGTAACGGTCGGGCGCAACTACTTCTTTTCCCCCTCGAGGATCCGCTCGATCAGTTCCGAGTCGTGGTCGCCGAGCGCCGAACGGATCAACAGGTGGCCCCCCAGGACCGACGGACTGATCACGGTGTCCGCGCCGGCGTGCTCGAGTTTCTTCGTGTTCTCCCGGTCGGTCGCGGCCGCGACGATCCGTGCGTTCGGCGCGAGTTGCCGGGCCGTCAGGATCGCCAGCGCGTCCCGGGCGTCTTCCTCCGTCGCGACCACGATCCCCGACGCGCGGGCGATCTTCGCACGCTCGAGCGGTCCTTCGTCGCTCGGATCGCCCGTGACCACCGATACATTGCGGTCGCCGAGTTCGTCCGCCGCGTCCTGATCGTTCGTTACGACGACGAACCCCCGACCGCTCTCGGCGAGTTCGTCGACGATCGGTTCCGTCAGTTTGCTATAGCCCAGCACGAGGAGGTGATCCTCGAGCAGTTCGAGTTCGGAGTCGGTCATCTTTCCCAGTGTCTTCGTGATTCTCGCCTGGATCGCGGGGCCGACGAGCGCCCCGATCGCGATACCGAAACTGGCCACCCCCAGTACCAGCACCGACATCGTAAACAGCATCGCCGCCGTCGAGCCCGGATTCGGCGTTACGTCGCCATATCCGACCGTGCTCGAGGTGATCAGCGTGAAGTAGAAGGCATCGAGGACGGTATCGATGGCGTCGAAGTGGTCCCGCAGGGCGTAGCCGCCGATGGTACCGTAGAACTGGACGCCGACCAGCGCGGCCCCGGCGGCGATCTGGGTCGTCGACAGCGACAGCGAGGCGGTAAACCGGCTTCGGGTGACCAGCAGGACGGGGATCGAGACCAGCGACAGGACCACGAGCGGGAGCGAGTACGGGCTGGCCTGGAGCAGCCCCTGGGCCGCGGTCAGGGGCAACAACAGCAGCGTCGCCCACCAGCCGGCCCGCAGCCCGCGCCGGAGCGCGAGCGCGCTCCCGACCATCAGGAAGCCGGTGAGCGCGCCGGTAAAGCCCGCGGCGTTCCGGACGGCGTCCGGCAGGAGCGGGGCGAGCGGCCCGTAGACGGCGTCGGTCCCGATGTTGACGATGGCCGTCGCGACCGAGAGCAAGGCGACCGTCATCGCGAGCAGCACGGCTGCACGTGCCGAGAGGATCCGTCGGGGGAGCCCCGCTCTCGCTGGAGGTCGAGGCGACCGGGAATCGGCCATACTCTCCGCTCCGCCTCGTTATTATAAACGTCTTCGTTCTCCGTCGGTTCCCGCTCGAACCCACTTTCCGGTACACGTTTACCCATCCCGTACGACCCGTCCACAATGGCGCTTCCGGTCGAAGTACTGCTCGGGCTCTATCTCGGCCTGCTCACCGGTATCGTTCCGGCGTTCGTCTCCGGATCGCTCGGGTTTCTGGTCCGATATTTCACCGGGGTGACCCTCCCCGGGTTCGGCGTCGTCGTGCTCGCGCTGTCGATCGCCAGCATCCAGGGCGGCCTCCTCGGACTCGTGGAACCGACGATCGCGCAGTCGCCGCGGTTGCTGGTCGCGGTTCTGGTCGTGCTCATGCTCGCGCTCTACGCCCACAACCAGGGCGACAAACTCGGCGCGGAACTCCCCCACCGGGTCTCGCTGACCGCGCTCCGCCAGCGGACGCTTTCGGCTGACGTCGTCGAACTCGTCGGATCGATGGGGCAAGTAACCGTTCGACCGACCGGCGAGATCCGGGACATGGAAGGCTACCCGCCGTTGTCGCCCGAACTTCGGCGCTCGCTCGAGAACGGCTTCTGGCGGCTTCCGGCCGACCTTCCGCTGTCGGAACTCGAGGTTCGACTCGAGGAGCGGTTGCGGACCGAGTACGACCTCACGGACGTCGAGGTGACGATCGACGAACGGGCCGGGGCGACGATCGCCGCGGCTCCGCCCACGGGAACCCTCTCGCGGCGGGTCCCGGAGCGAGCGCAAGCGGTCTCGCTGACGACGCTCGTCCCGACCGGCCTGGCTCGCGGCGACTCGGTTGCGATCCGCCTCGACGGTCGGTCGATCACGGGGACCGTTCTGAGCGTTCGAAGCGAAAGGGACGCGGATGGGTCGGAGGCGGTCGGAACGGGGGACGCAATCGAGCCGACCGCGACCGACGATGACGATGCGGCAACGACTGAAACGGGTGAGATCGGGCCGGCCACGAAGCCGAACCGGTCGACTGGAGCCGTCGGCGGTCCCGGACGGGTGGCCGTCGCCGTCCCTCGCTGGGACGTCAGGCCCCTCCTCGAGGCGGATCGACCGCACCTGATCGTTCGTTCGCGGGGCACGAGCCGAGAGTTCGAGGCCCTCGCGCTGGTCAAGCGGGCCGGGTACGCGATCCGCCGGCTCACCGTCGACACGGCCGGCGGAATCACAGGGACGACTGCGGACGAAACCGTCGAGTCCACCCCGACCGACGTGACGATCCTCGCGGTTCGTCGCCAGACCGTCACTGCCGACGGTCACAGGAGCGGGTTGACGTTCGCCCCCGACCTCGAGTCCGGGCTCGATCCCGGGGACGAGGTCTTCGTCACGGGGCCGTCGGACTCGATAGCGGCGCTCGAGGAGGCGACGAAGCCATGATCGCCGTGCAGGCCGCGTCGATACCGGGACAGGTCCCTTCGGAAGTGCTGTTCGATGCGCTCGTCAGACTGCTCTCGTTTACGCTGCTGGCCAGCGGAACGGCGACTTGTGCGGCGGCCGCGTTCCGATGGTACAGCGCGGATTCGGTCCCGGAGGGCGTGGCGATCCTGGTCGGCATCGCGCCGGTGGCGATCTGGCTGAACACCCAGAGCGCGTTGCAGGACGCGATCATCGGGTCGACGTCGCTGCTCGACGCCGAGACTGCCGTCTTCACCATCGTCGCGTTCGTCGCCAGCGCGATCGCCGCCGACGGCGGCCGCCGACTGGGCGACCATATCGCCCGGGACGTCCGCTGGATGGCCGGCTCGCGAACGATCGACGACGTCGGACAACTCCTCCGGACGGCGGGACGCGTCGTCGCCGTCGAACTCCCGGCCGAGATCGACGACGTCGACGGCTACGACCCTGTCGACCCCGCCACGGCGGACGAACTGGCCGGGCAGACGTTTCTGCTCCCGCGCCGTCTCTCGACCGAGCAGTTGCGCGAACGCCTGATCGCCCGTCTCGAGCACGATTACGGGGTCGGCCACGTCGAGGTCGAGATCGGCGACGACGGCACCGTCGAGTCGCTGGCGGTCGGCGGCCGGCCGACCGGAATCGGGCCGACGCTCGGCCCGGAGACGGTCGCGGTCGCGCTTCGCGCTGACCCCGCACCCGACGCGAGTCCCGGCGACGCCGTCGGAATCTGGCTACAGGACGGCGAGTCGACACGGCCGCTCGCCGAAGGGGAACTCAGGGGAGTCGCGGGCGACACCGCGACCGTCGCCCTCGACGCGGAGGACGCCGCCGCCCTCGAGGCCGACGCCGACTATCGACTCGTGACGCTTCCCGGTACTCCCGGCGGCGAGCGGGAACTCGTTTCGCTGCTCCGGGCGGCCGATGAGACGGTAACGACCCGCACCGTCGACGCGGCCGACCCCCTCGAGGGGACGACCGTCGGCTCCCTGCCAGGGTTCGTACTGGTCCTCCAGCGGAGCGACGAAGCAACGAACGAAGGCGAAACCGAATCGGGGGGGATCGTCCCGGTGCCGTCCGACGAAACCCGGCTCCAGGTCGGCGATACGGTCTACGTGTTGGGTCGACCCGAAACGCTGCGGCAACTCGGGGACGCGAACGGAGCGACCCGCCGGGAGCGGTAGCTACTTGCCTCCGGCACGGATACCGCCACGCATGGCCACGGAGTGGAAACTGTTCGCCGACCTCGCCGAACGCGCAGGGGAGAAACGCGTCACCGTCGAGGCCGCCGCCGGCGACACCGTCGGCGACGCCCTCGAGGAACTGCTCGCGGACCGGTCCGACCTCGAGGACCGCGTGCTGGACGAGGAGGGCGAGCTTCGCTCCCAGATCAACGTGCTCCGCAACGGGACGAACGTCCTGATCGAGGAGGAGGGGCTGGAGACGGAACTCGAGGGCGGCGACGAACTGGCGCTGTTCCCGCCGGTCAGCGGCGGCTGATCGTCTCTCGCTCACTCCTCGGGGGCGACGACCTCGACCGTCAGGCCGTTCGGCTCGTACGCGTTCGCGGCGTACCCGCCCTCGTTCCACGGGAAGGCGTCGTCCTCGAGCGCGTCGCGCCAGGCGTCCGGTTCGGAGATGCGAGCCGGCTGTCGCCGCCCCTCCGCGTCGGTCGCCCGCGACAGCAGCGCGTGAGTACCGGGTTCGGCCACCCAGTCGTACCGGAACAGTCGCCACGCGCCGGCGTAGTCGGGACCGAACAGCTCCGCGTCGCCCCACGTCCCGCCGCCGTCGGTCGACAGCTCGACCCGTTCGACGGCGTCGTCGCCGGCCCAGGCGACGCCCCTAATCTCGACCTGCCCGTCCGGATCCGGCGCCACCGCTGACCGTCCGTCCGGCGCGCCGATCACCGACATCACGTTCGCGTCGAAGGTGTAGGGATGGTCGACCGCGCCCTCGAGTTGCTCCCACGTGTCGGTCGCGGGTACCGTCTCGCACTCCTCCGGTTCGGCCCCTGCGGGGTGGATGCGGTAGGATTCCTGCTGCCAGACGGCGTGATCGCCCGGGCGGTCGAGCGCACCGTCGACGACCATCCCGTCCGCGACTCGCAGCTCTTCGACCCACTTGACGTTGTTGACGCCGTACCAGCCGGGGACGATCAGCCGGAGCGGATAGCCGTGCTCCCGCGGCAGCGCCTCGCCGTTCATCCCGTAGGCGAGGACGGCGTCCTCGAGTGCCTTCTCGAGCGGAATCGACCGGGCGAACACGTCGTCGCCGTCGGACCGGTCGCCGCCGACCGCAGTCAGCCAGCGGCCCTCGGCGTCGTCGACCCCGAAATCCCGGAGGATCGCACGGACCGGCGCGCCGGTCCAGACTGCGGTCGCCGCCGCGTCGAATCCCCACTGGACGCTGCCCGTTTCGGGCTCGTGCTGGCCGCGCCCGTTGCCAGCACACTCCA
This sequence comes from Halobiforma lacisalsi AJ5, assembly GCF_000226975.2. Taxonomy (NCBI): domain Archaea; kingdom Methanobacteriati; phylum Methanobacteriota; class Halobacteria; order Halobacteriales; family Natrialbaceae; genus Natronobacterium; species Natronobacterium lacisalsi. The sequence goes on along the minus strand of NZ_CP019285.1, from coordinate 436,760 downwards.
TCGTATGGGCGACCGCGACGGTCGGGTACTCCTCGCGGACGGCCGACGGGGAGAGGCTCCCCTCGAGTTGACCGGTGAGCGAGACGGTCCACGCAGCCTCGTCGGCGTCCGGGATATCGTTCCGGTGGCAGACGAAGTGCTCCTCGATCGGTGTCAGCCAGTCCGCGAACGTGCTCCGGTCGGCGGCGCCGACGACGGTGTACTTGTCCGCCTCGTCGCGAACCGGACTGACGCCGCCGGCTTTCGCCTCCACGATCGCGTCGATCTCTTCGTGTCGGGTTTCTCGTGGGTTCTCGGCGACCATACCCGCTCCACCACGGCCAGCGACAAGTACCGTTGCCTGCCGACGGCAGCAGACGAAGCGAGACGGAACGTTGGGAGGAGGAGAACCGTTCGCTCGAGGCGTCGACGGCCCGAAACCCGGAGACGCTAGCAGGCCGTCAGGTCGACCCCGAGCACGAAGTCCGGCTCCTCCGCCAGACCGGCCCCGGCGAAGGCGGCGTCCGTGACGAACCGAGTCGTCTCGGGGATCAACACGCGGGTCTCGTCGGCGCCGACCGCCGCAGCGTCGCGGGAAATCGCCGCGAACAGCGGCCGGGCCGCGTCGGCGTCCTCCCAGCCGGCGACGCCGTACTCGGCCCACGTCGTCTCGGTTCCGTCGTCGTTCTCGCGGTCGTAGGTCCGGGTCCGGTAGGCTGTCGCGGCGAGCCCCTCCTCGCGTTCGACGGCGAAGACGGCAGTTTCGTCCGCGAGTCGTTCGAAGTCGGCCCGCGTCAGTTCCCGCAGCGCCCACGTCTCCTCGGGTGCCATCCCGAGGCCCTCGAGGCGTTCGCGGGCGTCGCTGTGGGTCCAGTAACGCCACGCGGCGTGGGGGTCGCTCGTGACCCGTGCCGGCCCCGCGGCGGGGTCGACGCCGGCGTCCGGATCGGGGTCTGGTTCGGCGAAGCGGAACTGGGTGACCGGCTCGAACCCGCTCGAGCGGGCCGCCGCGAAGGAGGCGGTGTTCCAGGAGTGGATCAGGATCCGCCCGACCGTCGCCCCGCGCTCGCGGGCCCACTCGAAGCAGGCCTCGTTGAGCCGGCGGCTGATCCCTCGTCCGCGGTAGTCGGCCGCCACGCGGATCCCCTGGAACCAGGCCTCGTCGGGCGAGAGCAACACGGCCTGGACGATGCCGACCGGCGTCTCCTCGACGGTCGCGAGGAACGTCTTCTTCCGGTCGCGTTCGTCCTCGTCCTCGAGCCAGTCGTGGTAGATCTCGGGGATGTAGTCGCCGCCGCGGTCGTCCCAGATGTCCTCGGTGAACGCGCGGACGCCCTCGTAGTCGTCGTGGGTCGCTCGCCGGATCCGAATTTCGTCGTCGCTATCCGTCACGCTATCCGCTTCGATCGAAGGGTTCGGACTCATCGATCGCTCACTCCCAGGGGACGGATCGCTCCTGCAGTTCGCCGGCCAGGGACGTGCTCATCGCCTCCTCGACGTCGTCGGCGTTCTCGAGCGCCCACATGAGTTTGACTTTCGCCGTCCCGGGCAGGGTGTCGCCGGCCTCGATGACGCCGGCCTCGAGCAGGTCCCGGCCCGTGTCGTAGACGCGGTCACAGACCCGGCCCTCGAGACACTGGCTGGTCATCACGACGGTCGTCCCGTCGTCGACGAGTTCCTCGATCCGCGGGATGAGGTCGGTGTGGACGTGACCGAGGCCGGTCCCCTCGAGGACCAGCCCGTCGGCCCCCTCGACGACGTCGAGGAACGCGGGGTCCATCCCGGGTGTGAACTTGAGCAGTTCGACGTCCTCCGCGAGGTCGGCCTCGAGCGCGAGGTCGCCGTCGTCTCGGGTTCGGTATTCCCGGTAGAACGTGACGTCCTCGGACTCGTAGTCGACCTCGCCGAGCGGTTCCGCGCCGATCGTCTCGAAGGCGTCGCGTCGCGAGGTGTGGTTCTTCCGGACGCGGGTGCCCCGGTGGAGCGCACAGCGGTCGTCGCTCTCGGAGGCGTGCATGCAGACGAGCACCTCCGCACAGTCGCTCTTCGCGGCCTCGACGGCACAGACGGCGTTCATCACGTTGTCCGAGGAGGGGCGATCGGCCGAGCGCTGGGACCCGGTAAAGACGATCGGGACCGGCGTCTCGAGCATGAACGCGAGCGCGGATGCGGAGTACTGCATCGTGTCGGTGCCGTGCATGACGACGACGCCGTCCGCGCCCGCTTCGATCTCCTCGCGGACCGCCTCCGCGAGGTCCTGCCAGATCGGCGGCTCCATGTTCTCCGAGAGGATGTTCGCGACGACGCGGCCGCGGTAGTTCGCCCGGCCCGCGAGATCCGGGACCGCACGCAGGACGTCCTCGGCGTCGAACTGGGCCGTCACCGCGCCGGTCCGGTAGTCGACCGTCGAGGCGATCGTGCCGCCCGTCGAGATCAGCGAGATCGTCGGCAGGTCGTCGTCGAACTCGATCTCCGAGGCACCGTCGTCGCCGCTCGCGCCGTCGATCTCGTAGACGTCCTCCTCGAGTACCGTCGCGTCGGCCTCGTCGCGATCGATGCCGACGTTGTAGCCTCCCTCGAGTTTGACCACGAGGTGATCGTCCGAACTCGAGGGCAGCAAGACGCCTTCGTACGTGCGATCGTCCCGGTCGACGCGAACGCGATCGCCTGGTTGCATGCGCGAGGGTTGCGCGCCATCGGACTTGAAGGCACGCTTTCGCCGCCGTCCGCCGGGCGGCTACGTCGCGAAGCCGACGACGATGAGACCGAGGCCGGTCAGGAGCAGTAATCCCGCGATCAGCGCCGTCAGCAGCCGGATGGACGTGAGCGATTCCTCGTGGAGATCGAGTCGGGAGTAGAGGTGTCGTGCGCCGGTGAGTATTCCGATGGCGATGGCGCTCACGATGGCCCCCAACACGATCAGTTCCGTACTCACTGTCGGTCGTACCAGCCCACCGGGCATAAAACGCCGGTCGCGTCGTCACGACGCGAAGGAGGGTAGCGTCGCGGCGGCTACGGCCCGTGCGCTGGCTCCCCGGGGAAAGGCCCATGATCCCGGCGGGCGTCCGTTCGACCATGAGCGATCGCTCGGACGAACTGACCGAGAGCCGCGAGCGGGAGTCCGGGACCCCCCGCTCGACGGACGACCTCCTCGAGGAAACGGAGCGATTGCTCGAGGAGACGGGGACGGGAGGGGAGACGAAATCGGGCGGCGCGAGCGGCGTCGACGACTCCTCGAGTGCCGGGCTCGGATCGGCTTCCGAAACTGGGTCCGAACCCGAACTCGATCCCGGACCGTCGGCCGCGGAGCCGGCCACCGACTCCGATAGTTCGTCCGTCCTCTCCCGTTTCGTCCCGAGTCTCCCCCGTCCCGGACCGATCTCGCGCGGTGACCTCTTCTCGCCCAAAGCGTTCCTCGCTCTGGTCCTCCTGATCGGGACCGGTCTCCTCGCCGGCGGCACGGTTATCCCCGTCGCTGGCCGGCTGATCGGGATGTTCGCCGTCGCGTTCCTCGTCGGCCTCCTGGCGTCGAAGCGACGCTACCTCGAGATGGCCGCCGCCGGCGTCCTCTCGAGCGGGCTGGTAACGCTCGTGACCGACCCGTTGCTCGCGGTGGCTGGCAACACGCAAATCCTCCTCGCGGTCGGCGCGACGGCCGGTCTGGCGACGACCGTCATCGGCTACTACTTCGGGCGGGACCTGCGGGCAGGACTCTCCCGTGACGTGGACTGAAGCCTCGAGAACGGAGTGACCGGGCTGATGACGGCGAATCCGACTGGACCGGACCCGACGTGACCCGACCCGGCTTGATCCGACCTGACTCGACCTGGCCCGACTCGATCCAGACCTACGACTGCTGGGACCGCGTCCCCTCTCGCGTCAGCTCCCAGCCTCGCTCGGTCCGCCGAACGACGCCGTTGTCGGCCATCACCTCGAGCAGTTCCGCGACGACCTCGCGGGGCGCATCGATGTCCTCGCTCAGCTCGCCGACCGATTTGGGCTCCGAGCGAACGCTCGTCAGCAGGTCCGCGTAGATTCGGCTCTCCGGACCGGCGTCGACCGCCTCGGAGATCCGGTCGAGGACGTCACAGAGCCGCCCCTGAACCCACCGCTGGGCGAGCGAGAGTTCGTTCTCGAGCTGTTCGAGGTCGTCGAGCACCTCGAGCAACTCGTCGAGGTCGTCGGTCTGCTCGAGGGAAACGTCCAGCGAGAGGTGCCGACAGGTCGTGATGTCGAAGCTACTGTTCGCCGGATAGGCACTCTTGCTCGCGAATCCGTACGGGGAGACGGTGACCTCGAGCCGGACGTTGCGCGCGATGTGGAAGTACTTCCGTCGCTGGTCGTCGATCCGGCTCTCGATCAGGCCCGCCTCCTCGAGTTTCCGCAGGTGTTCGATGACCGCCTTGGGACTCACGCCGAGGTAGTCGGAAATCTCGGTAACGTAACAGGGCTTCCGGGCGAGCAGTCGAAGGATCCGTCGCCGGTTCTCGTTTCCCAACAAGTCCAGCAACGCGGCGGAGTCCATCGACAGCGGGTATGGTATCGGCGCTGAAAAGGGTGTCTGCTCGTCCCGGGTATCGATTAAAACGGCCCGCCCGATGCAGCCGGGTCCGTGGTCACCTCGCGGTGGTTCCCGGCAACCGTCGGCTCGTCTACCGTCGCGTTCGAGAATCAGGATCGATCGTACAGCACGGTCGCGGTCGACCCGGTCGGGTCGGTATCGACGTCGTGCGAGCGAGCGGAGCGGTTATTGTCCGGGAGTACTGCCGTCTCCGCCGTCGTTCTGTCCCGGAGCAGAATCGGACTGGTCGCTGTCGTTTCCGTCGTCGCTCTGTCCCGGAGCAGAATCGGACTGGTCGCTGCCGTCTCCGTCGTCGCTCTGTCCCGGCGGAGCGGGCTGGCCGTTTTCGTTGCCATCATCGCCCTCGTTCTGATCGTTCTGATCGGTTCCTCCGGCTGCGTTCTGGCCCGGTGTATCGCCGGATTGACCCGGCGTCGAGCCGTCGTCCGTCCCGTTCTGTGGGCCGCCAGGACCCGCGCCAGGCGTCGAGTTATCGGCCTGACCCGGTGGCGTTCCGTTCCCTTCGCCCGGGGTCCCGGACGGTCCCCCACCCGGTGTATCGCCGGACGCTCCCAGACCGAGGCTCCGTGCCGTCGCGTTGACCTCGGGATCGGCGAGTCCCGAAGCGTTCTTCTCGAGGGTCTCGAGACGGTCACTTCCCAGGCCGGCCGCCTCGGCTCGTGGTTTCGTCCGATCGATCTCCCGCTCGAGCGCCGCGATTTCCGCCGTCAGTTCCCCCAGCCGGGCCTGATACTCGCCTGTCGAGCGGTTCTCGTCGCTCCCGTTTCGCAGTTCGGCCCGCTCGGCCTCGAGCTGGGCGAGGCGGTCCTCGAGGTCGTCGGTACGGTTGGCGATCAGTTCGGTCCGCTCCTCGTCGTCGGAGCGTTCGTACTCGGCGTCGAACATCTCGGCCTCGACCGACCGCTGCGTGTCGGCGGCGCTCGACTGCATGAACGTCGCAACTGTCGTATTGGCGGCCTGGTCGGTATCGGAATCCGTCGACGCCAGCGCCGCATCTGCCCCCGTTTCGGTCTCGACGTCGGCGAACGCCCCCGCGACCGCACCGGCTGCAACCGGGGCGATCGAGAGGCCGACGACGGTGACCGCGAGAAGGACGACCGTCCGAGTCGGGATCATCACGTGGCCTTTCGCCCGAACCCACTAAAAATGCGAATATTCGTTCGCACAGTTCACTCCGGTCCGTTACGGTATGAGATCCGTTCCGAGCGTTTAACCCTCCCTCACAATCGCCCGCTGTTCGTCCAGGTTCGGTTCGAGGGTCGGTCGTGAGTTCCCGTCGCCGATGACCGCGAAACTCGAGTGCGAGGGCGTCGCGGGACGACGCTGAATGCAATACGGCTTAAATCTGTTCGCAAATAGTTATCCCGCTCGAGGCCATGTGTATAGTTACCATGTTCGAGGTATTCTCGCGTAGCTACTATCTCGGACGCCTCTACGTGACACCGACCGACGAGGACCGTGCGTTCATGCACAGCGACCAGCACGAACGCATCAACGAGCACGTGTACGCCACCGGCGACGGGCTCGAGCGACTCGATTCGCCGCTGGTGATGAAACTCGAGTCCCGGCACTTCCCGGTCCACGGCGACGAGAGCGTCCCCGCGAACACGCTCGCCGTCCCCGAGTCGATGCTCGAGGAGACGGACGTGCGGAATCCGCCCTCCCTCCGCGAAGTCTTCCTCGCGCGTCGCGAGCGGGCACAGCAACTGCTCTCGTTCGCCGGCGGCTGGCAGCCGCCGGGCGTGGAATCGGCGGACGACCCGTCGGGCGGCGACGACTTTCCGAACGCCGGTACCTAGAAGTAGTCACGCTTCGCCTTTTCGTCCGAATGCTCGACCTCGACGAGTTGCTCGGACGCGCGTCGTTGAAGGAGCGGATCGACGAACTCGAGGCGGAGAACGAACGGTTGCAGGCCCAGTACGAGGCCGAATCCGACCGACGCGCCGAGGCGGCGACCGCCAGACAGGAGGCCGAACAGCGGGTCAACCGGCTCGAGGACCGGATCGCCCAGCTCGAAGGCGAACTCGAGCGCCTGGAGAGCGACGGCGACGGCTCCGGGCTCGAGGTTCGACGGCGGGAACGGCTCCGGGGGACTCGGCTCGCGGAGGTACTCGATCGCCTGGGTTCGTTCCGGACCGCCTCCGAGGGTGCCCTGACAGCTGTCGTCGGGGCCGACGACGGCCCCGGTATCGCGGATCTGGTGGCTATCGACGGCGACCTCGAGGACGTGCTCGGTCGCGAACGGCTGGCGCTGGTCGACGACGCCGCGCCGTGCCTGCTCTGTGTCGACGACGCCGGACTCGTCTCCGTCACGCTCGATCCGCCCGTATTGCCCGACCGGGAACCCGTCTGGGACGACCGGTTCGACCTCGAGCGGGAGTGGTTCCGCCCGACGGGTCGTCACGCGCTCGCGCTCGTCCGCACCGATCTGTTCGCGGTCGGGATCTACGAGGACGACGAGCGACTCGAGACCCACGGGTTCGAGAGCGACGTGAAGGGGAGCCACTCCAAGGGCGGCTTCTCCCAGGCCCGGTTCGAGCGCATCCGCGACGAGCAGATCGACGACCACCTCGAGCGGTGCCGCGAGGCGCTCCGGGAGCAGGTTGGCGATGGAGCCGTCGACCGGCTCTATCTCGCCGGTCAGCGCGGCGTCGTCGAGACCCTCGCCGAGGAAACGACAGTCGACCCCGCGCCCGCGGCGACCGCCGCGGTCGATGCGACCGGCGATCCGGAGTCGGCACTCGAGGACGCCTACCGGTCGTTCTGGACGACGGAACTGCGGGTGCTGTAGCCGTCAATTCGGTCGCCGTTCGCCCCTCTCGTCGGCGCCTCGTCGCGGTGCCGTCGCGCCTCTCGTCGAACGTTCATCACGACGCCGTCGGGTCTTTCGATCCGCGGACGGCGCTGTTAAGTACCCCCTGATCCATGTGGCCACCATGCGCATCGCGATACTCGCTCACGAGAAGTTCCCCGACCGGGCCAAGACGGCCCTCGGCGTGCTCCGGTACGCCGACGACGACGTCGTCGCGGTTCTCGACCGGGACGCCGCCGGCGACCGCGTTGCCGACCACGTCGGCGACGTCCAGGACGCCCCGATCGTCGAGGGGATGGACGACCTCGAGGCCGACGCCGTCGACGCCCTGCTGATCGGTATCGCACCGATCGGCGGCGGCTTCGACGAGAGCTGGCGCGACGACGTCCGAACGGCACTCGAGAACGGCTGTGACGTCATCTCCGGTCTCCACTACTTCCTCTCGGAAGACGAGGAGTTCGTCGAACTGGCCGACGAGTACGGCTGTGAACTCCGGGACGTCCGCAAGCCCGACGACGACCTGACGGTCGCCGAGGGCGTGGCGGGCGACGTCGACGCGGAGATCGTTCTGACCGTCGGCACCGACTGCTCGGTCGGCAAGATGACGACGACGATGGAACTGGCCCGCGACGCCCGGGAAGCGGGCTACGACGTCGGCGTCATCCCGACGGGGCAGACCGGCATCATGATCGAGGGCTGGGGGAACCCGATCGACCGCGTCGTCAGCGACTTCACGGCCGGCGCGGTCGAGGAGATGATCCTCGAGAAAGGCGACGAGCACGACTATCTGCTCGTCGAGGGACAGGGAAGCATTATCCACCCCGCATATTCGGCGGTCACCTGCGGCATCCTGCACGGCTCGATGGCCGACCGGCTGTTGCTCTGTCACGACGCGGGCCGCGAGGTCGTCCACGGCTACGAGTCGTTCGACCTCCCGTCGATCCCGACATACGTCGACCTCTACGAGAGCCTCGCCGCGCCGATCAGCGACGCCGAGGTCGTCGCCGGCGCGCTCAACACGTCCGATCTCGACGAGGAAGCCGCCGAGAACGCCGTCGACGAGTTCGCCGCGGAACTCGACGCCCCGGCGACGGACGTCATCCGGTACGACACCGACGAGGTGCTCGAGGTGCTGTTCGAATGAGCCTCGAGACGTCGTTTACCCGCCGGCGGCTCCCACTGGAGTTTCCCTTCACGATCTCTCGGGGGACGACCACGGAGACGGAGGTCGTGACCGTCCGGATCGAGGACGAGAACGGGACGGTCGGCGTCGGCGGAGCCGGTCCTTCCGCACACTACGGGGAAACCGCGGCCACCGTCGAGGCCGTCCTCCCGGACCTGCTCGCGGTCGTCGAGGAGGTCGGCGACCCCCACCGGCTCGACCGCATCGAGCGCCGACTGCGCGAGGCTGTCGAACGAAACCCGGCCGCCCGGTGTGCCGTCAGCATCGCCCTCCACGACCTCGTCGCGAAGCGACTCGAGGTGCCGCTGTACGAGTACTGGGGGCTCGATCCCGCCGACACCGTCGAATCGTCCTACACCATCGGGATCGACGACACCGAGACGATGCGGGAGAAGACCGAAACGGCCCTCGAGCGCGGTCACTCCACGCTGAAGGTCAAACTCGGCACGGACCGCGACCTCGAGATCGTCGAGACGATCCGGGATGTCGCGCCGGCCGACGAGGTCCGCCTGTACGTCGACGCCAACGAAGCCTGGACTCCGCGGGAAGCGGTCCGCAAGATCGACGCCCTCGCGGCCTACGATCTCGAGTTCGTCGAACAACCGGTTCCGGCCGAGGATCCGGAGGGGCTGAAGTTCGTCTACGAGCGCGCTGCGCTGCCGATCGCGGCCGACGAGTCCTGTATCACGGTCGAGGACGTGCCACGGATTGCGGACCGCTGTGACATTGCGAACCTGAAACTGATGAAATGCGGTGGTCTCCGGGAGGCCAGACGGATCGTCCACACCGCCCGCGCCCACGGCCTGCAGGTGATGTGTGGCTGTATGAACGAGTCGAACGCCTCGATCGCGGCGGCCTGTCACCTCGCGCCGCTGCTGGATTACGCCGACCTGGACGGCTCCCTGCTGCTCGCCGACGATCCCTACGACGGGGTCCCGATGCCGGGCGGCCGGATCGACCTCGAGTCGCTCGACCGGACGGGTACCGGGGCCGTCCTCGAGTGAGGACGGCGGCAGCGGAACTCGCGGGCTCGCCTTTCGATTTGCGTCAAGCGTCGGTCTCGAACACTGTCACGTCGACCGCAAACATGGTTTACAACGGTGGTCGGTGGAGACGCCCCCGGCATGAGCGATTCAGGCGAAATCGACGAGTCGAGGCTGTCGCGCCGAACGGTGCTACGGGCCGTGTCCGGCACGGTCGCGCTGTCCGTCGCGGGCAGCGGTCGGGTCAGCGCGTCCGGATCCGGATCCGGATCCGGGTCCCGGGGGGACCTGCGGTCGCTGTTCGACGGACGCTGTCCCGACGCGACGCTGCAACCGAGTATGGGGTACTGTGCGGACTCGAGTACGGCGGGCTGTACTGACGACCACCCGGAGACCGTGGAACTGCAGCGAGCGGTCCGCACGTCGCTCGAGACCCAGTATCCGGACGTCGGCGCGTTGGTCGACGCGGGATTCAGGCCCTACTTCGACGTGTTCGGCGGGGGTGAAGGGTGGTCCCACTGGTTGAGCCCGGCGCACATCGGCGACGAGGGGGTGGTCGACCCCGAGCGGCCCGAAGCGGTGCTCGTGGACAACGATTCGTGGCGCTCGATCGGCGTGATGTTCATCGCGACCCGGGACGGCGAGCGGGTCGAACCGCCGACGATCTACGACGCGGACGGCGCGGTCGGCGGCGATGATCACGGCGACGCCTCCGGACACGGCAAAGGACACGAGGAGCCCCCCGCGAACGATCCGTCCCGCTGTGCCCCCTGGCACTACCACGCCGGGCTTCCGGGCCGGTTCGCGTGGTGGTTCTATCAGCAGGTCTACGCACGCGAGGCTGGCGGCGACGTCACCGCCGACACCGACGTCGCGTTCCCCTGTCGGACCCCCTGCATGATGCACGTCTGGATCGTCGACCACCCCGAGGGCGTCTACGCCCACGACGGGCCGCCGCCGGAGTACCGACAGCGTCCGCCGGCCGAGGACCCCGGGTTCGAGACCGACGCGACGCCCGGCGAGGACGAACTCGGCTGGGACGTCCTCCCCGACGAGGTCGTTCCCGATCGCAAGCCGAAGTCGTTCGCCGCGTTTCCGTTCGACCGGTAGCCTACCCTATTTATAGGGGAAACCGGAAACGATTGTGTATGGGATACGATACCGCAGCCAAAACCGACCCGGAATCGGTCGTCCCCGACGAGTTCGGCGGCATGTGGTTCCTCAAGGAGGAACTCGACGCCGACCACGTCGGCGTCACGGTACTCGAGCTCGCCCCCGGCGGCGAGGGGAAGCCCCACGACGAGTCAGAGACGGGCCAGGAGGAGGTGTACTACGTGGTCGAGGGCGAGGTAGCGGTCGACCTCTTCGACGACGGCGAGGTCGACGAGACGGTGTCCCTCGAGGTCGACGAGGCGATCCGGCTCGATTCCGAGCAGCGCCGTCAGATCCGCAACGGTGGGGACGAACGCGCGAAACTGCTGCTGGTCGGCGCGCCGCTGTAGGCGCTCGACGATCGGTCGTCGACGATCGGATCCATCGCCTGGCTCCGTCGTGCGTCGTGCGTCGTGCGTCGTGCGTCGTGCGTCGGCCAGGACGGAATCGATTGTTTCGGTCGAACGTACTCGAGTCGGACCGACCGATCACGACTGGCATTCTCGGAGGGCGCTCCGCCGCTGAGCGCCGGTGACCGAACGATTTCCCGCTATCTCGCGACGGGATGATGTTCGGGACAGGAGCTTACTCTCATCCGACAGTAGCCCCTGCTACGCGTTTAGGCTGGCCTAAATACCCCGCGTCGGTCGCCGACTCGAGGAGGCTGGCCGAGATCCCAGAGGTGACAACAATGACGAACGTCTCCATCGACCCGGACGCATCGCTCGGCGATCTCGTCGAATCGAACCCCGAATTCGCTCCCGTCTTCGAATCGCTCGGCATCGACTACTGCTGTGGCGGCTCCCAGTCCCTCTCGGCGGCCTGCGAGGCAAACGACCTCGAGATCGAGGCGGTCCGTGATCGCCTCGAGGGGGCGCTGACGGACGACGACGCGAACGACACCGCGCCCGAGTGGAACTCGCTGACCCAGCTGACGAACGTCATCGTCTGGGAACATCACCGGCCCCTGCGTACTGACCTCCCGGATCTCGAGGCCCTCGTCGAGAAAGTCGCCCGGGTACACGGCGACTCCCACCCGGAACTCCGGGAGGCCGAGGCCGAGTTCCGCGAGTTGAAAGCCGACATCCTCGAGCACGTCGACGATGAGGAACTGATTGCCTTCCCGATCGTCAAGAAGCTCGATACCGGCACTGAACTCGCCGCCGACGAGCGCGAGGACCTGCTCGCGGAGATCGAGAGCCTCGAGGATGACCACGACGAGACGGCCGCCCGACTCGAGCGGCTGCACGAACTCACCGACGGCTACCAGCCCCCGGAGGACGCCTGCATGAGCTACCGCGAGATGCTCCGCCGCCTCGAGGAACTCGAGCGGGACACCCACATGCACGTCCACCGGGAAAACAACGTGTTGTTCCCGAAGGCGGCGACGAAACTCGAGGAGGCGTACGGCGTTCGGCCGTCGCCGTCGGGCTGACTTCGGCTCCGGCCCCAGCACCGGCACCCCTCCCTCACTCCCAGTCGATCTCCTCCCCGCGGCTCGACTCCCGGAGAATGAAGGGGCCGATGGCCAGCGTCCGCTTCGCCATCGTCGCGATCCGGAGGAGGAACGCGATCAACAGCAGGAACGGGGTGACGGCGACCGTCGCGGCGGCCGCGACGATCCACACCAGGACGTCGACTCCCAGGACGGTCCCCGTTACTACGTCGGCGTCGAAAAACAGCAGCATCGACATCGTCACTACGAGCGCGGGGACCGCGACGTACATCATCGCCCGCGAGAGGTTGATCAGTTCCCACTGGAAGTACAGCGTCTTGAAGTGCTCGCGGGCGAGTCCGAACAGCTTCAGCGACTCGAGCAGTTCGTCGTACGCTGCCTCGGCCTCGTCGGTGAACGAATCGGCGTGGGCGTTTTTGATCCGGCGCGCCCGGAAGATCTTCCAGGAGTAGTTGTAATCGAGCGCGGCTTTGAGGACCTCGTACGTGCCGAACTGGGCGTCCTCGAGATCGTCGCGGATCGAGTCGGCGTGCGCGGTGAGGTTGTCGACGAAGTCGTCGACCCGATCGATCAGTTCCTCGTCCCGGCTGTCGGAGACGGCCTCGCGGAAGTCGGTCGCGCGCTTGTCCGACGCCGCGATGATCGCCCGGACGAACGAGGACGGCTCCGGCGGGCTGATCGGTGCGTCGATCGCCCGCTCGATGTCCTCGCGAAAGTCGAGTGCCCCCTCGAGGCGCTTGCGCTGATCCTCGACGGCCCCCAACTCCTGGGAGAGGACCAGCGAGTTGATCGTAACCACGAGCGTGACGCCGGTGATTAGCGCGGTCGAAAGGGCTTGAAAGAGGGTCTCGACTGGGTCGCCCGTCCCTATGAGCGCCCTGAGCGAGACCGGGCTGAGTCGAGCGACGACCAGCAGGCCGACGAAGACGAAGACGACGAGAAGGCCGGTGACGAGCCACCGGTTCGCGTTCAGCAGGAGCCAGTGGACCCAGGTCGGGGACTCGCTGCGTCGGGCCATCGTGTCGCCGGGCTGGGAACCGTCGCCGCTCATCGCTCGAGGATGGTGGTACCACGGTAGTTCGGAAATAAGTACGGCAGGCGACGCGCGGGATGAACTCGGTCCGTCCGTGGGCAGCGAGTCAGCCCAGATCCTCGTCCCGCTCGGATTCCCGGAGGATGAACGGGCCCATCGCCAGCGTTCGTTTCGCGACCGTCGCAATCCGGAGGATGTAGGTGATGAAGACCACGAACGGCGAGATCCCGATCACGAATCCCACGCTCGTGACCCACACGAGGTTGTCGATACCGAGGAAAGTGCCGGGCAACGCCTGGCCGTCGACGTACATGAGCATGATCGCCACCACAGTCAGTGCCGGCACCGAAATGTAGAGCAACGCCCGCGAGAGGTTGATCAACTCCCACTGGAAGTACAGCGTCTTGAAGTGCTCGCGGGCCGGCCCGAACAGTTTCAGCGTCTCGATCGTTCGGTCGAGTTTCTCTTCGGCGTCCGCCGAGAGCGCGTCGGCGTGATCCGCACGAATCTGTCGGGCATCGTAAATTTTCCGCGAGTAATTGAAGTTGAGCGCGTGCCAGATCACCCCGAAGGTACCGAACTGGGCGTCTTCGAGGCCGCTCTTGACGCTCCGGGCGTTTCCGGTCACGTCCTCGACGTAGTCGCCGATCTTCGCCCGCAACTCCTCGTCGCGTTCGGTCTCTACTTCCGCCTCGAGTTCCCTCGCCCGTTTCTGGACGCCCTCGACGAGTTCGAAGAGGAAGGCGGCGGGTTCGGGCGGGCTCGCGTCCTCGGCGATCGTGTCTTCGACGCTCTGCCGGAACTCCATCGCCTCGGTCATGCGCTCGCGCTGTTTACCGACCGCGCCCAGTTCCTGCGAGAGGACGAGTTGGTTGATCGTCACGACGATCGACGTACCCGTGATGATCGCTCCGATGAACGCCGAGAAGAGGTACTCGAGGCCGTTCTGCTCCTCGATGATCAGCCGGAGCGGCGTGAGTCCGAGCCGGCTGGCCGCGACGAGGACGAGGAACACGACGGTCAGGACTGCGCCGGTGAACACCCACCGGTTCACCTGGAGCAACACCCAGTACCGCGGTCCGCCGAGCCGATCGCCGGTGCCGGTTCCGTCGGTGCGTCCCCCCTCGTTCGACTCCGAGTCGCCCGAGTCGTTCATCGGCTATCGGATCCGACGACGGCGGCGAGTAAAAGACCGGGCCCGGGAGGTGACGGCCCCGAAAGCCAATACGGGCGATCGCGTCGGCCGAAACGACGGTCTCGGGAGCGTGACTGTCAACGCGGCCTTTTGGCGGCGGTCCTCGTAGTCCCGCACGACATGAGCGCTGAGAGTGCTCCCGGGTCCGACGGGATCGGCACCGGAAACTGGCTGTTCGGCGGGGCGATCGGCGGCGCGGTCGGATCGTTGCTGTTCGGCCTGGTGCTCTGGCTCGTCGATCCGACAATCGTTACCGAGGCGATTCCGGCGATATACGGGATCGAACCGACCGGTACCGCCGGGTGGACCTTCCATCTGGCCCACGGGCTCGTCCTCGGCGTCGTCTTCGGCGCGCTCATCAGTCGTGGCCCGATCCTCGGGACGGTGACGGCCGACGTCGAGACCGGGTTCCTCGCATCGATGGGGAACGGCCTCCGCTTCGCGCTGGCGGGCATGGTCTACGGGCTCGCGATCTGGGCGATACTCCCCCTGATCGTGGTGCCGGCCTGGGCCGGGATCGGAGGAATCGAGGAGCCAGGGTTCCCGGTGTTGGCCTTCGAGAGTCTTCTCGGTCACCTTCTCTACGGGCTGTTGCTCGGCGGGTTGTTCTCGGCGGTCGCCGATACGGCCCCGAAAGCGAGGGATGCCGAGGCCCCCTTCGAGGAGGCGTCGGACTCGCCGCGCTCGTCCCGGGAGTGACTCCCGTCGCTCGCCGAGAGGGTCGGAACTCGTTCACCACTCACCGGCCACAGCCGCGTATTCGAGCCTGGACGTACTCCCCAACGCCGGCCGACTCAGTCCCCCGTCCCCGATTCGGTCTCGCCGTACGACACCGAGAACGGGCCGGCTTCCGGATCCTTCTGGGGAAGCATCGGCCCGACCGACGCCGTTCGACGGGTGACCGTCGCGGTCCGCAGGATGTACGACACGAGCAACGCCAGCGGGGTGACGACGACCGCCACGACCCCGCTCACGAGAAACGGGAGGGAGGCCGCGCTCACCGTTGGACCGCCGAAGTCGGCGTAGACGAACCCGAGGAACATCGCCGACAGGATCGCGGGGACGCCGGTGTAGACCGTCAGCTGCGAGAACCGCGTAAGCTCCCGCTGGAGGTACGTCGTCTTGAAGTGTTCCTGCGCGACCGAGAACTGCTCCAGGGCGTCGATCAGGTCGTCGAACGCCTCCGCGGCGTCGTCCGACAGCGAATCGGCCCGCCGGTTCCGCAGGTTCCTGGCGACGTACAGCTGCCAGGCGGAGTCGTACGCAACGGCCGCCGACACCGTCTCGAAGGTGCCGAACTTCGTCTTCTCCAGGACGTCGTCGATCGAGTCCGTGCTCTCCTCGATGCGGTTCGTATACGCGTCGACCAGTTGCGAGAACTCGTCGTCGGCGCCGACGACGAGTTCCTCCTGAAGGATACGGGCGTTGTGGCGGATCGATTCGACGATCAGATCGAGCAGTTTCGCCGGGGACGCCGGCGACGCCGGCACCTTCGCCGTGTCCGCGACCTTGTTTCGAAACTCCATCACCCCATCGAGTTGTGTCCGTGCATCCTCCGCGGACGCGAACTCCTGTGAGAGGATCAGCTGGTTGATCGAGACGACGAGCGTGACGAGCGAGAACGTGCCCGCGATCATCCCGCCGGCCAGACGGGTGATCGAGCTGTCGTTGACGAACGCGACGATCCCGACTCGGTTCAGCACCAGCAGGAGGAGGAACACGGCCGCGGCGATGCCGACCGCGACGAGTAGCCGATTCCCCTCGACCAGCACCCACTCGCGGAACCGGGCCACAGGTCCCCCTCGCTCCTCGACCCCGATCTCGGCGCCGTAGGACTCGAGCGTCTCGTCGCTCTCGGACGACCCCATGCGGATGCGTTCGCCGTAGCCGATAATAAGGCCCCTCGTTGCACATGGAGCCGGAACTCCAGTGTTCTGTCGGGAGGCCACCGGCGAGGGAGCTGGGGCCTCCCCAGTCGGTCAGTTCAGGGTCCACACTGAAATGGATCCGCGCTGTCGACATCATCATGATCGGTTCGGACAACCGCGACGGTCGGGGTCGGTCTCGCGGACGGAGGGGAGGACGATGACGCGCGGACCGTCGTTCGAGCGCCGTCGAGCCCTCGCCGCGCTCGGGTCCGGCGTCGCAACCGCCATCGCCGGCTGTCTCGGCGACGGCGGCCTGGCGATCAGCGGCGATCCACGGTACGAGGAAGGGACCGTCGACGTCGGGGACGACGCGGAGAACCGTTCGGCCCAGGAAATGACCGCGGCGGAGGCACTCGCCCAACAGGAAGTCAACGACAGCGTGACGAGGATCGACGTCCTCGAACTCGTCGAACACGAGTTCGTCCTCGAGGACGACTATCGCGGTTCGACCGTCCAGGGAACCGTCGAAAACACGGGCAGCGATCGGATCGAACTCGCCGAAGTGCGAGTTCGCGTCTACGACGACGACGGCGCACAACTCGGCCGCTATCTCGCGACCGTCGGCGACCTCGAGGGCGGCGCTCGCTGGTCGTTCCAGGTCATCGTCCTGCAGTCGCCCGGAGATATCGCTCGCTACGACGTGACGGCGCTCGGTACCCCGACGTAGTTCCCGGTCGGGGTAGCGCGTCAGTCGTCGAGTAGCGCCTCGTCGACCGCCTCGTACACCGCGTCCGGATCGACGGCGAGTTCGTACGCCGGCCGCCCCTTCCCCGTCGGCGACGTCCGGTTCGCGTCGATCTCCTCGACGAGATCCTCGTCCTCGAGTCGGTACAGCGATCGGATCACGTCCGCCTCGCGGATCGTCCCGAGACGGTCGGAGCCCTCCGCGATCTCCTTCCGGCAGGTGCGTCCGATCTCGTGGGTGTCGACGGGCGTTTCGTCCGCCTCGTGCAGTTTCGCGACGCCGAGCAGGACGGCCTGCTCGAGCTGGGAGATGGCGTCGATCCCGGCTGCTGGCTCGGTGGCCATACGCGCCGCTTCCACGTCGGGGTTGGTAATCGTTACCCCTATTCCCACCGTCGGGCTGTCGCTGTCGCGTCGACGTTCGCCAGCCGGTCGGCCGCGAGGGGAGGAAGTGTCTGGGCAGCCACTCGGGGGAACGTGCTAGACGGCTCGAAAACGCGTGGATCTCCGTGAAACCCGATTTAGGAGGAGTTCAGTCCCGCTCCTCGTCCTGGAGTTCCGCGAGTTCCGCCTCGATCTCCTCGTCGTCGACGTCGGCTTCGAGGTCCTCGAGTTCGGATTCGTCGACTTCGGGCGCGTCGCTCGCCTCGGGAGTCGGTTCGGGTTCGGGTTCGGGTTCGGTCTCCGCCGTCTCGCGTTCGGCCTCTCCCTCGCCGACCTCGGACTTGAGCGTCTCGAGTTCCGCCTCGACGCCGCTGTCTGCGGTCATCTCCTCGAGTTCGCGGTCGATGCTGTCCTTGTCGGACATGACGTCGTCGAACGCGCCGGATTCGTGGAGTTCGTCGAGCGCGGCCGCTCGTGCCTCCATGTCCTCGGTCTGTTCCTCGGCGCGTTCGATCGCCCGGCCGACGTCCTCGAACTCCTCGCCCGTGGCGGTCATCGCCTCCGAGACCGTCGAACTCGCCTTGGCAGCCTCGTGGCGGGCCTTCATCGTCTCCTTCTTCGTGCGGAACTCCTCGATGCGGGTCTGGAGGTCGTTCTTCTGTTCGATCAGGCTGTCCTGCTGGCTCTGTAGTTCCGAAATCTGGCGCTCGAGATCCTCGATCTGGTTCATCTTCGTCTTCTTCTTCTCGAGGGCGCGCCGCGCCAGATCCTCACGGCCCTGCTGGACGGCAGTCCGGGCCTGTTCGTTGTGTTTCTCGACGTTGTCCTCGAGGCGACGTTTCTGCATCTCGAGGCGCTTTTTCTGTGTTGTGAGGTCGGCGATGCCACGTTTGACCTCCTGGAGCTGGTCGCGCATCTGCTCGTAGGAGTAGTCCAGCGTTTCGGTCGGGTCCTCCGCCCGGTTGAGCAGCGAGTTGATCTTCGACCGGATGACGTAGGAGGTCCGAGAGAGGATGCCCATACTCCTACGTATCGCTCGGCATCCTTAAAAACATCACTTCGACGACAGTCGCCGCCGGAATCGACGCCGTGAGCCGGTTTCGGACGAAATATCCCGGGCTCGAGGGTCGGTTCCGACCGTCCCGTGGCAGGGTCCGGGAGACCGCCGCTCCTCCGCAACGCCTGTTACCGGCCTCCCCCAACGGACGCGCATGACCGATATTCTGGTGCCCGGCGCACGCGACGTCCGCGGCACGCTCGAGGAACCCGAGGGTGAGACGGACGCGATCGTCGTCGCCTGTCCGCCCCACCCTCAACACGGCGGCTCGCGCAGCAACGGTCGGCTCGTCGCCGTCGCGGACGCACTGACCGATCTCGGATCGAGATCCGACGCCGATCCGCCGGTCGAGTCGGGGATCGCCTGCCTCCGCTTCGACTACGGCGACTGGGACGAAGGCGACGGCGAGCGGATCGACGTGCGCAACGCCGTCCGCTGGGCCGCTGAGCGGTACGATCGCGTCGGCCTCTTCGGCTACAGCTTCGGCGCGACGCTCTCGCTGGTGGTCGCAAGCGAACTCGAGGCGGTCGACGCCGTCGCCGCTCTGGCACCGACCGCTCGACTGGCCGAGGACCTCGACGCCGTGGCCGCGCTGGACGCGCTGTCGCCGTCCCGGCCGGTCCAGGTGCTGTACGGCGAGCGCGACGAGACCGTCGACTGGGAACCGGTCGTCGAGCGGGCGACCGACCGCGGCGACGACGTGGTCTCGATCCCCGCGGACCACTTCTTCGTCGGGCAGGACCGGAAAATAGCCGACGGTGTCTCCGGGTTCTTCGCCTCGGCGTTGGTCGAGTGACCGCTCGAGGCGCGTACCGAAACGTATTGGATGGGCGACACGAGAGGGGGTCGTATGGAAGTCCCGAGTACGGTCGAGCGAGCGCTCGCGGACCGGACGATCGACGGCCGACGCTGCCTCGAGGCCGGCGCGGGCGTCGGCAACACGACAGCCGGACTGCTCGAGGCCGGCGCACGGGAGGTCCACGCCGTCACGAACGATCCGGACCACGCGGCGGCGGTCCGCGACCGGCTCGCCGACCGTGGCGACGGTGACCGCGCGACGGTCCACCTGGCGGACCTGCGTTCGGTCCCGCTTCCGGACGACTCCGTCGAGGTCGTCACCGCCCACGCGCTGTGCAACGTCCTCGCGCCGGCACAACTCGAGGTGATCGCCGGGGAACTGACCCGGGTCGCCGCCCCCGGCGCGACGCTCGTCGTCGACGACTACGCGCCGATCCCCGATTCGCCGGTCCGCGAACTGTTCGCCGTCGAGAACGCGGTCGCGGAACTGGCGGACGCCGACCCCGCACTGACGTTCTACCCTGCCACGGGTCTGCGACGGCTGTTTACCGGCCACGGCTGGAGCCACGACCGGACCGAGACGATCCTCGAGCCCGTGCCGTGGACGGCGGACCTCCTCGAGGCCCACGTCGACGTCGTGCGGGACCGCGCGGCGGGCCTGCCCGACGACCTCGCCGGGCCGCTTCTGGAACGGGCCGAACGGCTCGCGGCCGATATCGGCGACGCGGCGGTCGGCGAGATGTACAGCCTCGCGATGCGGTATCCCGAGGCGTAGCCGTCGACCTCAGCCCCGGTCGGGCCCGAACCAGGGCGTCCGCAGGTGGACGTGAATGAGCTTCTCGCAGTTCTCCTCGCCGCAGACCGGACAGCCGTCGTTCGACTCGGCGGCCGGTTCCGTCCCGTCCGTGCCCTCCGCGCCGGCCATCGCTGCGTCCGTCGTTGCCGCGTCCGCCGTCGCGATGAGTCGCGTCCCGGCGTGGCCGAGTTCGTAGCCGTCGGTCCGCTCGCGGACGAAGTACTCACAGAGCCGGGAGAGGTGATAGTTGAACCGCCCCGAGTCCCGGACGCCGACGCGGTCCCGGAGCTCCGAGAACGGGAGCGGTTCGTCGGCCTCCGCCAGCGTCCGCAGGATCGCCAGACGCGTCTCGTCGCCGAGCGCCTCGAGCGCGTCGGTCGGGTCGTCCAGTTCCTCGCTCATCCGTTAGTCGGTGTTCGCCCGAGTACTATGGCGTTTGGGTGCTCCCGTCGTGGTGTCGGCGAGCCGTCCGGGTCGAACGCGAACGCAGTTGACCCCATCGTCAAGTCGGCTCCGTTCCGGACTCGAGGTCGTCCGCTATCTCCTCAAGGTCGTCGACGACTTCCCGCAGGGCGTCTAGCGCCCGCTCGCTCCCACCGTAGTGCGAGAGCGACCGACAGCGGTTGCGGATCGCCTTGGAAGCGGCGTCGATCTCGTCGTACCAGTCGTAGCCGTTCTGCAACATCACGTAGTGGACGACGACCCAGACGCCGATCGGCGTCGGGTTGGCCTCCGATTCGCGTCCGACGGGCGGGACGCGTTCACCCTCGAAAGCCTGGGCCATCTCGAGCGCGAACCGACTCGTCAGCGGCTTCAGCCGGTAGTCGAGTTCGCCCCCGACCTCGCCTTTCGCGTCGCGCTGCTGGGCCAGCAGGCTCTCGAACTCCGGCTCGTATCGCTCGAGCGTCCACGACTCGAGGATTCTGTCCTCCTGCAGCGTGGCCCACCGCCCCCGTTCGGCCTCGAGGAGTTCGTCGGGGTTTCCTTCCAGAACTAGCTCGACCGACGGCCCGTAGTCGACGTCGTACTCGTCGAACTGGCCGTACCGCCAGAACCAGCCGGTGTCGAACCAGTCGGCGCTCTCGAAGCGATCCCACGCGTCGGCGAGGTAGGCGACGAGGAACTCCGCCTCGCGTTCGCGGTCGTCGAACTCGAACTGTAGGGTCGCGCCTGCCATACGCCCCACGACCGGGGCGAGGGCCTTGAGCGTTCGGCGAACGCGGTTTCAGTAACGAAGTCGACAGGTCAGTCCCGTCCGTGCCGGGTCAGACACTTCGGGAGGCCGATCAACTCGACGGGTTCGGAGTTGTCCGGCGAGTAGACGACCATCTGCCCTTTCTCCATGTAGGGGACCTTGGACTCGAGGTTCGAGGGGATGTTGACGCTCTTGATGGCGTCCTCGTCGCCGAGGTTGAGGACGACGGTAGTGTTGATCTGCTTGAAGACGGCGTCGTCGATGTCCTGGGGGTCCTGCGTGATGAGGAAAAGGCCGAGTCGCTCCTTGCGGCCCTGCTTTGCGGCCTCGGTGAACTTCGTGATGACCTTGCCCGCCTGCACGCTGTCGGCGTCGGTGAGGAAGTTGTGGGCTTCGTCCATCCCCAGGACTAGGGGCGTCTCCTTGATCCGGTCGTAGGTCGGGTCGTTCGAGAGCTTCTGGTCGATCAGCAGCGAAGAGAGCGCGAGAACGACCGTCTCGGCGGCCCGAGTGTCGGTGATGTGGTAGGTCGGCACCACCGAGAGCCCGCCCGGCCGGACGAACTCGTGAACGAGGTCGGTGATCGGCCGCGCGTCCTGGTCGAAGACGTGATCGAAGCCGAGCACGCGCCGGCGGACCGCGTCGAACGTCGCCTCGTGAACGCGGCCGGACTCGTCGAGTTCCTCCCGCAGCGCCGGGTCGTCGAGGAACGAAGTAAACTCCTCGTAGGTCGCCTCGGGGCCGTACTCCTTTCGGAACCGCGGCAGGAGGACGCTCACCAGCGCGCCGTACTGGTTGTCGTTCAGGCCGCTGCCCGCGACCAGCCAGGGGTTGTCGTGGACCATCGAGAACGGGATGGTGAACTCGACCTGCTCCGCGCGGTGGTGGCCCGCCGAGTACGACGCCGACCCGACTTTCGGGACGAACGCCGTCGTGTCATCGACCCCGCCGTAGGCGACGCCCTCGCGCTCGAGGCGGCGGGCGAACTCGCCGTCGAGGTCCGGGTTGTCGTCGTGCATCTGGGCGTACTCGTCCTGGGGGTCGAACTGGACGACCGCGGGCTGGACGGATCGGCCGTCCTCCATCGGGTAGGTTCGTTCTTCGGCGAGGTACTGGCGCAGGATGTTCTTCGCGCCGTGGGTCTTCCCCGACCCCGTGCCGCCGGCGATCAGTGTGTGACGGAAGACGAGAGGGTCGCCGGAGTCGTAGTCGTCTTTCAGCCGGTAGTCGATCGTCGGCGGCGAGGCCGCGGTCTTCACCTTCTCGCCGCCGACCGAGAGGTGACCAAGGAAGACGCCGTCCTCGGGTATCTTCAGGCCCGTCTTGATCTGCTCGGAGTCGGTCGCCTGCCGGACGACGGTCTGGGGTTTCGGCACGCGGTCGGTCATCCGGCGTTTGAGTTCGCCTCCCTCTCGCGGGCTCCGGCCGCTCGAGTCCTCCGCGGAGCGTGGCTCCGCGCTGTCCTCGTAGAGGATCGCGACCGGCTCGAGTTCTGCGACGAACTTGTAGTCCGCCTCCTCGACCTCGTCGGTGCGCATCGCCCGGCGGGCGTGGATCTCCGTCGCGTCGTCGGCGTGGTACTGCTGGGCGTACTCGAGGGCGGTGATGCGACAGAACAGCGTCTCGCCGGACGCGCTCCCGCCGGCGGCAGCCCCTCCGTCGGGGTAGGGGGCGACGAGGTAGCTCCCGATCCGGATCTCGGAGCGGTTATCGCGGGTGATGTACGCCCGGAGCGTGGTTTCGTCGCCGTCCTCGGCGATGCGCAAGCCCTGTGAGACACAGATCGCGCCGATACCGACGTCCTCGCCGTGGGGTTCGACGTCGGCAGTTTCGAACCCGTCGTCCTGGTCGGTCGTGTCGGTCGCCGAGACCGAGGTCGAGGCCGTCGTCCCGCTTTCGGTCGTCCCTTCGTGACTCCCGTCGGGGGGTGTCGACCCCTGCGAGTCGCCGTCGCTCGCCTCGGAGTCGGCGTCGAACTCGCCGAAATCGCCCAGATCGGTCATGTTCACTACATCCGACCGGTTCCTAAAACGCGTTTCCCTCTGCCGGGCGTCAACAGCCTGGGGGTCAAGCCCCGTGGCATCCGCCTTGAAGTTCTGTGAAGACGGGTGGACGCAGGATCCGGTCGCCGAAGACCGGAGGGCGGAGAGCGGAGAGCGGAGCGCGGAGCGTGGAGAGCGACGGTGATAGAGAAGAAAACGGGACAGCTATCGCCGAACGGACTGAACCGTCGCTACCCGAACAGCGTCGGGACGTCGTCCGCGAGCGATACCAGACCCGACTCGAGGTCGTACTCGAGGACGCCGGCCTCCTCGAGGGCGGGCAGGTGGGAGTGGTGCAGGGCGATCTTCGCACGGTCCATGCCGACGGTACCGTCCTGGGAGACGAGGGTAGCGGCGAGTTGCTCGACCGACAGCGGCTGGCTGCTATCGGCGAGGTCGTCGACCAGCCGGAGCCGGATCGGGTCGGTCACACGCTCGAGAACGGCTGCCTCGTCCTCGGCGGTCTCGACCAGCGCCGACAGTGACGCCGACGGCAGCGGGGTCTCTTCGTGGAGGTCGACGGCGTTCCGGTCGCGGTCCCAGCCGACGATCCCGTGATCGGCGAGCCGCGGCAGGTGGTCGTGGACGAGCGAGATGCGAAGGTCTCGCCGTCGCTCGTCGACGGGTTCGTCGGATTCGTCGGACTCGTCAGTCTCGCGCTCGAGCAGCGCCGCCGCGAGTTCCGTCGGCGAGGGCGTCGCTCCCGCCTCCGACCGCTCCTCGAGAACCTCGAGGAGGCGAACCCGCCGTGGATCCCGAAGAAGCTCGTAGTGTTCCGTCGGAACGTCGTCCAGCGGGTGGTGCCCCGTCGCGCCGCCGCGGTGAGCGTCCGAACTCATTACTGAGATACACCCCTGCTAGGGGGATAAGCCCGTTTCCAAAACGATTTGGGTCAAGAATATGGGCATTACTCCCGTAATCACCGAATAACTCAGCGAGCGGCCGACAGACGGCCGGAAGAGGGATACTCACGGCTCCGTGACGGTCGGATAAACCGAATCGTTTCCGGTAACGGACACGTACTGGCCGACCGGCTGCGTCGGGGAAGGAACCCGTCTCATCTCGTCTCCACGCCCTTTTTGGCCTCAGGGCGCATATCTTCACCAATGCTTCTGGTACGCGGCAGCGCCGGTGGGACGGAACTCACCGGCACGCTGTACGAACGCGGTGAACGCCCGCCCTCCTTCAGCGGTGCACCCGACGGGAACGCCGCGTACGTCTGGGTCTGCGACGAGTTCTACGAGGTCGACAGCGGCGGAACGGTCCAGCGGATCGACGACCGGGAGGTCCACGTCGCCTTCGAGTCGCCGATGCCGCGGGGGTTCGACACCCGACAGCAGGCCGTTGAGGGGGCCAAGGAACACGTCCGCACGCAGTTCGCCCGGATCGGGGTCGATCCGGAGGCCGTCGAACTCGAGGTCGAGAAAGTCGAACGATCGGATCAAACCTGAACCACAGCGTTCAGTAGCTCGCCGGCTCGTCCCAGCGGTGATCGTCGTAGGTCCTGTCCTGGCTCGTCTCGAACTCCTCCTCGAAGGATTCGCGCAGCGATCGCTTCTCCGAGCGGTCGATCCGGGCTAACTCGTCGGCTTTCTCGACGATCGTCGGCGGGCCGTGCGCCACTGCGACGTCCTGGAGCACCTGCATCGTCAGCCGCTCGCGACGGTCGGGATCCCTGGTGAACGCGTAGGGGGCCTCGACCCGGTAGACCAGGTCGTCCCGCGGGTCGTAGACGACGAAGAAAGTCACCTCGTAGTTCTCGAGCGGGAGGTTTCGGTCGACGCCGAGCGCGTCGCCGTCGGCCGACAGGGGCGCGTCGACGCCCCCGCGGGAGCGGAACCAGTTCGTGTAAGAGAGCGCCGACGTGTCCCGTTTCCACCGCGTCCCGTCGACGTCGTCGACGTACTCGCCGCGCTCGAGGAGCCGCGTGAAAAGCGCCGCGTCGTCGTTCCACGGCGTGCTGACCTCGACGTCCCGGTCGCCTTTTAGCGTTCGCGTGATGGCCCGTGTCGCCGGGTTCTTGACGAAGCCCACGAGCGGCCGGTCCCGGTCGACGAACTCCTCGACCAGTCGGACGTAGTTCTCTAAGACCGTCGTCGGCCGGGGGTCCTCGAGCAGGAAGTCCGCGAGGTCGGGGTGCTGGTCGGCCCACCGGAGCAGTCCGCGGGGATAGATCGGGCCGTCCAGCACCAGCAGGTCCTCGACGTCCTCGGCGTGGGTGCGGGCGTGGGTGCTCTCGGCGAGGTACAGCGCCAGCGCGTGGACGACGCCCTCGGCGAACCGCGGCAGGGGCGGGACCTTCACGACGCGACTGCGGCTGAACCCCTCGTCGAACTTCCGCCAGGCGTCGTCGACTGTCATCGTCTCGTCGTTCGAGTGGACCGTCGCGACGACGGTCCGCGAGCGGTGCAGGTCGAGGTCGCTCGGCGTCGCGCTCATCGCGGCCTGGGCGATGTCGACGACGAGGCCGTTCTTGAACGTCGTCGGGTTGATCGTCCCCGCGTCGAGTCCGTGTTCGGTCGGGAACTCTCGCTCCCGCAGCGCGACGGCCTCGCAGTCGACGAGGCGACGCGCTTGCTCGTCGATCGGCTCGAGGACGGCCCGCCCGTCCTTCCCCCGCAAGGGGTCGAGGAACTCCTCCCAGACGGTTTCGGCGAACGCACGGCGGTCGCGCTCGTCGGCCCCGTGGTCGATCCGCCGCGCGAGCCGCGCGATGCCGTCGAAGTGGACCGGATCGAGCGTCATGACAGTTGGCTTCCGGTCTACCCGCAAAAGTCTAGTGGTCGGCGATTTTCGTCGTCGCTGACTGTTTCTCGACCCGTAATGGGTCGCTTCACTCGCCCTCGAGACCGTAGTCACCGACTAGCCGTCGTTTACTCGGTTCCGCCCGCAGCGACCACCGGGACGGACGGCGTCTCGGGCGATGCAGCGTGACCTTCGACCACGACGCTTGACCGGCGGACTCACCCGAGAAACCGCTCCCGTACGTCGCCGGTCGGCACCATGCACTGCTCTTTCTTGCCGAACCAGTCGTAGCGGTTGGCCGCGACGAAATCGTAGAGCCGGTCCCGGAGTCGTCGCGGGACGAGGCGGCCGACCGCCGCGAGCGTGTAGATCCCACCCAGGTGGCGGGCGACCCGAATGACGGCGTCGGATTTGACGTAACAGTCGTCGCCCTCGACGAGGACGACCGACTCGAGGTCGTCGGCGGAGGGCTCGTGATCGGCGAGCAGCGCCGTCGCCGCGTCCGACTGGAGCGAGGCGAAGTAGAGCACGCCCTCGGTGTCCCTCGGAACGAGAAACTGGACGAACCCGTTACAGAGGTTGCAGACGCCGTCGAAGAGCACGACCGGCGCGTCCTCGGGAAGGTCCTCGAGGGTGGGCTCCGGATCGGGGTCGCCGTCGGAGTCGCTCATTAGGGTCGATTGGGATGCAACGGTGTTCAGGGTTGCGCTCGCCGGCGTTCGCGGTCGCGTTCACGGTTGCGGACCTCGAGGGGAGAGACGAGCGTCGGCCGGACTCGGTTCGACTCTGTCACGTGCAAGAGGCTTCCGCGATGTCGTACTCGCTCGTCGAGGCCTCGTCCTCGAGTTCGATCGGGTGGTGGGTGTAGGTGACGTCGATCCGCTCGACGTCGGCATCGGGCCCGAAGCGGGACCGTTCGGCGAACTCGAGCCCGATTTTTTCAACAATATATGATTTTTCACAAATAATTTATGTATCGTAGATAGGTTACCGGATCGCCACAACGCAAACGTCGGGAACAACGACAGCTAGTTACGCGAGGGTGGACATCCGTCGCACATGGACGCTGCGTTGATCGTACTCGACGGCTGGGGTCTCGGAACCGACGAGGGGCGCGACGCCGTCGCCGCCGCCGAGACGCCGACGTTCGATCGACTCGCCGAGAGCGGCGCGTACGGCACCCTCGAGGTCTCCGGGCGACGGGTCGGCCTCCCGGAGGGCCAGATGGGCAACAGCGAGGTCGGCCACCTGAACATCGGCGCGGGACGGGTCGTCTACCAGGAGTACACGCGCATCTCCGATTCGATCGAGGACGGCTCTTTCCGGGAAAACGACGCGATCAACGCGGCGTTCGACAACGCCCTCGCAAACGATGGCAAGATCCACTTCGTCGGTCTCGTCAGCGACGGTGGCGTCCACTCCGACCACGAGCACCTGCACGCGCTGATCGAACTGGCCGGCGACCGGGACGTGGAGGCAGTCACCCACGCGATCACCGACGGCCGGGACACCTCGCCGACCGGCGGCCGGGAGTACCTCGCGACCCTCGAGGACGTGATCGACGAGCACGGGACGGGCCACGTCGCGACGGTCTCGGGCCGCTACTACGCGATGGACCGCGACCAGAACTGGGAGCGGACGAAGCGGGCCTACGACGCCATCGTGAACCGTCGGGCCGAGCACGAGGCCGAGTCGGCCCTCGAGGCGGTCGAGGAGTCCTACGAGCGGGACGTGACCGACGAGTTCGTCGAACCGACGCTCGTGTCCGACCGTCCGGCGCTCGAGGACGGCGATTCGGTCGTCTGGTTCAACTTCCGCTCGGACCGCGCCCGCCAGTTGACGCGGATGCTCGCCGACATCCGGCCCGAGGACTGGGCCGGCGAGGTCGCGACCAGTCCGCCGGACGCCGAGGTCGTCATGATGACCCAGTACGACAAGACGTTCGACCTACCCGTCGCGTACCCGCCGTCCCAGCCGGAGAACGTGCTGGGCGAGGTGCTCGCCGACGCGGGCCGGACGCAACTGCGGATCGCCGAGTCCGAGAAGTACGCCCACGTCACCTACTTCCTGAACGGTGGCCGCGAGGTCGAGTTCGACGGCGAGATCCGCGAGATCGTCGAGAGCCCCGACGTGCCGACCTACGACGAACAGCCCGAGATGAGCGCGCCCGAGGTGACAGACACCGCCGTCGACGTCATCGAGTCCGAGGATCCGGACACGCTCGTGCTCAACTACGCCAACCCCGACATGGTCGGCCACACGGGCGACTACGAGGCCGCGATCGAGGCCGTCGAGGCCGTCGACGAACAGCTCGGGCGGCTGGTGGCGACCCTCGAGGAGTACGGCGCCCACGTCCTGATCACGGCGGATCACGGCAACGCCGATAACATGGGGACCGAGGACGACCCCCACACGGCACACACGTACAACGACGTCCCGCTGATCTACCTCGCACCGGACGGGACCGACGCCGGCAGAACGGTCCGCGACGGCGGCACGCTCGCCGACATCGCGCCGACGCTGCTCGAGTTGATCGACCTGGAGCGGCCGCCGGAGATGACCGGCGAACCGCTGTTGGAGTAGGGGCGTCGCTCTCTGTCCGCCGTCCGAGTAGGGACGGCGTCTTTTCGTTCGGCTCCACGGCTGCCTCCCTCGAGTCGCGGGGGACACGTCGACGGAGACCGGTTCCTGATCCGTGTCGCCGACGCTTCCGGTCGAGGCCGAGGCAGTCCTCGAGATGACGACCGGCAGCGGTGGCGACACCGCCACGGAGCAGGGATCGGGTGCCGATGGCGGCGGAACCACTGACAGATAGCGAGCGAAAGCCCACCCCTTCAGGGGTGGGAGGATGTCAAGGCCGGTTCGTAGCGAGGGCGTCATCGCTCGCGTGTCGATGTCGACGTAGCGTTCCGGGTCGTTCACGAGCGGAATATAGTCCTCATATATACGTTCAATACCGTGACGAGTTCGGGTACTGATAGGACCGGTCATGTCAACCTCCGATGCTTCCCCCGAACCCGCCGACGCAGTCGTCGAGGAGTACATCCTCGGCGTTCGAATCGTCGAAACCGAAGCCGAATCCGCCGACGCCGACGCCGACGCCGACGCCGATGCCGATGCCGATGCCGACGCCGAACCGCGCTACCGGTTCGAGGCACCCGATCACGCCGAAACCGCGTTCGATTCCCTCGAGGATGCCCGGCTCTACGCCGACGTCTACTTCGACGTGAACGGCTTCGTCGAGGAAGGGACCGGCGACCGCGGGATTCCGCCGGAGGTCGTCCAAGGGGGGAAGGATACGCTCGCTGCGTACCTCGTCGCCTGCCCCTGGGGCGACGTGAACTGGGTCGGCTCCTTCTACGGCGCGGATCCGTCCGAAATCGAGCGGTATCTCTCGTGGGTCCGGCGCCGCGCCGACGAGATTCGAAGCGAGGCGGCGGATCAGGGCCTCGAGTAGCGAGCGACCGCAGAACCGCTGACCGACTCCTTTTTCGCTGACAGCCGTCGTGGCGCCGGCCAGTCGGGGCCGCGACGGTGCGTTCAAACTCCGGTCCCACTTCACGAGACGCGACTGCGGGCGTAGGGATCGCTATATAGGACTCGAGATCGGAACGAGGCGGCTAGCAACGCACATAACTCTATCGGCCGTCCTGGCGGAATATATAATTCTATCGGCCAAAAGGTCATCTATTCATTCGTATAGGCCCATATTATAAAGCGCTATTTGATAATTTCAGCATTCTCCGGCTGCATGGTCGAATTTACCAGGCGAAACCTGATGGCCTCGTCCGTCGCCGCCGCGGTCGGCGTCAGCGCGGTCGGGAGCGCAAGTGCACAGGAGCGGCCGGACGAACACGATACGCCTGCAGCACCGTACGTCGAGGGGTCGATGAAGCGACTCTCGACGACGGCGTTCGGCGCGGAGGTCACCGGCCCGTTCGTCTTCGAGACCGGCGAAATGGTGTACAGCCTCCAGGCCCCGAGCACCGACAACCCGGAGCCGTGGAACGAGGGTGGCGTCGGCGTCATCGACGACTTCCAGTTCACGTTCAACGGGAAAAACGATGAGTTCGAGGAGATGGAACCCCCGCGAACCGAAGAAGAGCAGCGGAAAGTCAAGACCGCAACGGGCGAGTATCGGTTGCTCGCCCGGGCTGGTGACGAGATCAACGGCGGGACCGAACGCTGGGGGCACCAGGAGACGCCCGACGGCGAAGACGTCGCGGACCTCGTCGACGAGAGCTACGTCGGCGTCGGCGACGTCACCGACATGAACTTCTTCGTGTCGACGACCGAGGACGGCACGGAGGGCTATCTCTTCACGAACCACGAGACGCGCCCCGGTGGCATCTCCCGGACGCCGCTATACCGCGACGAGGACGGGTACTGGCAAGCCGATCTGGAGCGGGCGCTGCAGGTCGAGAACACCGACGCCTTCCGCGCACTCGGCGGGACGAAAATCAACTGTTACGGCGACCTGACCCCCTGGGAGACCCCGGTCTCCGCCGAGGAAGAGTACGGCCATCCGAGGGTCAGCGGCACCCACACGGTCAGCGATATCACCGAGGAAGGTAGCGGCGTCGGTATCCGCGGCGGCAGCGAGTTCTGGAACCGACCGAACGCACCGAACGTGACCGACGCTCTCGAGGAGCACTTCGGCGACGACGCCTGGTACCCATCGGGGGCCTGGGCGCTCTCCGGCAACGAGAAACTCGCGTACTATCTAGGGGCCGAACCGGTCGACCGCGAGGAAGGGGAGAACACGAGGCGGCCCATCGGGGATGTCTTCCCCAACCGGTACCGCTACGGGTACTTCGTCGAGATCACCAATCCCACGGCTGACGATCCCGAGAACCAGCAGCCAGTGAAACACTGGGTTATGGGCCGTGCAGCCTGGGAGTGTCCGGAGTTCATGCCCGACGAGAAGACGGTCTACGGCGCCTCCGACGGCGGTGCGAAGGGCATCTACAAGTTCGTGGCCGACGAGCCGATCACCGAGTACGACGATCCGATGGACGTCCGCGGAACCCTGTACGCCATCGCAGCGACCGAGGTCGGCACGGGAACCGTCGGTGAGGTCGACCTCGACGTCGAGTGGCTGCCGCTGGGAACCGCCAGCAACGCCGAGGTCGAGTCCTGGATCGCCGAGTACGACGACGTCACGCAGGTCGACTACCTCGAGACCCACGCCGAAACCGACTGGGCGGAAGACCTCGAGCAGGCGCTTCTCGAGGCCGACGAGGAAGTCGCGATCAACGGCAACCAGGACTACATCACCGACGAGGAGATCGTCGAGTGGGCCCGGCAGTACGAGGAGTACGGCCCCGACGGCGTCGACGAGGAACTTCGTCGCGTCCCCTTCCTCGAGACTCGCGCGGCCGCGAAGGAGATCGGCGCTACCGTCGAGTTCAACAAGGCCGAAGGGATCGACGCCCACGACGAGGCCGAACCCGGCGACTTCATCTACTTCGCTATCTCCTCGCTGGGCGGTTCGATGACCGACGAGCAGGGTGACCTTCGGTTCGACGAGGTCGACACCGGCCTCCTCTACCGGGGTGAACTCGACGAGCACTACGACGTCTCCCGGCTCGAGCCGGTCATCGTCGGCCCGAATCCCAGCGATCCCGAATCGCTGCAGGACGTCTCGCTCATCAACCTCGACAACGTGATGGTGATGGACGACGGCCGCGTTCTCCTCTGTGAGGACAAGGGTCGCTTCGGCCGCTCGTATCCCAACGACGCGCTGTGGGTGTACGAGCCACCGACGACGATCACCGTCGACTCGCTCGCCGTCAGCCACGGCGCGACGGGCGAGGTCGATCTCACGGTTTCGTCGGTGCCGGACGGCATCGCGGGCGGTCGGGTTACGGTGTCCGTCGAACACCCAGCGGTTGCCGAAATCGTCGACGCCAGCTACCACGACGGGCTCGAACTCACCAGCGGTCCGACCGTCGGAGACGGCTCGAGCGTCGAGTTCCGCTTCGCTGACCTCGAGGACGAGATCGGCTCCGGGCGGCAGGTCACGCTGGCGACGCTCGAACTCGAGGGAACCGGACCGGGAACGACCGATCTGACGATCGACGTCCACGCTCTGGACGACGATGATGCCGCCTCAATCGACCCGCAGTCCCGGCCGAGCGTCGTCGTGACCGGCCCGCCGCCGATCGGCGGTGGCGGATCGGGGCCGACCGACGCGCCGACCGATCCCGACGGCGACGGCAGGTTCGAGGACGTCAACGGCAACGGCCGGCTCGACTACGACGACGTCGTCGTCCTGTTCGAGCACCTCGAGGACGACGCCGTGCAGCTAAACGACGAGGCGTTCGACTTCAACGAGAACGGCCGCATCGACTACGACGACGTCGTCGCGCTGTACGACGAACTGTGACCGGGACACCGTCGATCCGAACCTGCCGGCGTGCAGTCGTGTCGCGATTCCGGCGGCCGTCGATCGGGAGCGTTCTCGTCGGGCTCGGCATGGCCGGGGCCTGCCTCGCGCTCGTGGCGACGCTCGCGGTCGGACCCGCGGCGAGCGCGACCGAGGGCCCCGAAATCGTCGTCTCGGACGCGACGGTCGGCGATCCCGCCGATGGGGAGCCAGGCATTCACCGCGTCGCGCTGACCGACGCGCCGAACGGGCTCGCGGGCTTTACGCTCGAACTCGAACTCGAGTCGGCCGGGGTCGCGACGGTTTCGGACGCGAGCTACCCGGAGCAGTTCGGGATCACCACCGATCCGGTCGTGAGCGCGGACGAGCGGTCGGTCACCCTCGAGGCCGTCGACCTCGACGACGCGGTTACGGACGGCGCGGCGAACGTCACGCTGGCACGAGTCGCCGTCACCGGCGTTGCCCCCGGGGAAACGGAGTTACGGGTGTCGAACGCGCAGGTCGACGCTGACGGCGGCAGCGCAGTCGATCCGACGCTCGGTGCGGGGACGGTAACGGTCGGCGAGCCCGCAACCGATTCGGATGCGACCGATCCCGGTTCCGAAGGGACACCGGCCAACAGTTCGGGAGCAGGGTCGGAGTCCGGCGACACCGACTCGGAACCGGTGCCCGGATTCACGGGCCTGCTCGCGCTCGCAGTGGCGCTCGGGGTTGTGGTCGCGGTCGTCGCGCTCGTTCCGGGGACGCGTCGACGGTGAGCGTCCGCCGGTCGTTTTCGCGTCCGGGACGGTCTCGAGAGGTAGAATTATGTCCGTGGCGGAACGACTGCCGTCAATGAGCCACGGAGAATCCGACGGGTTGACCGGCGGCGAACGGAAAGCGGAGGTCAAGCGGATGCTGTTCATCATGATCGTCTGGACGGCCGCGGCGGTCGGCGCGGGGCTGTTGCTCGTCCTGCTCCGGGACCCGCTCGCGTCGATCTTCGCGCTGACCGCGCCGTTCCCGTTCCTCTGACCGCGTCACGGTCCGACGAGTTCTCGACAGTCGCGCTCAGCGGCCGTCGTCCTCGACGTCGGCGTCTTTTGCGACAACTCGCGGTTTTAGGTTCCCCGGATGCGAGTGTCGGCACGTATGAGCGAGGACACCGACGATCGCCGGTTCGCCACTGACAGCATCCACGCCGGGTACGAGCCCGACCCGACGACGGGAGCGCGAGCGCCGCCGCTGTACCAGACCACTTCTTACGAATTCGAGGACACCGAGCACGCCGCCGACCTGTTCGGACTCGAGCAGTTCGGCAACATCTACTCGCGGATCATGAACCCGACGAACGCCGCCCTCGAGGAGCGTATCGCGACGCTCGAGGGCGGCGTCGGGGCGCTCGCGACCTCCTCGGGGATGGCCGCGTTCGACCTCGCGACGTTCATCCTCGCCGAGGCGGGCGACAACATCGTCTCCTCGTCGTCGCTGTACGGCGGGACCTACACCTACCTCACCCACACCGTCGAGAAACGCGGCGTCGAGACGAAGTTCGTCGACACGCTCGACTACGAGGCCTACGAGGAGGCCATCGACGACGACACCGCGTTCGTCCACCTCGAGACGATCGGCAACCCCGCGCTGGTGACGCCGGACATCGAACGGATCGCGGACATCGCCCACGACCACGACGTCCCGCTGTTCGTCGACAACACGTTCGCGACGCCGTACCTCTGCCGGCCGCTCGAGCACGGCGCCGACCTCGTCTGGAACTCGACGACGAAGTGGATCCACGGCGCGGGCTCGACCGTCGGCGGGGTCCTCGTCGACGGCGGTTCGTTCCCCTGGGACGAGGGCGACTACCCCGAGATCGCCGAGCCGAACCCCGCCTACCACGGCGTCAACTTCTACGAGACGTTCGGCGAGCAGGCGTTCGCCATCGCCGCACGCACCCGCGGGTTGCGCGACCTGGGCAACCAGCAGGCACCGTTCGACGCCTGGGTCACGCTGCAGAAACTCGAGAGCCTGCCGCTGCGCATGGAGAAACACTGCGAGAACGCCCAGGCGGTCGCGGAGTATCTGGAGGACCACCCCGAGGTCGAGTGGGTCAACTACCCCGGCCTCGAGAGCCACGAGACCCACGAGAACGCGACGAAGTACCTCGAGGGCGGCTACGGCGGCATGATCACCTTCGGCCTCGAGGGCGGCTACGACGCGGCCGAGACGGTCTGTAACGAGGTCGACCTCGCGAGCCTGCTCGCGAACGTCGGCGACGCGAAGACGCTGATCATCCACCCGGCGAGCACGACCCACCAGCAGCTCACGGAGGAGGAGAAACTCGCGAGCGGCGTCACCGACGACCTCGTGCGCCTCTCGGTCGGCATCGAGGACGTCGAGGACGTCATCGCGGACCTGGATCGCGCGATCGACGCGGCCTGAGCCTGAGCCGCGGCGTCGGTTGTCCGTTCAACTGGTTGAGAACTTCCCCCGGGAGTTACGGTGGCGCGGTCCGACCGGCCGACATGGCAACAGGGTTGCTCACCCCGGAGGCGGCGGACCGGATCGTAACCACCTGCCGGACGGCGATCGGCGACAGCCTCCGGTCGGTGACCTACTTCACCCGCGACGACTACGAACAGGTCTACCTGCGGGAGGACCTCGAGCGCGACGCCGACCTCTCGACGTTCATCGGCCACGAGTGGCGCGGGTTCAAGACGGCCCAGACGGCCTACGAGAGTTCCGAACTCGGCGAGTACAACTACACGATCCGCGTCTTCGACAACGGGTTCCTGATCAGGGTAACGACCGAAAGCGAAGGCGTTTTCGCGACGACCGACGGCCTCACGGTCAAGGACTTCGAGGAAGTCGCGACGGCGCTCAACTCGTTCCTCGAGGAGCGAACGGTCTCCTGACGGTCCCGAGGGAAGCGATCGTGTCGACGTCGGTTCGCGCCGACTCATTCGCTCCGGGAGCGTCGCGTCCCGTATCCACGCTCGAGCGCCCCGGAGTGTTCACTCCTCACTCTTCACTCCTCACTCCGCGCTCGAGTTACTCGTGCCGCGCGAGCGGGCGGTGTCTTCGTCCGCACGTACCGATCCGTGTCGATGCTCGTCCTCTCCCCCGCGTTTCGCGTCGCCGCCCGTGTCGGATCGCGGCTCCGACCCTTGCCCGGAGTCTTCGCCGATCGGGAGCCCGCACCCGGCCTCTCCGTCGGTTCCGAGGAGGCGAGCGAAGCGGCGACGTTCGGCGGCGTGTCTGTCGAGAGTCATGCCGACGGAAAACGGCGATATCGGTTGTAGTTATGCGGGGCGTGCCCGCGGGAAACGAGCGACTTCGATCGTGAAACGATCCCGGCGCCGACACTCGATTTCGGGGCGAAACGGTTCGATTGCCGAGAGGAGACAACGTAACATCCTTCTCCGTCACCCCCGTTTACGGCGATAATGACCGAGATCCCCGACGCCGCAGCGAGCGCCCTCGAGGCCCACGACGCGTTCGAGGCGACCGACGACAGCGCGGCCTACCGACTCGAGACGACGGTCTTCGACGCCGTCGTCACCGCCACGAACGCCGAGGGAAAGCGCGACGCCCGGTTCTCGATCACCGTCACGCTGCCGACGCTCGACGAGGCAGTCGAGGGCGAGACGGTCGCCCCGGTCGTCGAGGACGGCTGGTACGAGACCCTCGAGCGGCGACTCGAGGACGCGTTCACCGTCGCCCACACGAGCACCCACCAGGAACCGGCGGTCGAACGCGGCCCCCGCGAGGTGACCGTCGACCTCGAGTACGTCGCCTGGAACGCGACGGAGGGGGTCGAGGACGCAAAGGCGCTCATCGAGTTCGTCGAAGGGACCTTCGCCCAGGGGATCATCCCCGGCTACGACTACCGCGGCCCGGCCGCGACGCTCCTCGAGAGCGCCCAGCAGAACGCGGAGGGCGCGGTTGACGAGGGACCAGGAGAAGGTGGCGGCATGCCGATGTGATCTTCCGGACGGAACGCCGTCGATCGTCGCGCCGATCGTCGATCGCTGTCGAACGGAACGGGACGAGACCGGGCAACGAGTCCGACTTCGAAGGTCGGCGCTCGCCGCTAGTGGCGGTCCAAGCCTGAACTGATGGGTCGAATCCGCTCGTGCGGGCCGGTTCGACCCATCAGTCGACGGTTGGAACGGTACTAGTCCATCGCGATGTACGTTTTCGTATCCGTCACGCCGTCGAGGGCCTGCATGCTCGAGGAGACGGTTTCCAGGATGTCGTAGACCTCGGGCGCGTTGACCTCCGCGATGATGTCGTAATTCCCAGCGACGATGTGGGCCTCGGCGACGTTCTCGAGGCCCCTGATGTCGGCGAGCAGACCCTCGGACTTCCCGGCGGCCGTCTTCACCATAATGAACGCGTGTACCATCTCGAGGGTGTGGTACTCTCTGACATGACTAAAGGCTTTGCCCGATCCTGTGGTGTGGTACACTGGGGCAAACTTATTGGAGGGCGGGAGCGTATCCCTCGCCATGCGGTTCGTGATTATCGGCGCCGGTCGGGTCGGGCTGCGAACGGCGCGCGTTCTCCGCGACGAAGGCCACGAGGTGACGCTCGTCGAACGCGACGAGCCACGCGTCCAGCGGGCCCGAAACGAGGCGTTTACCGTCGTCGAGGGTGACGGCTCCCGGGAGCACTTCCTCGAGGAGGCCGGCATTGCGGAGGCCGACGCCCTCGGTGCGCTGACCGGCGACCTCAACGTCAACTTTACGGCCTGTATGATCGCGAAACACTACGGCTGCCGGACCGTCATGCGCATCGACGAGGCCTACCGCGAGGAGATCTACCGGAAGTACGCCGACGAGGTCGACGAGGTCATCTACCCCGAACGGCTCGGCGCGATCGGCGCGAAAAACGCCCTGCTTGGCGGGACGATCCGTGCGATCGCGGACATCGAACAGCACCTGCAGGTCGTCGAACTGACGATTACCGACGCCGCGCCGGTCAACGGCTACACGATCAGCGAACTCGAGTTGCCCGCGGATTCGCGGGTGCTGGCCTTCGGCAAGCACGACGGTGAACTCGAGTTACCCGGCGAGGACGAATCGCTCGAGGTAGGCGATCGGGTAGTCGTGCTGGCCGACTTCGAGGTACTGAGCGACATCCGGCAGCTGCTAGTCGGGGAATCCGCGTCCCAGGCGGTCGCCAACGCCGGCTCGGGATCGGGAGGTGTCAACTAATGGTTACAGCATTCGTCATGGTCAAAGCGAACACGGGCGAGGCGGATCGACTACGAACGGAGATGGAAGCCATCGAGGGCGTCCGATCGGCCCACATCGTCGCGGGCGATGTAGACATCATCGCGAAGGCTCAGGTCGACACGCCCGCGGCGGTCAAGGAGATCGCGGCGACCAAGATTCAGGGTATCGACGGCGTCGAGGGGACCCAGACGTACATCGCGATGGATTGAGCCTAGTACCCGTCCCCGACCGCGTCAGTCAACGCGTCCTCCACGTCTTCGAGCACCGCTTCGGGCGACCGGTTCGCGTCCACGCGGACGAACCGGTCCGGGTGGCGCTCGACCAGCCGTTCGTAGTTCTTCCGGACGGTCTCGAGGTAGTCGACGCGCTCGAACTTGTTCGTCGCGCCCGCACGGTCGGCGGCCGTGTCGGGGTCGACGTCGAGGTAGATCGTCAGGTCGGGGTCGATCGTGAACGGCGCGTGGACGGCGACGACGTACTCGAGGGGGTCGGGAACCTCGAGCCGGTCGTAGTCCTCCAGAGTCGCCCCCTGGTAAGCAAAACGGGAGTCGGAGTACCGATCGGACACGACGAGGTCGCCGCGCTCGAGGGCCGGTTCGATCTTCCGGGTGAGGTGGTCGGCGTGGTCGGCGGTATAGAGGAAGAGTTCGGCCAGCGAGTCGGCGTCGTCGTCCTCGATCGATCGGTAGACCGCGTCGCCGTACCAGGAGTCGTTCGTCGGTTCGCGGGTGAAGACTGCATCGGGGTAGGCGTCCTGGAGGGCCTCCCAGACCGTCGTCTTGCCGCTGCCGTCCAGCCCCTCGAGCGTGACGAGCATGCTCGCACGTCGCTGGGGGAGGTACAAGGACCTGTCGCCCCGCCGCCGTGGCCGAACACAACAGCGTAGCCGACTAGCTATTTATCGCCTCGCGTGTACGTTTCGACTATGAAGATCCTCGTTGCGGGCGGCACCGGCTTCATCGGGCGGAATCTCTGTACGGAACTGCACGACCGGGGTCACGACGTGACGGCGCTGTCCCGCAGCCCCGACGACCGCGGGCTTCCGGACGGGGTCGAGGTGGCGATGGGCGACGTGAGCGCCGCCGACTCGATTCGAGACGCGGTCGCGGGCCACGACGCTGTGGTCAACCTGGTCGCGCTCTCGCCGCTGTTCCAGCCCAGGGGCACCGATCACGAGACGGTCCACCTCCGCGGGACCGAGAACCTCGTCGATCTCGCGGAGACGGAAGGCGTCGATCGGTTCGTCCAGCTGAGTGCGCTCGGGGCCGATCCCCAGGGCGACACCGACTACATCCGCGCCAAGGGGAAGGCCGAGGGGGTCGTCCGGGAGTCGGACCTCGAGTGGACGATCTTCCGGCCCTCGGTCGTCTTCGGCGATGGCGGCGAGTTCGTCGAGTTCACGAAGGAACTGACGACGCCGTACGTCACGGGACTACCCGGCGGCGGGAAGACGCGGTTCCAGCCGATCTGGGTCGGCGACCTCGTGCCCATGCTGGCCGACGCCCTCGAGGACGAGACCCACGTCGGCGAGACCTACGAGGTCGCCGGCCCGGAGGTACTGACGCTGGCCGAGGTGACGGAACTGGCTTACGAGGCAGAGGGGAAATCGGTCACCGTCCTGCCGATCCCGATGCCGCTGGCGAAACTCGGCCTGACGGCGGCGGACCCGCTGCCGTTCGTCCCCTTCGGCCCCGACCAGGCGCGGTCGCTCGAGATGGACAACACCGTTACCGGCAACGATATGACCGCGTTCGGCGTGGACGTCGACGACCTCACGACGCTCGGGGCGTACCTCGGACTGGAACCACAGCCGATTAGTTCCGGGACACCTCGAGAGTCGGTCTGATACGGACTGCTGTAAGTCGTTCCCGGCGGTACCGCGAGCCGTCCTGCGGTCGCGCCGGTAAATCACAGCAATCCGTACGAATCGTGGGTCGGGGGTCGTTTACTGTCCGCCTGGGAGCGGCTGGTGGGACCGATAGCGGCCAACAAATATAATATAAACAACGTGACCGACCCTCGTTTGACGTTTCGTCCATAGTGATTGTTTCGTTCGGAGAACGGTCTCTTCTCCCTGTTTTCTCGGCAGTGAATTTAGACAGTAACTTTCCTCATCAAAAGACTTATGTCCTCAATACCTCTCTTACCTACCCAACGGAGCCCCCTGACAAACAATGAAGCTGGCGATGATCGGATTCGGACAGGCCGGTGGTAAAATCGTAGACCGCTTTCTCGAGTACGACGAGCGGACGAACAGTGGGATCGTCCGTGCTGCGGTCGCCGTCAACTCGGCGAAAGCGGACCTGATGGGTCTCGAGCGGATCCCGCAGGAAAACCGCGTACTGATCGG
Organism: Halobiforma lacisalsi AJ5; assembly: GCF_000226975.2. NCBI lineage: Archaea > Methanobacteriati > Methanobacteriota > Halobacteria > Halobacteriales > Natrialbaceae > Natronobacterium > Natronobacterium lacisalsi. Next base: position 396,802 of record NZ_CP019285.1, on the reverse strand, counting down.
CCAGGCCCGGGTCAAGGGCCACGGTGTCGGAGCGGACAACGAACTCGGCGCGGAAATCGCCGAAGAGGACATCGACGAGGTCCAGAACGCGATCGACGCGATCCCGACCCACGAGGTCGACGCGTTTCTCGTCGTCGCCGGGATGGGCGGCGGGACCGGTTCGGGCGGTGCGCCCGTCCTCGCGAAGCACCTCAAGCGGATCTACACCATCCCCGTCTACGGGCTGGGCGTCCTGCCGGGCACGGACGAGGGTGGCATCTACACGCTCAACGCGGCCCGCTCGTTCCAGACGTTCGTCCGCGAGGTCGACAACCTGCTCGTCTTCGACAACGACTCCTGGCGACAGACCGGCGAGTCCGTCGAGGGGGGCTACGAGAAGATCAACGAGGAAATCGTCCGTCGGTTCGGCGTCCTCTTCGGCGCCGGCGAGGTCGGCGACGGCGAGGAGGTCGCCGAGAGCGTCGTCGACTCCTCCGAGATCATCAACACGCTCTCGGGCGGCGGCGTCTCGACGGTCGGCTACGCCAGCGAGGAGGTCGAACTGAACACGGGCGGCGGCCTCCTCTCCCGGTTTACCGGGGACGACGCGGGTGACGATCTGGACGCCGCGAACACGACCAACCGCATCACGAGCCTCGTCCGCAAGGCCGCGCTCGGCCGGCTCACGCTCCCGTGTGAGATCGAGGGTGCCGAACGCGCGCTGCTGGTCCTCTCCGGTCCCTCGGAGTATCTCAACCGGAAAGGCATCGAACGCGGCCGCAAGTGGCTCGAAGAAGAAACGGGCAGCATGGAAGTTCGCGGTGGCGACTTCCCGCGCGAGGAGCCCGAAGTCTCGGCCGCAATCTTGCTCTCGGGGGTCACCGACGTTCCGCGCATCAAGCGCCTCCAGCAGGTCGCGATCGAGGCCCAGGACAACATCGAGGATATCCAGTCTGAAAGCGAGGAGAACCTCGAGGAACTCGTCGAGGACGACGAGGACGAACTCGAGCCGCTGTTCTGAGCGGGACTGCCGGCGAGGCGGCCGAGGCGGCTTCTCGCCGGGCAATACCGTTTCGGCACACCGGCTCGAATCACGGACGTGAATCGATGACGGTGATCGCGGTCGTTTCCGGACGACCGTGGGATCCGAACTCGAATCCGAACCCGAACCCGGAGACAGCACAGGTCGACGAACCGCGCTCGACGGTCGCTCGCGTGTCGGGGGGCACGTACCGAACGCGACCCGGTGTGGTCGAACCGCGCCACCGCCGTCGGCGGTCGCCCCGGAGAACGCCTTTTTCATCGACTCCGACGTGCTTTTGAACGCGTACGAGAGAGGATCGACAGATGCAGGTCGTCGTTCCGTTCGCCGCGACGTCGCCGAAAACACGCCTCGAGGGCGTTCTCTCTTCCGAAGAGCGATCGACGATCGCACGAGCGATGCTCGCGGACGTGCTCGGGGCGCTCGAGGAGACCGACCGGGAGTGTGAGCCGACGGTAGTGTCGACGGCGCCGCTTTCGCTGTCGTCGGCGCTGGCGTTCGACTTCGACTTCGATTTCGATTTCGATTCTGATTCCGACTTCGACTCCGGCAACCCCACGGCCAACGTCGCCGACGTGACCGTCGAGGTCGACGACCGACCGCTCACCGACGCGGTCAACGCCCGCCTCGAGTCGGTTGGAGACGGGAGCGACGCCGTCGCCGTCGTCATGGCCGATCTCGCGCTCGCGACGCCGGCCGCGCTCGAGCGACTTTTCGAACCCGATGCGGACGTCGTCGTCGCCCCGGGTCGTGGCGGCGGGACGAACGCACTGGTGGTTCGCCATCCCGAGTTCCGGGTCGACTACCACGGCGCGTCGTACCTCGATCACCGCGAGATCGCCGCCGGGATCGGTGCCACGCTCGAGTCGGTGGACTCCCACCGGCTCGCGACGGACATCGACGAACCGTCCGACCTCGTGGAGGTGCTCGTCCACCGGTCGGGCGGCTCCACGCGGGCCTGTCTGCGCGAGTTCGGGTTCGAACTGGAAACGAGCGACGGGCGGGTGACGGTCGCTCGCGAGTAAAACGGAACGGGGAGGCGTTCTCGAGGCCCGGCTACTCAAACGACTCGGTGAACGTCCCGAGAACGAAGACCGTGATCGCACAGCAGAACGCGATGCCGCTCGCCGCCGCGACGGTCACCGCGATCCGTGGGCCGGCCCGGTAGGGACGAACTCCGGAGGCGACGAGCGCGTCGATCGTCTCCACGCCGGCGTGGCCGATGGCCGCGAGCGCGAGCGTCGCCACGACGCCCAATAGCCCCGTCACGAGCCCGAGGCCGGAGAAGAGGTCCTCGATCCCGACGAGCGACCAGGCCTGGCGCTCGGAGATGTCGTCCAGCCGATCCCGGTAGCCGGCGAGGATGGCGAGGCCGACGCTCGAGCCGACGAGACACCCGACGCTGAGCAGAGTAAGCACAGTAAAGCCGACCCGAGTAGCCGCGATGTCGACGCCGAGGTACCGCTCCTGGACTGCCCCGGGAAGCGAGAACATGATGGGGAACATGGCCGAGGCGGCAAACAGGAGGAAGCTACATCCCCGAATCTTCTGGGGGATGGACCACCTGCTGAACATCCCCCGGCGCGCCCGGAGCAACTCGTACTCGGAACCCTCGAGAACGAGCCGCGTGTACTTGTCCTCGTCCATCCGTCGACCGCCGAAAAGCCGGTTCTCAGTATCAACCTTTCGGAACCCGATACCCCGACGAGTGCACGGATCTGTCTCCGCCGGTGGGTCTCGAAAAAGCGCGTCGGCGACGGTTGGTCAGTCTTCCGCCGGGGTTCCGGTCCCGGGTTCGGGTTCCACGCCGGTACCGATACCGGCGGGCTGCTGGGCGATGACGCGCTCGTTGGTGGCGATCCAGTTCAGTAGCAGGTACGCGAAGATGTACTTCGCGCCGATGTCGAGGATGCTGTAGGCCCACGACGTGATCGCGACGTCGAGGACGGCGAGCCCCTCGGCGCCGAGCGCCCAGAAGATCGGGTACCCGAGCCACAGCACGACGGTGAGGTTACGCAGGAGACCGAAAATCTCGTCGGTCCCCGCCGCTTCGGCGTCGCGCGGCCACTCCGCCAGCAGGACGTACAGCACGACGAGGAAGAACGTGCAACTGATGAAGTACCAGAACCACCGCAGCGCGTACGACGAGGTCGTCATCGCGGCGGCGAGCCCGGTCACACACATCGCGATGTCCGCGGTGATCGCGGTGAACAGTTTCGTCAGGTTCGTCCCGGCGAGCATCCCCAGCGCGAGCAGGATCATCGGCGTCGAGAACGTCCACGTCAGATACCGACCCCACATCGTCAACACTTCGTCACCCGCGAGCGCGTGTCCGGCCGGCATCTCGAGGAAACTCACCGTGAGTCCGGACGCGAGCCCGGTATAACTCGAGATGGAGACGAGCGGCACCATCAGGGTGGCGACCCAGATCAACTTGGCCCGCGGGTCCTCGAGATTGCGCCCCATGTAGACGAAAAGCAGCGTCACCAGGCCAGCCAGGGCGATGTTGACCCAGAAGGACGCGTTCAACGCCTGGTCGTTCTGGATCGATTCGTAAACCTCCGGCTGGGTCATCTGGAGCGGCGAGGTGATGGGGGAGTGTAGCTGTGCGACCGCTGCGATGTCTACAGTGGCAGCTTCAATCATGACACGTAGTAACCATGGATCGTCAACGAATAAACACGATCACAAACTGGTTAGGGCCGATCCCAGTAATCCGAGCGTACTTGCCGGGAGGCCCCGGGATACGATCGATCGAACCGACGATGTCTATCGATCGTCCGAACTACAAGCCCTTATATAGCGGGCGACGACACACCGAGACGATGATCCCCGGGGCCAGCGAGTACGGCGTCGACGTGACGGTCGACGACGCCGCGGTCGACGAACTGCTCGAGGTCGCACCCGGCGACGTCGATGGGGCGTCGTCGCTGACCTTCGCTCGCAACGTCTTCGTCCCGCTGACGACGGCGTGTCGGTACACCTGTACGTACTGTACGTACTTCGATCCGCCGGGGGAGGCCTCGCTGCTCTCGCTCGAGGAGGTCCGCGAGATCTGCCAGCGGGGTGCCGACGCGGGCTGTACGGAGGCGCTTTTCACGTTCGGCGACGACCCCGACGACCGCTACGACGGGATCCACGATCAACTCGCCGAGTGGGGCCACGACTCGATCCACACCTATCTCCGAGAGGCCTGCGAGGTCGCCCTCGAGGAGGGGCTGCTCCCCCACGCGAACCCGGGCGACCAGACCCGTGACCAGATGGCGGAGGTTGCAGACGTCAACGCCAGCATGGGCGTGATGCTCGAGACGACGGCGGACGTCGACGCCCACGCGGGCCCGCGCCGGAAGGAACCGGGCCAGCGGCTCCGGACGATCCGAACGGCGGGGGAACTCGACGTTGCCTTCACCACCGGGATCCTCGTCGGGATCGGCGAGGACTGGCGGGACCGCGCCGAGAGCCTGCTGGCGATCCGGGAGTTACACGAGCGGTACGACCACGTCCAGGAAGTGATCGTCCAGCCCGTTCGTGAGAACGACCGCTGGTCCGGCGACACGCCCGACCTCGAGACGATGCGACGGGTGACGGCGATGGCCCGTGCCGCGCTTCCGGAGGAGGTGTCGGTCCAGGTTCCGCCAAACCTCACCGACGCGCGCGAACTGATCGACTGTGGCGTCGACGACCTCGGCGGCGTTTCGCCGGTCACCGACGACCACGTCAACCCCGACTACGAGTGGCCCGCCCTCCGGGAACTCGAGGCGATCGCCGAGGACGCGGGGCTGCCGCTCCGGGAGCGGCTACCGGTCTACGAGCGGTTCCTGCCGCCGGACCTCCGTTCGCCAGCGTTCGACGGCGTTCCGGCCGAGGATGCCGGGCGAGACGCGGACCGGAAGTGGATCTCACCGACGATCCACGCGGCGCTGACGGCCGAGGACGAGGCCGGGCGACGGTATCGGTCGGTGCTCGGGACGGTCGATCGCTGACGGCCCTCCCGTCCGCGCCTCCGGCGCTCCGATCCGTCGCGCTTTTGCCCGCCCGGGCCCGACGGGGAGATACACGAACGGAAAGAATGGCCCGGTACCACATCGAAACCTACGGCTGTACGTCTAACCGCGGGGAGAGCCGCGAGATCGAGCGGCGGCTCCGCGACGCCGGCCACTACCGGGTCGACGGCCCCGAGGAGGCCGACGTCGCCATCCTCAACACCTGCACCGTCGTCGAGAAGACCGAGCGCAACATGCTCCGGCGGGCCGAAGAACTCTCCGACGAGACCGCCGACCTCTACATCACGGGCTGTATGGCCCTCGCTCAGGGTGAGGAGTTCGCCGAGGCCGACGTCGACGGTCGGGTGCTCCACTGGGACGAGGTCCCCGAGGCAGTCACCAACGGCGAGTGTCCGACGACGACCCCCGACGTCGAACCGATCCTCGACGGCGTCGTCGGCATCCTCCCGATCGCCCGGGGCTGTATGTCCGACTGTTCCTACTGCATCACGAAGAAGGCCACCGGCAAGATCGACTCTCCGTCGATCGAGGAGAACGTCGAGAAGGCCCGCGCCCTTGTCCACGCCGGCGCGAAGGAAATCCGCATCACGGGCCAGGACACCGGCGTCTACGGTTGGGACGAGGGCGAGCGCAAGCTCCACCGCCTGCTCGAGCGCATCTGCGAGATCGACGGAGACTTCCGCGTCCGCGTGGGGATGGCCAACCCGAAGGGCGTCCACGGCATCCGGGAGGAACTCGCCGCGGTCTTCGCGGACAACGAGGAGCTGTACGACTTCCTGCACGCGCCCGTCCAGTCCGGTTCGAACGACGTGCTCGGCGACATGCGCCGCCAGCACCAGGTCGGGGAGTACCTCGAGGTCGTCGAAACCTTCGACGACCGTCTCGACTACTGGACGCTCTCGACGGACTTCATCGTCGGCTTTCCCACCGAGACCGAGGACGACCACCGGCAGTCGCTCGAACTCCTGCGGGAGACCCGGCCGGAGAAGATCAACGTCACGCGCTTCTCCAAGCGGCCGGGCACCGACGCCGCCGAGATGAAGGGCCTCGGCGGTACCGTCAAGAAGGAACGCTCGAAGGAGATGAGCGCCCTCAAACGCGAGATCGTGAGCGAGGTCTACGAGTCGATGGTCGGCCAACGGCGCGAGGACTGTCTCGTCGTCGAGGAGGGGACCGCCGACTCCGTGAAGTGTCGGGATTCGGCGTACCGACAGATCATCGTCCAGAACGCCGACGACCACGGCCTGGAGCCCGGCGACTTCGTCGACCTCGAGGTGACGGCCCACGAGACGATGTACGCGTTCGGGGAACCGATCTGACGGCCCCGGACGCCGGATCTTTTGACGATTCGCCACGAAGTCAGCCCATGGCTTCGATTACCCTGTACGAACTCGACGGCTGTCCCTACTGCGAGCGGGTCGCCGACAGCCTCGAGGAACTGGACATAGACTACGAGAGCGTCTGGGTCGACCCACCCCACTCCGAACGAGACGAGGTCAAGCGGCTTTCCGGGCAACGGCAGGTCCCGGTGCTGGTCGACGAGGAGTACGGCGTGACGATGGCCGAATCCGACCGGATCCTCGAGTTCCTCGAGACGACGTACGCCTGAGCCTGATCGGCCCGATCAGTCGAAACGGACTGCACCGTCGTCCGGAACCGTTGCACCCTCCTGTGCTGCGAACGCCTCGTGGAGGTGGTCGTACGTCTCCTCCAGCGCCTCGACGATCACTGTCGTGTCGCTCAGAACCGGCATGAAGTTCGTGTCGCCTTCCCAGCGCGGGACGACGTGAGTGTGGAGGTGGTCGTCGATCGAACCGCCGGCACCGTCGCCGAGGTTCAACCCGGCGTTGAACCCGTCGGGTTCGATGGCCGCCTCGAGGGCGTCGAACGTTCGCTGTTTCAGCCGTGCGTGGTCGAGCAGCTGCTCGTCGCCGAGATCGCCGTACTCGCCGGTGTGTGCCCGGGGAATGACCATCACGTGGCCCGGGTTGTACGGGTAGTTGTTCAGCATGACGAACGCGTGCTCGCTGCGCGCGACGAGCAGGTTCTCCCGGTCTTCGTCCCGTTCCCGTTCGGGGAGTTCACAGAAGACGCAGTCGTCGATGTCGGGGTTCTTGTCGTCGCGTCTGATCCACTCTATCCGCCACGGTGCGAAGACCTGTTCCATACCGGATGACAGGGTAGAGTGTTTTATATACTGTCGGTCCCGGCCGTCCGCTCTGGCCGTCACCGACGATCGTCTTCGTTCTGTGATCTGTCGAAACGAGATATTACTCCGGCCGATGTTCTATCACTGGTGGACATTATATTTCTAGATGGACATTCAGAAATAGGGAATCATATAACCGACTGAACAGTATTGAACGATCTGCTGGAGTTACAGGGAATCGAAACCTCTCGTTGAGGATTTCCGACTCACGTCTCGATACGAAGCGGGCTTTTAAGATGGTACTACCGCAACCGGGTCAGTAATGGCAACGACTGATAACTCATTCAATGGGATAACCGAATACTGCGACGAGTGTGAACTTGAAACTATTCACGAAGTTTCGGTCCAGATTCGAACCGAGAGCGTCAAAGAGGAGAACGCCCAGTTCTCTCGCGAACCCTACCGCGTCAGCGAATGTCAGCGCTGTGGCGCTCGTTCCAGCCAGCGGATGAACAACGCCTGATCGTCCGGTTCGACTCGAGACCGATTCACCCCCGCGGTCCGGATCGAATCGCCGCTCTTCGATCTCCCCCTTCGCCTTCCTCTCTGGTGTCACGCTCTCCTCTGTCCGCCCGCGCGAAAAATAATTTCCGAACCTAATCTCCGACCGATTCGTCAATTCAGTCCGTCGTCACTTCGCAGCCGTCCTCGGTGACGATGATCGTGTGCTCTTTCTGGCTGACGAGGTAGCCATCGTCCTCCTGGAGCACCGGGTAGCCGTGGACGATGTCGTTGCGCTTCAGCCGTCGCAGCGCCATCTCGGCCCGATCCGTCTCGAGCCAGCGCGTCGCGAACGGCAGCGTCCGGAACTCCTCGGTGATCTGGTCGAGAGCCTCGCGGGCCTGCCGGTTCCGGACGGTCCCCTCGCGTTCGAGCGCGAAGATCTCCTCGCTTGCACCTTCGGTCACCTTGCCGCCGCCGTCGGTCGCGAACGGTTCGATCGCGACGACGTCGCCGACCTCGAGCGTCGCACCCTGGGAGACGGCGCGGTTCGGGATGTTCGGCTGGGTGTGCTGTTCCCAGTGGCCCAGTCCGTGGCCGGTGAGGTTGACGACGGGATTGAAGCCGTAGCCGTCGATGACGTCCTCGATCTCCGCGCCGATTTCGCCGGTTTCGACGCCGGGTTCGACGACCTCGAGGGCGGCCTCCAGCGCCTGTTCGGAGGCTTCGGCGAGTTCGGGGTTGCCCGAGAGGTCGACGGTGATCGCGGTGTCGGCCAGCCAGCCGTCGACGTGGACGCCGATGTCGAGATTGACCATCTCCTCGCCGAACGTCGAGTCGTCGTCGATCGACGGCGTCGCGTGGGCCGCCTCCTCGTCGATCGAGATGTTGACCGGGAAGGCGGGTTCGCCGCCAAGTTCGCGGATCCGGTCCTCGGCGTACTCCGCGACCTCGAGGTGGCTGACGCCGACCTCGACCCGTTCGGCGGTCTCCTCCCGTACCTGGGCGAGGATCTCCCCGGCCTCGCGGTGTTTCTCGTACTTCTCGGACTGCAGATCCACCTCGTCGTCGGATTCGGCCATGTACCGGGGTTGCACCGGTCGACAAAAAGAGGTTCCGCCTCCGGTCGATCGCGTCCCGGGAGGCGTCAGCGGTCCGGCCCGTCGGTCCAGCGACACTCCGGACAGGCGTCGACCCCCTGGACATTCGAGAGCGTCGTCCCACAGCGGGGGCACTGCCGTGCGGCGTGGTGTGCGTGTTCGAGCATCGACTGTGACAACGAACACGACAATATTAAAAGTAATCTACGTCGATCGTCGAAACCGACCGGACTGGAGAGGTCGAACGTCGACGAACGCGGCCTCGCCCGCTCAGTCGCGGGCGTGGGCCGTCTGCATCTGCGAACTGTTGAACGCCGAGCCGAGGTTGCCACGGGCATCCAGACAGATGAGCCCCGCCGTCGAGCCCGTCAGTTCGGCGAACTCCTCGATCGCGAGTTGGGCCGCCGCGTCCGCCTCGAGGCCGTTCTCGACGTGACGGGCGGCCCGCCGCGAGAGGGTCACGCGGGCGATGTCCTCCCCTGCACCCGTCGCGCTCACCGCGGCGGCGGGCGAACAGTAGAACCCGGAACCGACCTGGGGGACGTCGCCGACGCGGCCGGTCAGCGCGAGCCAGCGCCCGCCGGTCGAGGTCGCCGCCGCGAGCGAGTCGCCGTCGAACGCTACCGCGCCGACGGTGTCGTGATCCTTCGGATCACTGCTCGTTGGATTTCGTCCGACGGTGTCGTGGTCGTGCTCCTCGACCGGCTCGTCGCGGCCGTCGGGGTCCGAACGCCCGTACCGGTCGCGGATCGCCTCGAGTTGGTCGCGGATGCCGCCGGCGGACTCGAGTCCCTCCTCGGCCCACTGGTCGCGCGTGCGGTCGCTCCAGAGGTCGACGCCGGTCTCGACGCCGAACGCCTCGGCCAGCGAGACGGCGTGGTCGCCCGAGACGAACCCGTGGGGAGTTTCCTCCATGACGACTCGAGCGACGCTGATCGCGTGCTCGACGTCCGGCATCGAGCAGGCCGCGCCGACCGCCCGGTCGTCGGTCATGATCCCGGCGTCGGTCCGGATCGCGCCGTCGCTCTGGACCGCGCCGCCGACACCGGCGTTGAACCGCGGCGAGGACTCGAGGACGTTGATCGCGGCCTCGACCGCGTCGACCGGGGTCGTCTCGTTCGTCCCGGTTTCGGCCGCCTCCTCGAGGACGGCCTGCCTGGGTTCGGGTTCGTCCGGATCGCTGCCTGCACCGCCGTGAACGAGTACCTGCATACGGCCCCGTGGACGCGCGGGTAGGATAATCGGTTCGGAACCGGAACCGGAACGCGGTCGTCCGGAAACCCCCACACTTACGACGGCGGCTCGAGAATCGACGGCGACGATGACGGCGCTGACTCCGGTCGTTTTGCTGGCCGGCTTCTGTGCGGCGATGTCGGCCGTGACGATCGGACGACTCCTCGTCGCGGAGCCACACGAACGGGATCCGATCGACGTCGGGACGGCGCTGCTGGTCGTTTCGATCACACTCGGCACCGTGTTCTGGGCTGCGACCGAGGAGTCGTGGCTGTCGTGGCCGACCCGGGGCGTCGTGGCGATGGCCTGCCTCGCGGTCGGCGTCGCCGGACTGGTCGTCCTCGCCAGACACTGGGACCGGTCGCCGGACGGGCCCGCCCGGGATGACGAACTCGAGGCCAGCGACGACGGCTCCTGAGGCGGGACCGAAATTTGATATTTGACGTTTGCCGCCGTCGAACGCGATATTCGACGAACGTACACACCCGGCAAGTTACCGTCAGAACTGCGCTCGTCGCCTCTCGCGGCAGCACGGCTCCGCTCGCCGGCGATCGCTGCCCGAACGCTGTTCGGGCGATCGGAACCGGCGGACGGACGGAAATGGTAGACCTTTTACCCTCATCGAAGAACGGTACAGACGAGATGAGCTACGACAAGATCGAGGTCCCCGAGGACGGGGAAAAGATCACGCTGAAAGAGGGCTCCGAGGACGAGATCGAGGTGCCCGACAACCCGATCATCCCGATCATCCACGGCGACGGGATCGGCAAGGACGTCGGCCCCGCCGCACAGAAGGTCCTCGAGGCCGCCGCCGAGGCGACCGGCCGCGAGATCAGCTGGATGCGCGTCTACGCCGGCGAGAGCGCCCGCGAGAAGTACGGTGAGGACGTCAACCTGCCCGACGAGACCGTCGAGGCGATCGAGGAACACCGCGTCGCGATCAAGGGGCCGCTCACGACGCCGGTCGGCGCCGGTTTCCGCTCGCTGAACGTCGCGCTGCGACAGACCCTCGACCTCTACGCGAACGTCCGTCCTACCTACTATCTGGACGGCGTTCCGTCGCCGATGTCCGCGCCCGAGGAGATGGACATGGTGACGTTCCGTGAGAACACCGAGGACGTCTACGCCGGCATCGAGTGGGAAGCCGGGACCGACGAGGTCGAACAGGTCCGCGACTTCGTCGAACAGGAGATGGGCTTCGACGAGACCATCCACGAAGGCCCCGTCGGCATCGGCATCAAGCCGATCACCGAGAAAGGCTCGAAGCGCCTCGTCCGCGAGGCCATCGACTACGCCCTAGAGCACGACCGCGACAAGGTCACGCTCGTCCACAAGGGCAACATCATGAAGTTCACCGAGGGGCAGTTCTCCGAGTGGGGCATGGAGGTCGCCGACGAGGAGTACCCCGACGACGAGGTCTTCGCCGCACCCGACTCCCTCTGGGAAGAGCAGGACGACATCGACATCCCCGAGGGCGCCGTCATGGTCGAGGAACGTCTCGCCGACGCGATGCTCCAGTGGATGCAGCTGCGCACCGACGAGTTCGACGTGCTCGCCATGCCGAACCTCAACGGTGACTACCTCTCCGACGCCGCCGGCGCACAGATCGGCGGCCTCGGTATCGCACCCGGTGGCAACTTCGGCAAGGGCCGCATGCTCGCCGAACCCGTCCACGGCTCCGCGCCCAAGCGCGCCGGCCAGGACATGGCCAACCCGACCGCGATGATCCTCTCCGGCCGACTCATGTTCGACTACCTCGGCTGGGACGACGCCGCCGACCTCATCCGCGACGCCGTCGAGGAGACCATCTCCTCGGGCAAGGTCACCTACGACCTCGAGCGCCAGCTCGAGGACGCCGAGAAGCTCGCGACCAGCGAGTACACCGACGAAGTCGTCAGCAACATCGAGAAGCTCTCGTAAACGGGTTTTCGCCCGCTCGCGGCGCAGCCACGAGGATCTCGTCTTTCCGATTTTCGTTTTTGCCGTCGTGTGCTCCGACCGTCTCCGCCATCTCGTCACGGGTCACCAGCGACCGGATCGCCGCGGACGTAACGCTCTCACCCGTGGAGTGTGTACTGCCAGCACAATGACTCCGGACGCGTCCGCGGACGATTCTACCGGCGAACGTGAGGACGAGGCGAGCGACGATCCCGACCCAGAGATCGAGGTCCGCGTCGTCGACGGCGACGACCTCGAGGACGCCTTCGAGGTTCGACACACCGTCTTCGTCGAGGAGCAAGACGTCGACGAGGAACTGGAGTACGACGAGTACGACGACGACGCGGTCCACTTCGTCGCGTACGACGGCGAGGAACCCATCGGCGTGGCCCGGCTCCGCGAACTCGAGGACGGCGGCGGGAAAGTCGAACGCGTTGCCGTCCTGAAATCGCGACGGGGCGAGGGGATCGGCCGGCTGCTGATGGACGCCGTCGAGAAACGGGCCGAAGCGATGGGGCTGTCGCCGCTCGTGCTCCACTCCCAGACCCACGCGGCGGAGTTCTACGACCGGCTCGGCTACGAACGCCACGGGGAGGAGTTCGAGGAGGCCGGGATTCCCCACGTCGAAATGCGCAAGGAGCGCCTCCGATAGCCGCGCGACTCGAGCGCAGACTCGTCGCTCGAGCAGTAATTCAACGAACCCTGGAAGTTATTTACGTCGAACTCGAGGGGGTACGCATGCCAACACTCCCCACACCACACGAGACGGTTCCGGACTTCATCGTCGAACGGTTCGAGGACCACTCGGCCGAGGTACTCCGATCGATCGCCGACTACGCGGAAACCCTCGAGCCCGGCGCGGACGTCCCAAACTACGTCGTCCGGGCGTTCTCGATTCAGGACGACGAAACCCGGACAGTGGTGGCCGTCTACGCCTCCGAACTCGCGGACTACCGCGAGAGGGAGTCGGAGGGGGAGGGGGAAGGGGACGAGAACGGGGGCGAGAACGAAGACGACGAGGAGGACCCTAATCCCGGCCGAATGGGCGGGGCGTTCTTCGGCTGACAATCGGTCGAACACGAGAGGGGGAACCGGAACTGGGGGAGGGGGTGCTGATATCCGGGGCCGTCAGGCGCGTCCACGGTCTCGGACGTACTTCACGACCAGGCCGAGTATCGCGACGGCCATCGCGACCGCGAACGCGACGACGAACGCCGAGAGCGGGTCGCCGGCCGCCGCGGCCTCGAGTTCCTCGAGGACGAACTCGACCGCGAGGACGGTCGCGACGGCGAACAGGACGATGCCGCCGAGGTTCGCCGTGCGGGAGTTCGTTTCGGGGACGATGCTCGGATCGTTCAGCAGGTAGAGGATCACCGCGAGGGCAAAGGGCGTGCCCACGAGCCCGAACGCGAGCACGAGGACGAGCAACTGGAAGAAGGTACCCCCGAGGAACGCGCCCGCTGCGGAGGCAAGCGCGACGACGACGAGCGCGCCACGGTACCGGGGATCCTCCACGGACTGCTCCCAGCCGAGTTTGTCGGCGAGCAAGTAGGGCGGAACGATCGTATTCCCGCCGAGCGTCGAGACCGCGGCGCCCCATAGCCCCAGAAGGAAGATCCAGGTCGCGTGCTCGCCCGCAATGGGGCCAAGCGCCTCGGCGGCCTGGATCTCGTCGATCGCCGCGGGATCGGCCACGACCTGCGGGAGGACACTCGCTGCGACGAGGAAGACCGCGAGGCTGAAGATCCCGAACGCGGCGAGCATCGAACTGACCACGTCGAAGGTCGCGATGTCCCGATCGCGCTCGGTCCAGCCGCGGGCTCGCATCGTGTAGCTTTGCATCGTCAACAGCGTGATGTGGACCGCGCCGCCGAGGACGCCGGCCGCAACGACTGCTCCGCCAACGCCCGGGATCTCGGGTACGATCCCCGTCGCGGCCGCGGCCGGATCGATCGGGACGACGAACGCCGACGCGACGAACGCAAGAACGACCAGCGAGACGAGTACCTTCGCGCCGACCTCTGCGAACCGGTAGCCGCCGGTCGCGAGCCCGGCGGCGAGTACCAGCGCCCAGGCGACGCCCCAGAACCGCGAGTCCGTCAGCGGGCCGATCCCGACCCCCGCGTTCGCCGCGATCGTCGCGCTCACGTCGGCCAGGGTCAGCATGATCACGAGCTGTGCCAGTCCGGCCGCGAGGACGACGTCGACCACGAGCACCCAGGCCCAGAACGAGCCGAGGTGGTCCTCGACGACGGCGACGATCCCCCGCTCGGTGAGCAAGCCGACCCGCATCGCGAGGTACTGGCCGAGCGTGCCCAGGACCGCCGAGAGGACGACGACCCACAGCAGGGCATAGCCGAAACTGGCCCCCGCGACGAGGAGGCTCGCCATGGTCGCCGGCCCGGCGGCGATCGCGCCGGCGAGCCAGGTCGGCCCCAGCCGTCGAACGAACGTTCCGATGCGCCCAACGCCGATCCCGCGCGCTTCGGTTGCCATCGCTCGTTCTTGTGATGGGGTGTATAAAACTCCGTGGTATTCTCGAGTGGTGGAGTTCTGCTTCAGTCTTCCTCCCAACTCGGGTTCTCCCGCGGCGGGCTGAAGATGTCGACTCCGCGAACCGTCTCGTCCCCGCGGTTCTCGGCCGCGTGGGGCTGGCCTCCCGGGATCGCGTAGGAGTCCCCGGGCCCGCAGACGAGTTCTTCACCGCCATCGGAACCCGCTGATTTCCGATCGCTCGAGGAGCGTTGCTCGTCGGTGTCGGTCAGGAACGTCAACTCGCCCTCGTAGATGAACCCTGTCTGTTCGTGGGGGTGGCTGTGTTCCTCGACGACCGCGCCGGGTTCGATCTCGAAGTGCTGGACGTTCATCGACTCGGAGCCGGCCATCAGCGCCAGGTGGACCCCGTCGGCGGCCTCCGAGGCCTCGAGGTCCTCGAGTGCAACTCTCTGCATGGGTCTCGAGTGGCGGCCCAGCGGCATAGTTTTCGGGGACGGGAGATCCGATCGCCGGGCTGCGAGCAGGATCGACGTCGAGAAAACGGGCCGGCGCGAGGCGATGCTGACGACGTCGGGGCTGTCGGGGGCCGGGGTCGACGAGGAGATCACCGTTTCGCTATAAGCGGTCGCCGGGTCCGTGACCGAAGGTTGAACTACTGGGACGCCCCACCTCGGAACGAGACATGTACGCCGTCGTCGGCTGTAGCGAGTGCTCGCACCTCTGGATCCTCGAGGGCCGGTCCGAAACGACCCAGTGTCCCCGCTGTGGCTCGCGTCGCGCCTACGAGAAGCGCAAGAAGTTCGTCGAAACTGAGGACGCGAACCACGCTCGCGACGTCCGCGCCTCGATGCTCGCGAACCGTCAGGGCGAGGGCGAGCGGTTCGCCGAACTGGACTCGTTCGACGCCCTCGAGGACGAGGTCGCCGACGGCGTCGTCGACGACGACCGATACCTCGAGGAGTCCGGCCTCGACGTCGACGAGGTGGCGGCCGCGGGCGACCGTGACCCCCGCGGTCCGTCCCACAGCGGGAGCAAGAAGGAGATCGTCGAGCGTGCACTCGAGGCCCTCGAGGAGCCCACCGAGGACGAGGTCGTCGACTACGCGGGTGAACGGGGCGTCTCCGCGGAGTACGTCCGGGACGCGCTCGAGAAGTTGACCCGCCGCGGGGTCGTCAGCGAGAGCCGCGGCCGGTATCGGAAACTGTAGCGGCCAGCGCGGAGCGGAACGGAACGTCAGCGCTTTGCCGACCGGGCCGAATGAGTAGGCGATGGCAGAGACGGTCGACGTACAGGAGACGACGATCGGTGTCGGGACGGTGATCGCGATCCTCCTGCTCGGTTACGGGACGTTCGTCCGGGAATCGGTGTTCGGGATCGACGCGGTGTCGCTCGCCGTGGGAGCGTTCGGGCTGACGTTCGTCGCGGTCGGTTCCCTCCACGGCGCGTACGGTCGGGGCGACTTCGCACTCGCACACCTGGTCGCCGGCATCGGGCTCTTCCTCGTTGCGTTCGCGGCGACGGCCCTCCAGGTGTTCGGCGGCTACGCGCTGTTGCTGGCTGGCGGGGGCTACATCGCGGTTACGACGATTCGCACTCGAGACGAGTAGCCGCGGAACGAAGCGGGGCCGTCGGCGAACCAGTCAGTACTCTGGGCGCTGGGCCTGGATGACGTCGGAGAGATGCATGTGCTCGTCGGCGAGGAGTTCGCTGAGGTCGTCGTACGTGATGATCCCGACCAGTTCGTCGTCGTCGTTGCAGACGGGAAGCCGGCGGACGCCGTCCTCGCTCATCAGTTCCGTCATCTGGTAGAACCCGGCGTCGTGGTCGATCGTCGTCGGATCTTCGGACATGACGTCGCCGGCCGTCGCCTCCGATGGATCCATCCCGTTGCCGAGAACGCGCGTCGCGAGGTCGCGATCGGTGACGATCCCGATCGGCTCGTCGCCGTCCGTGATGACGATGCTCCCGACGTGGGACTCGTCCATGCGTGTCGCGAGTTCCTGGACGGAGTCGCCTTCCTGTGCCGTTACCACGTCGCTTCGGGCGAGGTTTTCGATAGGCATGGGCCTGCGTTGCCGTCCCACGGACGTGAGTATAAACCCACACCGTACTCCCAGACTGCCACAACAATCACCGACGGCGACAGGAGAGCGCGCTCACGGGTCGACCGTTGCCCCGGGGAATCACCCGCGCCGCGGGATGCCTTCCAGGGCGGCCGAACGGCTCGCGTACCCGATTCCCACTGCCTCGCAGTTCACGCACGTCCAGCAGTACTCGCCGCCGTGTCCGCGGATCGAGACGACACCACCGCAGTCCGGGCAGCGCTTGCGTCGACGCGACGCTCGCACTCGCTCGAGGATGTCGACGACGGTCCGGTTCTCGTCTTTCACGACTCCGGCTTCGGCCGTTCAGGTATATGTTTTCCCGTTCGCGATCACAGCGTGACCGACGACTGACGACCGACGACCGATGACCGGCGACCGCAGACTCCGACCCGCTGCCGGCCAAAGCGCCGCGTTACCGCCCGAGGTCCTCGTGTGCGCTCGCGAGGTGGCGCGAGGACAGCGCCGCGAGCAGGGAGAGTTCGCCCGCCAGCGCGCCGACGGCGATGACCTCCGCCAGGGCGTCCGCGTTCGACCCCGCCGGATCGCCGCCGCCGCGCAGGCCGAGAATCTCGAGCGCCTCGGCCTGCGTCGGCAGTTTGGTCCCCCCGCCGACCGTGCCGACCTCGAGGGAGGCAAGCGAGACGGAGGCGTAGAGGTCGCTTGTCCCATCCTCGTTCGGTCTGGCGTCCATGGTGGTGATCGCGTTCGCGCCCTCGACGACCTGGGCCTCGTCCTGACCGGTCGCGAGGAACGCGGCGGCGACGACGTTCGCGGCGTGGGCGTTGAACCCGAGGCTGCCGGCCTTGGCGCTGCCGGTCAGGTTCTTCCGGGTGTTGGCCTCGGCGATGGCCTCGGGCGTGGTGTGGAGTCGGTCCTCGACGACGTCGCCGGGGATGAGGACGTCCGCGGTCACGGAGCGCCCGCGACCCTCGACGGCGTTGATCGCGGCGGGTTTCTTGTCCGAACAGAGGTTGCCCGACAGCGCCACGAGCGAGGCCGGCGTCTCCGCCTCGACGAGTTCGCAGGCCTCGCCGGTCGCGATGGTGGCCATGTTCATCCCCATCGCGTCCTTGGTGTCGTAGGCGAATCGCAGGTAGACGGAGTCGCCGACGACGTAGGGTTCGACGTCGATCAACTCGCCGTGGCTGGTCGTCGACTCGGCGGCCTCGCGGAGCCGGTCGACGTTGTCGGCGACCCACTCGATCGTCTCGGAGGCCGCTGCGACGCCGTCGACTCGGAACACCGGGGCCCGAGTCATTCCGTTTTTCGTCACCCGAGCGGTCGCGCCGCCGACCGACCGAATGGTCGACAGGCCGCGGTTGATCGACGCCACCAGCGCGCCCTCGGTCGTCGCCAGCGGGAGGTAGTAGTCGCCCTCGGCCGCCCCGCCGTCGACCGGAACGGGCCCGGCGACGCCCATCGGCACCTGGGTCGCGCCGATCATGTTCTCGATAGCCGTGTTGTTCGCCTGCTCGGCGCTGAACGTGTAGTCCGCGACGGCCTCGAGGTCCGCGTCCGTCTCGCGCTCGACGAGCAGCCGGCGGGCTTCGGCAGCCGTCTCGTGGTCGGCCTCCTCCTCGAGTTCGTGGATGCGAAGGTCGCCGTCCGCGACGCGGTCGGCGAGTTCGGCGGGATCGGTCGTGGTCATGTGTCGGTGGAGACAGTCGGCTGTCCTAAGGATTGCTGATTCCGCCGACCGGGGCTGATCCGGAGTTTCGACGATGGAAAGCGACCTGGGGTTTCGAGGATAGATACCGACGTCATTTTCGGGTGTCGTGGTTGCTGGATCTCGATCCCGATCCCGACCCTGACCCCGACCCCGAATCCGACCCCGATCGATACCCGTCGAGGAACTCGTAGCCGACCAGCGCGACGAGCGCCAGCGCGCCGACCGACAGGATCGCGAGGTGCTGGAGCGTTTCGGGGTCCTCGAGCGCCCCGCCCGTGAGGTCGGCGAGCCCGGTGATCGTGCCGCCCGCGAACATGACGGCGAAGGCGGCGATCGCGACGGCGGCGAACCGGACCCGGGCGCGTGGCGACACCTCCTCGCCGTCGTCGGGCGTGGTCACGGCGAGATATAGCTGAGGCAGGACGACCGCCACTCCGACGACGACGAGGAACGCGGGGAGGGGGTGCTGATCGAGCGAGACGCCGAGGTAGCGGTCGATCGTCGTCAGGAGGGCGATCGCGGCGACGAGGAGGACGAAGGAGCCGACGATGACGCGGTTTTCGCGGGAGACCATACGGACGCACTCGAGGCGAGACGACTTATATATCGGTGAGATCGGTGACACGTCGGTTCCGACAGACTTCGGTCCGCCTCGGTGCCGTTACCAGTACCGTTTTTGCCCCTCCGCGAGCGTGTTCCAACGATGACCGAGGCCGCCGACCGGCTGTTCACGAACGCTGAAGTACACACGCTGACGGACCCCGACGAGGTCCACGAGGCCCTCGCGGTCCGTAACGGCGAGATCGTCCGTCTCGGCGACGCCTACGAGGTCGAGTTCCTCGAGGGCGTCGAGACGGACGTGATCGACTGCGAGGGACGGGTCGTCCTGCCCGGCTTCATCGACGCCCACACTCACGTCGAGAACCTCGGCCGGTACCTGGTCCACGCCGACCTCTCGGGCGCGGAAAGTGCCGGGGAGTGTCTCGAGCGCCTCGAGGCCCGTGCGGCGGAGACGGACGACGGGGAGTGGATCCAGGGCTTCGGCTACGACGAGAGCGAGTGGGACGACGCGGACTACCTCACCCGCGAGGATCTGGATCGGGTCAGCGA
This sequence comes from Halobiforma lacisalsi AJ5, assembly GCF_000226975.2. Classification (NCBI taxonomy): domain Archaea; kingdom Methanobacteriati; phylum Methanobacteriota; class Halobacteria; order Halobacteriales; family Natrialbaceae; genus Natronobacterium; species Natronobacterium lacisalsi. The sequence goes on along the minus strand of NZ_CP019285.1, from coordinate 377,476 downwards.
CGAGCGGCCCGTCGTCGCGCTCCGGGTCGACATGCACGCCGCGTCGCTGAACTCCGTCGCCCTCGAGCGGATCGCCGCGGATCTCCCCGACGGTGACGTCCGGAAAGAGGACGGCGAACCCACGGGCGTCGTCGTCGAGGACGCCGCCGAGGCCGTCCGGAAAGGGATCGCGCCGGGCTACGAGGAGACCCGCGACCTGGTCACCGCCGGCCTCGAGCACGCGGCCGAACGAGGCGTCACCGCCGTCCACGACATGGTCCGCAACTCCGAGGCCCCGCGGGTCTACCGCGACCTCGAGGCCGAGGGCGAGGGCGAACTCCCGACGCGGGTGCGAATCAACTACTGGGCCGACCACCTCGAGGCCGTCACGGAGGTCGGCCTCGCGACGAACGCGGGCAGCGACCGCGTGCGGACGGGCGCGATCAAGACCTACACGGACGGCAGTATCGGGGCCCGGACGGCGAAGCTGGGCGAGGCGTACGCGGACGGCGACGGCGACAGCGACACCGACGGCGAGTGGGTCGTCGACCCCGACGAACTCCGCGCGATCGTCGAGCGGGCCGACGCCGAGGGGTACCAGGTGACCGCCCACGCCATCGGCGACGAGGCCATCGAGGAGACGATCGCCGCGCTCGAGGATACCGACGATCCCGCGAGGTCGCGCCACCGGATCGAACACGTCGAACTCGCGACGGACGACCACCTCGAGCGCATGGCCGACGCGGGGATCGTCGCCTCGATGCAGCCGAACTTCCACCGCTGGGCCGCCGAGGGCGGCCTCTACGACCAGCGGCTCGGCGAGGCGCGACGGCGACGGACGAACCGACTCCGGGACGTACTCGAGGCGGGCGTCCCGCTCGCCTTTGGCTCGGACTGTATGCCGCTCGATCCGCTGCTCGGCGTCCACCACGCCGTCACCGCGCCGACCGAGAGCCAGCGACTCTCGGTGACCGAGGCGCTGCGAGCCTACACCCGCGGCGCGGCCTACGCCGGCTTCGACGAGGACCGACTCGGCACCCTCGAGGTCGGCAAACGGGCGGATCTGGTCGTCCTCGAGGAGTCACCGTGGGAGACCGACCGGATCGACGAGATAGACGTGGCGAACACGGTCGTCGACGGGGAGGTCGTCTTCGATGGGCGCGAGGCGTAGTCGGTGGCCGGTAGCCGGTAACCGGTTTTCGATCGCGCTGACGATACTCACGTTCTGTGACCGATTGTAACCGTTTTCCGGGCGGTCGTGGTAGCCGGTTGAGATGTCCGGTGAGCGCCAGACACTCGAGACGGCGTCGGCCGTCGCCGTCGAGAACGTCCGCCGGACCTATCACCTCGCGGAGCCGGTTCACGCGATCGACGGCGTGTCGCTGACGCTTGGAGAGGGGTCGTTCACCGCGGTGATGGGGCCGAGCGGATCGGGGAAGAGTACGCTCATGAACCTGATCGGGTGTCTCGATACGCCCACGGAGGGGGAGATCGAGGTCGGCGGCCGATCGGTGAGCGCGCTCTCGGATACCGAGCGCGCCCACCTTCGGGGGACCGAGATCGGGTTCGTCTTCCAGACGTTCAACCTGATGCCGCGGCTGACCGCCGCGGAGAACGTCACGCTGCCGATGGTGTTTCACGATTCGGTCGACGCAGATCGACAGCAACGGGCGCGGACGCTGCTCGAGCGGGTCGGACTCGGCGACCGGCTGGAGCACCTGCCCAGCGAACTCTCGGGTGGCCAGCGCCAGCGGGTCGCCGTCGCCCGGGCGCTGGCGAACGATCCGACGCTCGTGCTGGCCGACGAGCCGACGGGCAACCTCGACACCGAGACCGAAGCCGAGATCATGGACCTCTTTTCGGATCTGAACGACGAGGGGACGACGATGCTCGTGGTGACCCACGAGCGGGAGGTCGCGGAGTACGCCGACCACGTCGTCCACCTGCTCGACGGCCGGATCGAGGATCTCGAGCACCTGGACGAGGCCCGGGACGTTGCCGTCCCGGACTCGGCGCTCGAACCCGGCCCCGACCGGAGGAGACGGAATGATTCGGGAAGTCGAGCGGACGCCGAGGCCCGGGCGGAGGCCGAATCCGGGGAGGGAACCGATCCATGAACGTTCGCGAGAGCGTCCGTATCGCCTGGCGGTCGATCACCTCGCACAAGCTCCGGTCGACGCTGACAACGATCGGCGTCATCATCGGCGTCGCGGCCGTCATCACGTTCATGGTGCTTGGCTCCGGCTTCTCGGCGAGCATCGTCGGCGACATCGAGGCCGAACAGGAGCCGGTGATGGTCGTCCAGACCCAGACCGAACCCGAAGCCGGCGTGGGGATCGTTCCCGTCGATACGCCGATCTACACCGAGAGCGACGTCGAGGCGCTCCAGGAACGCGAGGACGTCGCCTTCGTCGCGCCCGAAGCGTCGGTCGACGTCGTCCAGACGGCCACGGACGACGAACAGGTGACCGGCGTCATCGACGCCCAGGCGACGACCGCCGATCGCTTCGAACACACGACCTTCGTCGAAGGTGAGCCCTTCGACGGCCCCGACGAGGCCGTCGTCAACGAGCCGGCCAGCCGGCTGTTCGAGGAGAACCTCTCGGCAGGCGACGAACTCGAGCTCGCGTTCGAGGACGGCGAGGTCGTGACGGTGACCGTCACCGGCGTCGTCGAGCGCGAATTCGGCGAGCAGACGCCGCCGCAGGTATTCGTCCCCGTCGACTCCTACTACGAGACGACCATCGAGACGCCCGACGGCGACGAGGAGATCGCGTACCCGACGCTGCAGGTCGGCGCGGAGAACTTCGAGCGAATCGATCCTGCACAGGAAGCGGTCGTCGACTACCTCGAGGAGGAGTCCCACGCCGCCGAACTGAAAGCCGAGGACGACCGAATCGAGGTCCAGACGGTGGAGGACGCGATCGAGCAGTTCACCGACATCGTCGACCAACTGACGCTGTTTATCGGTGCGGTCGCGGCGATCGCGCTCGTGGTCGGTTCGATCGGCATCGCGAACATCATGATCGTCAGCGTCACCGAGCGGACCCGGGAGATCGGCATCATGAAGGCCGTCGGCGCGACGAAACGCGACGTCATGCAACTGTTTCTCGTCGAGTCGGTCATCCTCGGGGTGATCGGTGCGCTCGTCGGCGTCGCCGCCGGGCTCGGGGCCGGCTACCTCGGCGTCCGCTTCCTCGAGTGGCCGATGGCGTACCCGGTCGACTGGATCGCGATCGCGATCGCCGTCGGGATCGGCGTCGGCGTCGTCTCGGGGCTGTATCCGGCCTGGCGCGGGGCGCGTGTGGATCCGATCGAGGCCTTGCGCCACGAGTGAGTTCCTCGGCGGCCGTGGTGTCCGGAGATCGACACTATTATCGCCGCCGGCTGTGACCTCCGATCGATGTTCGAGGTCCTGTTCGTCGCCGTCGGTATCGGTCTCGTTGCGGGCGGCTGCTGGAAACTCAGGCCCGCATATCACGTCTACCGGGGCGACACCGACGACGTCGTCGCGGTCGAACGAGCCGACGGCCCGGTCGAACTCGAGGGGACCGCGGACCGGATCGATGCGACGGTGACCGCGCCGCTGACCGGCAGCGGGTGTCTCGTCTACGAGTACGAGGTCGAGGAGTACCAGTCCAGCGGCAAGAACTCCTCGTGGAACACCGTCGATCGGGGGGCCGGCGGCGTCCCGTTCCGACTCGAGGACGAGACCGCGAGCGTGCGCGTCGACCCGGCGGGAGCCGACCTCGCGCTCGCGAGCGAGGACACGATCCGGGTCGACGGCGGCGAGCCCGAACCCGAGCCGATCCGGGAATTTCTCGCGACCGAGTCCGACCTCGAGTCAGAGAACACGTCCGTCGACCTCAAGGTCGTCGAGATCGCGACCGGGAACGACCGGAAGTACCACGAACGCCGGCTCGAGCCCGGCGAGGAGGCGTACGTCTTCGGGCAGTCCCGCTACGATGTCGACGCGCGCGAGCGGATGCGGGACGTCAGCGCGGTGATCGAGGACGGGCCGGGCGCGCCCGCGTTCGTCGTCGCGGACGCCTCCCAGGAGGTGGCCGCCCGGCGGCTGGCGAAGCCGGGACTGACGTGGATCGCCCTCGGCCTGTTTTCGGCGACGATCGCGACGATCGCGACGTTGTAGTCCGCCGTGGCAGATCGACACCGATCCTTTTCTCGCTGGGCATCGAGACCACGACCATGAACGTCGGACTGGTACTGACGTCGGGGGACGCCGAACGGATCGATCGCGCGGTTCGCGCCGAAGAACTCGGCTACGACGGGGTCTGGCTCGGCGAGTTGTGGGGCGAAAGCGCCGTCGTCCAGCTAGGCGAACTGGCGACCCGCACCGACGAGGTAGAACTCGGCAGCGCCATCCTGAACGTCTACTCGCGGTCGCCGGCCGTCCTGGCGATGACCGCTGCCGCGCTCGAGCGCGCCTCCGACGGGCGGTTCACGCTCGGACTCGGGACGAGTACCCCGAAGGCCGTCGAGGATCTCCACGGGATGTCGTTCGACCAGCCGGTGCGACGCGCCCACGAGACCATCGAGATCGTCCGCGGGTACCTCTCCGGCGACGGCGAGCCCGTCGACTACGACGGCGAACTGCTCTCGGTCGCGGACTTCCCCGCGCTCGAGAGCGGATCGGTGCCGATCTACCACGCCGGGCTCGGGCCGGCCAACCGGCGGGTCGTCGGCCGGCTCTGCGACGGCTGGATTCCGCACAACATCCCGTTCTCGCAGCTCGACGAGGCGTTCGAGGAAGTCGCCGGGGCTGCCCAGGAGCGGGACCGCGACCCCGCGGAGATCACGGTCGCGCCGTATGTCCCCGCGGCCGTCGACCCGGACCTCGAGACGGCGCGCCGGACGATCCGTCGACACGTCGCGTACTACGTCGGCAGCGGCGAGGGGTACCGGAACGCGGTCGCGTCGGCCTACCCCGAGCGGGCCGACCGGGTCGCCGACGCCTGGCGCTCCGGGGATCGGGAGGCCGCCGCCGACGCCGTCTCCGACGAGATGGTCGACGACCTGGGGATCGCGGCGACGCCCGACGACGCCCGCGACCGACTGCAGGGGCTGGTCGAGCGGACGCCGATCGACGAGCCGCTTATTGTCCTCCCCGAGCCAGCCTCGACCGAGACGCTCGAGGAGACGATGGTGGCGTTCGCTCCCGAGGGGTAGTTCCGGTCGCCCCGTCGATTCCGACCTGCGAAGGCCGGCGTATGGTTTTTCGACTCCTCCGTATCGATCGCTAGGTGGTTCCGATGTCAACGAGCTACAACGACTTCATCGGCGAGGTACAGCACCGAGTGGAGGCCGGGACGCAGGCCGAGGCCGTCAGGACGACGCGTGCGGTCCTCGAGACGCTCGGCGAACGCGTCGGCGAGGGCGGGGCGACGGACATCGCGGGTCCGCTGCCGATGGAGATCGACCGCTACCTGCTCGCGGCCGACCACGGCCACACGTTCGACTTCGACGGGTTCGTCGACCGCGTACAGGCGAAACTGAACCACGACGATCTCGATCTCGACGCCGCCTACGGCAGGCCGGCGGAGATCGACCGCGCGGAGGCGGTCTACCGAAGCAAGGCGGTGATCGAACTCGTCAGTCTGCTGGCACCCGGCGGGGAACTCGCGAACGTCGAGACCCAACTTCCCGACGAATTCGACGAACTGTCCGAGTTCGTCGACGCCGAGACGAAACCCTGGGAGTCGACCGAGTGAGGTCCCTGCGGACCGACTCAGTCGGAGGCGTCCGACCCGCTCGCCGGCGAGGGCGGCTCGCCCGACCCCGCGTCCGTCTCGAGGTCACCCCCGTCCTCGAGGACCTGGAGGTACCTGATTCGGTCCGGAATTGGCGGGTGCGTGTAGTGAAACGTCGCGTAGAGCGGATGGGGGAACGGGTTCGAGAGGTTCTCCGAGGCCAGCCGACACAGCGCCTCGATCAACGGCTCGCCGTCGCCCATCACCTCCGTCGCGAAGGCGTCGGCCTCGCGCTCGTGGGCGAGCGAGAGCCGGTTCTCGAGCGGGCTGGCGAGTTTCGCGAGCGGCTGGATCCAGAGCGCGCCGACCGCCAGCCCGGCGTAGGCCGTCTCGGGCAGGTCGAACATCGCGTACAGCCACGTCGTCTCGAGCAACAGCCACAGGACCGCGAAGACGGCCCCGACCCGGACGACTCCGGCGGCGAACTGCTTCCAGATGTGGGCCCGCTTCCAGTGGGCGAGTTCGTGGGCCAGCACGGCCTGGATCTCCTCGCGGTCCATCGTCTCGACGAGGGTGTCGAACAGCACGACCCGTTTGGTCCGGCCGAAGCCGATGAAGTAGGCGTTGGCGTGCGAGGAGCGCTTGCTCGCGTCCATGACGTAGACGTCGTCACAGGAGAAGCCAGCCCGTTCGAAGACGCGCTCGACCGCGTCCCGCAACGATCCGGACTCGACCGGTTCGAAATCGTTGAAAAGCGGCGCGATGACTCGGGGATAGACGACGAGCATCGTTAGTGAGAACGCCGCGTAGAGCCCGACTGCGGCCAGCCACCAGTAGGTCGGGACCGCTGCCACGAACCAGAGCACGCCGGCCGCGAGGGCGGCCGCGAAGACGACGCCGATCGCCGTCCCCAGGACTGCGTCGCGGAGGAAGAGGCCGGGCGTCGTCTCGTTGAAGTCGAACCGTTCTTCGATCACGAAGGTGTCGTACGCGTCGAACGGCACCGACAGGAGCCGGAGCGCGACGACCGCGCCCGCGAAGAAGACGACGCCCGTGAGGACCGGCCCGTACCCCAGTCCCTCGAGTCCGGCGACGATCTCGGCGAGCGCGCCCGAGTAGAGCGCCGCGAGCACGACGGCGACGCCGAGCCACGTGCGGACCTGCGAGAGCAGCGTCTTCGATCGCTGGTAGCCGACCACCCGATCGAGGTCCGCGACGTCCAGTCGCTTCTCGACCCAGTCGCGTTCGCGTTCGAGCGCCCGCCGCCCGTGGCGGACGTTCAGAACGGCCAGGACGCTGAAGAAGGCCGTCGTGCCGACGAACAGGAGCAGAAACAGGGCGTGGTACGCGAGCATGTTGGGTCCGTTGGTGTGGGAACGGATTAAGGTTCCCTCGTGCTCGCTCACGGGGCTCGGCGTCCGTCGCGTCCGTTCGAGTCTTCGGGTCTCCGGGTCTCCGGGATCAGTCGTCGGCCGGCGCTCGCCGTTCGCCCTCGAGCAGCGGCGTCCCGTCGGCTTTCGGACCGAGTTGCGGGCCGAAGGGCGGGTCGTCGGGGTCGACGACCCGTCGCTTCTCGTAGTCGGTCGACCGCTCGACGGGGATCCGGCCGATGGAGGTGATCATCTCGACGTAGTCCCGGAACGACCGGAACTCGCCGTAGTCGCCGCCCGCGCGCTTGGTGATCTCCTCGGAGAGGATCGTTCCCATGAAGTCGTCGGCCCCGCAGTTCAGCATCTTCAGGCCCTGTTCGTCGCCGTATTTCACCCAGGAGGACTGGATGTGGTCGACGTTATCGAGGAACAGCCGCGAGACGGCGATCAGCAGTTCGTCCTCGTCGTCGCTCGCACCGCCGGCGATCACGCCCTGCTCGTACAGCGGCGTATTCCGGTGGACGAACGAGAGGGGGACGAACTCCGTGATGTTGCCGGTCCGGTCCTGCAGGTCCCGGACCCGTTTCAGGTGGAGCGCACGGTGGGCCTCGTTCTCGACGTGGCCGTACATGATCGTCGCCGTCATCCCCAGGCCGACCTCAGCCGCGGCCTCCATCGCCTCGAGCCAGTCGTCGGTGCGGATCTTCCCGGGGCAGATGACGTCACGGACCTCGTCGACGAGGATCTCGGCGGCCGTCCCCGGCACCGTATCGAGGCCGGCGTCTTTCAGCCGGCGGTAGACCTCCTCGTACGACCAGTCGGTCCCCCGTCGGGCGTGGTAGGCCTCCTCGGGCGTCATCGAGTGGACGTGGACCCCGTCGACGCTCATCGCCGCGATCTGGTCGACGTACGTGCCGGGATTCGTCTCGTAGACCTCGGGCGGCTTGTAGTTGATCTCCTTTGGCTCGGGGTGGGCCTCGAGGAGTTCCCTGTGCTCGTCGTCGAGGGCGAACGCGGGGTGAAGCCCCGAGACCGAGCAGACCTCGTAGATCCCCCGCTCGACGGCGTCGGCGACGATCTCGCGGGACTCGGCCGGCGTCTTCGTGAACCCGGCCGTCTCGACGTCGGCGTCCCGCTCGAAGGTGCGGGCGGTGTCCTTGAAATTACAGAACAGGCAGCCGACGTTACAGGCGGTGGTGACGTTGTTGTTGAGGTTCGCCGTGAAGGTGACTTCGTCGCCGACGACCTCGGCCCGGCGCCGATCCGCGGCCTCGAGGACGCGTTCCTTGCGCCGGCGGTCGATCCCGTCGGTGTCGGTCCCGGTCGTGAGCAACTCGACGGCGTCGTCGACAGTGAGCCGATCGCCGTCGCGGGCCTTCTCGAGGGCGTTCTCGAACGACTGATCGGTCTCGGGAACGTGCTCGAACGAGAGGTCAGCCTCGATCTCGGTCACCGGGGAATCCATCGGAGTAACGATGCCGGTACAGCGAGAAAAGGGTGATGGATCGGGCGACCCGTTTGGTTCCGTTCGTACTCGAACCGCCCACCGCGCGTTCGCGGGGTCTCGCTCGAGGCACTCGAGCGGATCGGGACGTCGACGCTGCGCCTTACTCCTCGTCGGCCGACCCGTCTCGCACCTCGAGGTCGGTCTCTTCCTCGTACGTGAGCAGTTCGCCATCCGAGTCGTCGGCGTCCGTGCGGGTCGGACCGTCGGTGTCTGCCTCCCCGTCCGCGACGCCCTCGAGTCGGCCGGCCACGTCCTCGCCGTCGGCCTCTTTGCCGTCCACGTCGAACGCCTCGAGCGAATCCCGGAGTTCCTCGGCGAGTTCGGTCTGGGTCTGTGCGCCGGAGGCGACTTCGGCGATCGTCGCGGTCTGTTCTTCGACGGCCGCGGCGACGTTCTCGGTTTCGTCTTTCGTCTCCTCGCTGACGTCGGTGACTTCGTCGACCATCGTGACGACCCGCTCGCTGGCGCGGGCCTGCTCGTCGGTCGCCTCGTCGATCGACTGGACGCCGGCGTTGGCCTCCGCGACCTGTTCGGTGATCGCCTCGATCGCCTCGATTCCTTCGCCGACGACCTCGCTCCCGTTCTCGACGCGTTCCTGCATGCGTTCGATCTCGTCGACGGTCTCCTCGACGGCGCGTTCGACCTCGGAGATGCGGTCGTCGACCTCCTGGGTCGCCTTGGCAGTCTCCTCTGCCAGTGATTTGACCTCGTCAGCGACGACTGCGAACCCGTCGCCCTCGCTCCCTGCGGCGGCGGCCTCGATCGAGGCGTTCAGTGCCAGCAGGTTCGTCTGGCCCGCGATGTCGTCGATCAGGTCGACGATCTCGCGGATCTCGCCCATCTCGTCGTCCAGTTGCTCGATCCGGTCGGTGATCGCCGCCGTTCGGTCCTCGAGCCGATCCATCTCCGACCGGATCTCGCTGCTGGCTTCGCCGGCCGCCTCGGCGCGATCGGCGGCTTCCTCCGAGACCGAGGCGACGTCGTCCGCGGTGGAAGCGATCTCCTCGACCGTGGCGGAGAGGTCGTTCATCTCGCCGTAGACCTCCTGGAACCGCTGGCTCTGTTCGGCGGTAGCCGTGGCGATCTCGTCGGCGGAGGTGCTGACCTCGGTACTGGCCTGTTCGATCTCCTCGACGCGGGCGGTTACGTCCCGGCTGACGCGGTCGACCTCTTCGGCCATCCCCTGAATATCGAGGACGGTCCGCTCGAGATCCTCGAGCATCCCGTTGAACGCGGCGGCGATCTCGGCGAGAGCGTCGTTGTCGACGTTCTCGTCGAGTCGGCGGGTGAAGTCCCCGTCGGCGGCGTCGGCCATCACGTCCGCGAACTCCCCGGCCTTGCGCTCGAGGCGCTGGGCGAGTTCTTCGGCCTCGCGACGGGCCTCCGCAGCCTGCTCCTGGGACGCCTCGGCTTCGGCCTTCGACGCCTCGAGGTCGTCGATGTAACTCTCGAGGTCGGCTCGCATCGTCTCGAGGGAGTCGCCGAGCCCGCCGGGCACGTCGCGCTCGAGAGCCGGGTCGTCGAACTCCTGGCGGGCGATGGCGTCGGCCTGGTCGGCGGCCGTCTCGAGGTACGACTGGATGCCCGCGAAGGCGGTCCGCACTTGCCCGACCTCGTCGATCCGACCGTCGTCCTCGATCGTGATGCTCGTGTCCCCCTCCGAGAGCCGGGTTGCGTCCTCGGCGAGCCCCTCGAGGGCGTTGGCGGTCGAGCGGCCGATCGTCGCGCCGATGATCAGGAAGCCGGCCAGCGCGATCGAGATGATGACGATCAGCGACCCCGCGACGTCGTCGACCAGCGCGTAGGCGTTGGTCTGGGGGGCGTGGGTGGCGATGACCCAGTCGGTGTTCGGCACCGGCGCGTACGCGACGACGTCGTCCGCGTCGTCGAACTCGGTCGATCCCGGGCCGCTCCGTCCCTCTTCGATCACTCGGCTGTCGGGGCCGTCGCGGTACGTCGAGAGCACGGCGTCGCTCTCGTTCGCCAGCATCACGTTCCCGTCCGACGCGTCGACGACCTCGGTCGTGCTGCCTTCGATCGACTCGGCGAACGTTTCCGAGACGCCGTCGACCGACACGACGATCATTACCGCCGCGTCCTCTCCCTCGATCGGGCCGAAGAACGCCATCACGGGCTCGCCGTTCGACTCGTAGACGTCCGAGTGTGTCGCGCGTCCGTCGGCGATGTAGCTGCCGTCGAACTCGTGTTCCTCGACGTAGCCGACTTCGCGCTCGTGGACGTCGACCCCCAGTTCCGCGAGGTCTGTCCCCACCACAGCCTCGTCGGTGCTGTGTGCGATCTCGTTGGACTCGAGGTCGACGTAGTGGAGTCGTTGCACCTCGTCGGGCATGAACGTCAACTCGTTTTTCAGCGCGGTGTTGATCCCGATATCGGAGCTCCCGGCCAGGTCAGCGTCGCCGTCGGAGGCGAGCGCGGCCGCCTGCTGTTCCTGCGTTTCGATCCAGGAGCCGATCTCGTCGGCCTCGAGTTCGGCGGTCAGTTCCATCTCCGACTGTACGTCGGCGGTGATCTCCTCGGAAATGTCGACGTAGTAGAACCCGGCGACCCCCAGCGTGACGAGCAACACGAGAACGATGACGAGTCCGAACTTCGCCACGTAGCTTCGTCGGAGGGGATCCGGAACGAGTCCCTGCAAACCAGCCATTTCCCGGAGGATTCGACTACGGTACAAAAGCAGTTGTGGCCCAAGACGTGTGAGCACCTCACGCGGTCGGCGGCGATCGAGTTTCTCCGGGTCTACCGACGCCGACGCCGACGCCGACCCAGACTCCGACTCCAACCCCGGCCCGATCCCGACCCCGTATCACTCGTCGGTCGTCGCGGGAACGTCGGAAACTTCGTCCGGCCCGTCCTCATCCGGTTCGGACTCGTCTCCCGAGGATTCGGCATCCGTACCGGTCCCCGCGGCCTCCGCGTCGTTCGCCGCACCGCCTCCATCGACGTCGTCCTCGTCCCACTCGAGGGGTGCGTCGTCGGTCGCGTTCTCGGTTTCTTTCTCGCCCTCGCCTTCACCGTCGCCCCCGCCGTCAGCCCCTTCGTCCACGTCGAACGCCTCGAGGGAGTCACGCAGTTCTTCGGCGAGTTCGGTCTGGGTCTGTGCGCCGGAGGCGACTTCGGCGATCGTCGCGGTCTGTTCTTCGACGGCCGCGGCGACGTTCTCGGTCTCGTCTTTCGTCTCCTCGCTGTTTTCGGTCGCCTCGTCGACCATCGTGACGACCCGCTCGCTGGCACGGGCCTGCTCGTCGGTCGCCTCGTCGATCGACTTGACGCCCTCGTTCGCCTCGTCTACCCGGTCGGTGATCGCGTCGATCGCCTCGATCCCGTCGTCGACGACGTCGACCCCGCGGTCGACCTGCCGGCGCATGCGTTCGATCTCGTCGACGGTCTCCTCGACGGAGCGTTCGACCTCGGAGATGCGGTCGTCGACCTCCTGAGTGGCCTCGGCGGTCTCCTCTGCCAGTGATTTGACCTCGTCGGCGACGACTGCGAACCCGTCGCCCTCGCTCCCCGCGGCGGCGGCCTCGATCGAGGCGTTGAGTGCGAGCAGATTCGTCTGGCCCGCGATGTCGTCGATCAGATCGACGATCTCGCGGATCTCGCCCATCTCGTCGTCCAGTTGCTCGATCCGATCGGTGATCGCCTCCGTCCGGTCCTCGAGTCGATCCATCTCCGACCGGATCTCGCTGCTGGCTTCGCCGGCCGCCTCGGCGCGATCGGCGGCTTCCTCCGAGACCGAGGCGACGTCGTCCGCGGTGGAAGCGATCTCCTCGACCGTGGCGGAGAGGTCGTTCATCTCGCCGTAGACCTCCTGGAACCGCTGGCTCTGTTCGGCGGTAGCCGTGGCGATCTCGTCGGCGGAGGTGCTGACCTCGGTACTGGCCTGTTCGATCTCCTCGACGCGGGCGGTTACGTCCCGGCTGACGCGGTCGACCTCTTCGGCCATCCCCTGAATATCGAGGACGGTCCGCTCGAGATCCTCGAGCATCCCGTTGAACGCGGCGGCGATCTCGGCGAGAGCGTCGTTGTCGACGTTCTCGTCGAGTCGGCGGGTGAAGTCCCCGTCGGCGGCGTCGGCCATCACGTCCGCGAACTCCCCGGCCTTGCGCTCGAGACGCTGGGCGAGTTCCTCCGCTTCGCGACGGGCCTCGGCAGCCTCCTCGCGCGATGCTTCGGCTTCGGCCTTCGACGCCTCGAGGTCGTCGATGGATCGCTCGAGGTCGGTCCGCATCGTCTCGAGGGAATCGCCGAGCCCGCCGGGCACGTCGCGTTCGAGGGCGGGATCGTCGAACTCCTGGCGGGCGATGGCGTCGGCCTGGTCGGCGGCCGTCTCGAGGTACGACTGGATGCCGTCGAAGGCGCGTCGTACCTGTCCGACCTCGTCGATTCGGTCGTCGTCTGCGACCTCGACGTCGGTCGCCCCTTCGGAGATCGCCACGGCGTTGTCGGCCAGGTCGTCGAGCGCGTGGGCCGTCGAGCGCCCGATCGTCGCCCCGACGACCAGCAGGCCGCCGACGGCGATCGCGATCAACGTAAGCAGCGACGTAGCGACCTCGTCGGCCAGTGCGTACGCGTTGCTCTCCGGGGCGTGGGTGGCCAGCACCCAGTCCGTCTCGGGCACCGTGGCGTAGCCGACCAGTTCGTCGGTGTCGTCGTACTCGAGCACTCCGGAGCCGTCGTCGTCCTCGCTCTCGTTGACTGACTCGCCAGCCTCGTGGGTGACGCTGTCGATGAGCGCACTCTCCTCTCCCTCGCGGTAAGTCTCGCCGATCGCGTCGTCGTCCTCGGCGAGCAACACGGCCGTGCTTTTGACGTCGACGACCCGGATGTGGCCGCCCTCCACCGGCTCCTCGAACTCGGCCGCGAGCTCCGTCGCCGAGGCTACCACCATCACGGCAGTCTCCCCGTCCCCGGCACGCTCGACCGGACTGAGGAAGGCGATGACCGCGTTGCCGTCGTATTCGAACGTGTCCGTGTACGTCGAGTCGACGTTCAGGTTGCCGCTGTACTCCCGCTCGACGACCGTGTCCTTGACCGGGAGGTGGATCGTCATCCCGTACTCCGAGACGTCCGTCTCGACCGCGTTCGCGTCGCTGCTGTGGATGATCTCGTCGCTCGCCAGGTCCACGTGGTGAATTGCAATGACGGCGTCCCCCGCTCCCCGTTGCTCCTCGGCAAGTCGTGTCTCGACGTCCTCGTCCGAACCCCGCTCGAGGACGGTCGTCCCTGCGATCGAACGGGCGGTCTCCTCGTGGCTCTCGAGCAGACTCGAGAGTTCGCTCGCTTCGTCGCTCGTCGCCAGTTCCACCTCGCTCTGGACGTTCGTGGTGATCTCCCCCGTAATGTCGACGTAGAAGAACAAGGCGGCGGCGACCGTCACGACGAGCACGACGCAGATGACCAGGGCGAACTTCGCGACGTAACTCGACCGAATCCGGTCAGGAAGGAGCCGCTGGAGTCGTGATGTCATTTACCAAGAGCTTCTTTCCATCCCAGAAAGAGATTGTGGCCGGACTCGCGGCCGAACCGGCGGGACCGACCCTGCGATCGATACTGAAACCTTCTTGAGGGATCACCACGCGGGTTCGGGTATGTACGACGGCGACCGTACCGCCGCCGGGTGGCAGCCGTGACGAGCGTCAAGGAGTTCCGGATCGAAACGCCCGCGACCGAGAGCCGACTCGGCCGAGGGTCGTTCGTCTTCACCGACGACTACTCCGTCTTCGACTGGGGGAAGATGCCCGACACGATCCCCCAGAAGGGCGCGAGCCTCTGTACGATGGGCGCGTACAACTTCGAGCGCCTCGAGTCCGCGGGGATCCCGACCCATTACCGGGGGGTCGTCCCCGACGACGCGGACGAACCCGTCCCTCTCGAGGAGGTCGACGAACCGCCCCGCGAGATGGCTATCGAGTTGACGCAGGTTCCCGACCTCCCCAACGACGGCCGCGAATACGACTACGACAGCTATCACGCCGACGCCGGCGAGAACTACCTGATCCCCCTCGAGGTCGTCTTCCGCAACCGGGTTCCCGTCGGCTCCAGCCTCCGACGGCGCACCGACCCCGCCGACCACGGTCTCGAGCTCGATAGCTGGCCGAACGAACCCGTCGACCTCGAGGAGCCGGTCGTCGAGTTCTCGACGAAGTACGAGGAGAGCGACCGCTACCTCGACCGCGAGGAGGCCGACGCTATCGCCGGAAAAGCGGGGATCGACGACCTCGAGTCACTCGCCCGCGAGGTCAACCGGATCGTCACCGAACGCGCCGAGGAAGCCGGGCTCGACCACCAGGACGGGAAGATCGAGTGTTGTTACTACGACGGCGAGATCCGCGTGGCCGACGTCGTCGGCACCTTCGACGAGAACCGCTTCAGCTACGAGGGGACCCAGCTCTCGAAGGAAGTGCTGCGCCAGTATCACAAGCGCACCCAGCCCGAGTGGGTCCAGGCCGTCGAGCAAGCCAAGGCCGAGGCGAAACACGAGGGCGTCGCAGACTGGAAGTCCCTCTGTGACGAAACGCCCGACCCGCTCGAGGAGAGCGTCCTCGAGACCGCACGCGACATGTACTGTGCCGGGGCCAATGCCTACATCGGCCGAGAGCTGTTCGACGCGCCGCCGCTCTCGAAGGCGATCGGTGCCGTGCGGCGGCTGTAGCCGGCGGCCGACCGTCGTTTTGCGGGTAGTTACCGAACGACGCGGTAGAGGGTAGCGTCCGTACCGATTCCGGGCAAATCAGTAACCCTCATATGCTGGGGGACCTCACCCTGAAGCACGAAATGACCGTTCCCATCAGTTCCGTGCCGGCGAGTATCGTTCCGTTCGATCCGACGATCGGCGTCGCGGCCGTCGCCAGCATCATGCTGACCGTGTTCATCGCCGCCATGACGTTCCTGGCCCTGGCACCCGTCGTCTCCGAGACGTGGAACGAGCGATTGACGGGTTCCCCGCAGGGAGGTCCGTCGCTCGAGGCTGAGACGAACGAGGCCGACTGAGTTTCGCTATCGACGGCTGCGTTCGCGGTTCCGGTTCCTGGTCTCCGATTCGTTTCCCCTATCTTTTCTCACCGGTCGTTAGAGGTCGTACTGCTCTCGCACCAGATGGGCCATCCCGCGATCCTCGAGGACGTCCATCGGTGCGAGCATGTCCAACTGGACGACGCCCGGTAGTCGGCCGATCTGGACGCCGCCTGTGAACGTACATCGCGACCGGACCTCGCCCTCGCTCATGCCGAGAAGGTCGCCGGCCCGGTCGAACGCGTTCTCGGTCGCGTCGTTGATCGTCGCGCCGGAGCCGATCACCTGGATCGGCCCCATGTCGTCCTCGAGGTCGACGCCATGCTTCTCGGCGAGTTCGCGGCCCGCCTTACGTTCCTCGTCGCTGTAGGGTGTCGAGATGAACGGCAGATCCTCCTCGTTAGGCAGGAGGATCGGCCCGTCGATCTCGAGGTCCTCGATCACCTCGACGTCCATCCGGACCGTGCCGCTGACGTCGGTCGTGTGCAGTGAGAGTTCGCCGTCGCCCTGGTTGGCGTGAAGGTCGCCGACGTAGACGCCGCCGCCGTCGACCTTGACGGGACAGATCAGCGTCGCACCGGCCCGAACCTCGGGTACGTCCATGTGGCCGTCCGTCCGCTCCTCGAGGTCGGCCTCGCTCTCGAGACCCCAGTCGTGGTCGGCACCGATCAGGAACTGGCCGAAATCGCCAGCGTTGTGGGAGTCGGGCAGTTCCACGGGCGGGGTCGTCCCGACGTTGCCGATAAAGGGGCGCAGCCGTCCGAGCGTGCCGGGCATCTCCGAGGGTTCGTACAGCAGGATGGGGTGTTGCCGGGAGTTCTCGGGGATGTCCATGACCTCCTCGGCGTCGGTCGCGAGTTCGTGTGCGCCGTCGGCGTCCATCGTCACGCCGACGGTACGGTCCTCGTCGAAGGCCACGGTGTAGCCGTACTCGAAGCCGAACGACGAGGCGTTCGCGCCACACTCCTTGCAGCGGATCGCGTCCTCGCCGGTGCCCTCGACGACCGACTCGGGCCACTCCGTCCCGCACTCGGGACAGCGGTGGTCGACGAACGGGTCGTCCTCGAATGCCGCCTCCCGTTCGCGCATCGTCCCGGTGCTGGTGGCCATGCTCGTGACCTCGATCTCCCTGATCTTCAGGGCGATCGCGTCGCCGACCTCGGCGTTCTCGACCCGGATCGGCCGCGTGACCTCGTGTCCGCCCCGGAACGAGGGCGTGATCATCGGCCCCCAACAGGCCGGCGGGGTGTACGTCTCGATCGTCCCGCCGTCGGCGACCGTTCCGGCCCACTCCCGGTCCGGGCCGACCAGCCCGAGCGTGTACTGGTCGACCGATAGCTCCTGTTGGACTTCACGTTGTGCCATAACGTACCAGACTACGACGGCGACGGAAATAAAAGGTCAGTAGCACGCCGTAAACCGGGAACCGGGAACCGGCAATCACTGCTCGACGACTCGTCCGGAGCGAACCCCGACCCCGACGACGCGGCCCGCTACGTCGCCGCCGTCATCGACCCCGTCGCGGTCACGCTCGCGAAAACCGAACGACGGAACCTCGAGGCGCAACTCGAGCGGCGGCGGCCGCTGTTCGAGAACGTCTCGGTCGACCGCGTCGACGGCTGAGGACCCGCATTTCGTCAACCACGATCCTGACCGCGCTGAAAAACGACTCGAGAGTACGGCCGACGAGCGGTCGCTCTCCCGACGACGACCTCGGCGATCACTCCCAGTCCGGCAGCGGCGCGGCGTCGTCCGCCGCTACCGAGATCCAGGCGTCGTCCCGGGCGATATCGGCGATGACGAGATGTGGTCGGCCGTCGATCTCGTCGATCGCCGCCACGATCTCACCGCCGTCCGCCGGCAACTTGCCGATAGAGCCTGGATTGGGCGTCATGTTCGGATATCTCACGTATGTCCCTATGAATGTTCCGACTCCTGTCCAACTAGTATCGAAAACTCAATCTCAGAAGCGATAATGTTACGACCTCGAAACGTAATGATCGTCCAGTATGGACGATCGAGGTCGCTATCAGTCGTCTCCGGTGCAACCGCCGGATCCGTCCCGGTTGCACCGATATCGGGACAGCGGACCGTATCAGTCGTCGGCGATCGCGTCCCCGATGCCGTCGACCGGGCGGTCGGGCGTCGCGTCGTCGATCGCTGACGGGAGGCCGAGCTGGTACTCGTCGCCGTTCTCCCGGACGCTCGTTCGGCCGCGGTGGACCGAGACGTCGCCGTTCAGGTGCAGCCGCACCGCCTCGAGCAGGGCCTCGGCCTCGAGGGGCTGGCCGCGGCGTTTCATTTCGGCGACGTCGGCATCGTCGGGGACGTCGAAGGCTCGCTGGGTGATGATCGGCCCCTGGTCGAGGTCGGTCGTCACGTAGTGGGCCGTGACGCCGGCAACCCGAACGCCCTCCTCGACGGCCTGTCGGTAAGCCTCGGCACCGGGGAAGGCCGGCAGCAGCGAGGGGTGGACGTTGATGATCCGATCCTCGTAGCGGAAGACGACGTTCGGGCTGAGGATCCGCATGTACCGCGCGAGGACGATGAGGTCGGCGTCGTACTCCGCGAGCAGTTCGAGGAGTCGGTCCTCGTTTTGCTGGCCGTTTTCGGTACCGATGTCGTGGAACGGGACGCCGTAGTGTTCCGCCAGCGGCTGGAGGTCGTCGTGGTTGCCGATGACGACCCCGATCTCCGCGCCGAGGTCGTCGTTGGCCCAGGCCTCGAACAGTGCCTCGAGACAGTGGCTCTCCTTGGTGACGAGGACGGCGATCTGCTGGTCCTCGCGGTCGGCGGGGAACCGGACCTGGACGTCGAGTCCGAGGTCGTCGCCAAGGTCGTGGAGGTCCTCGCGGAGTTTCGCCTCGGTACAGACCATCTCCGAGGTGTCGACGGCGAGGTACATCCGGAAAACGCCGTCCCGGACCGCCTGGTCGAGGTCCTCGATGTTGATTCCGCGCTCGAACAGGAGGCTGGTCACGTTCGCGATCAGTCCGGTGTCGTCGTCTCCGATCACCGTGATTTCGGTCAGGTCGGTCGTCATCGCTGCCACCTCCGCTCGAGCGTGCGGCGAGACATTGAGGATTTCTCAGAGCGCGCGCGGCTAAAAGTCCTGCTTTCCACGGCCGCTCCGTCCACCCGAGCGCCGACCCTCGAGACGGCCCCGCCCCAGTTGGACTGATGTACCACGACCGTCTGAGGCTGGCCCCGCCGTGATTAATCCTTACCCGTGAATCCCCTCGAGTCGGACTCCGGAGCACTCCGGCTGTACTGCCTGTGGACGGGTTTGCCCGCGAGGTCCCGTGGCTGCCCGTCTCAGGGACCGAGCCTCGTATCAACCGGGATCGCATGCGACGCCGGACTCGGTCGTCTCGAGGCAGTGTTGCGGTGGACTCATCGAACCGCAACTCGGAACGCATACTATATTTTTATATTTATATTAATACAAATTATAAAGATATTTATCTCACGAAGTAATGTTGTTCTGCGTGAATGATAAAATGAGTAACAGGAGATCGTTCGTGAAAGGAATTGGCGCGTCAATCGCGTTCACTTTGCCCGGCGTTGCCGCTGCGGACGATCGATCCGACAGCGAGACCCGGCCGGACCGCTCGAACAGGCCGCCGGGAACCGGCGACATCGACAACGACGATCGGCTTCCGATCTATGCCAGCGGTCGGTCGATCCACGAGTATCGATCCGATGGAGGGACGTATACGTACACCCATACATTCGTCAGCCGTGACCTCGAGGAGCGGTACGGCGACCCGGTCCTCGAGTTCGAGTCGGAAACGATTCCGGACCGGTGGCTATCGGACGAGATCACCGCGAAGGAAGCGAGTACCCTTACCGTCGCGGACAGACTGGTGATCGGAACGGCGACGGAACACGCCACGGCCGAGCGGACGATCACCGAGCAACGCCGTGCCGGCGCTGACGAGGTAACGGGGCAGACTCACCTCACGGACGAGATTCCCCTCTATCATTACAAATCGGAGTCCGACGCCCAGGACCGACAGGCCCGGAAGGCCCCAATCAACGTCGGTTGGGAAGACATCGAAGCGGCTGAGGTGAAGTCGTTTCTGGAGGACGATTGTGACTGGAGCCAGTACGATTGGTTGCCCGAAGAGCCTCGGTACGTAAACGACGACGGAACGGTGACAAGTACCGAAGCACACGTGATGGACCGTATTCAGTTCACGAAGCAATGGCACGTCCGATTGTACGATATCGACCACGAGACGTACGAAGTGGTCGGACAGGCACATCGAGACCCACTGAACCACAACAAGGGAGTGACCGTCGACGACTGGCACTTCGACGATGCGAGAGAGGAAATCGTCGAGGGGTGGATGAACAATTCGTCCCGGTACCCGTCCCGTTCCAGCCTCGAGAACGGCGCTGACTGGGATTCACACAACGGGAATATCGCGATGCTGATGACGCAGTGACGACAGGGCCCCGAGTATGATATACAGACGACTCGCTATCGCCGCTGCTATCGGCTTCCTCAACGCTGTTATCGTCTATTACAACGGCTATTATCTCCTCAACCTGTCCCTGGATGCAGAGGGAATTCGACTTCTGGGTTACAAGTCCCTCCAGGCGTTCGGAATGTTCGTACTGGGTGCGGGCTCGACGTACGGCCTCCTTCGATACACGCTGGTCTGTCCGTTCGCCCTGACCGTTTTGTTCACCGCCTACAGCCTGTACGATCACGTCTCGCCCGCGATGGAGGGATTCACGCCGCTGTATCTCGGCGTTTGGTTCGTCTTCGTCGTCGTCGTGGCCCTCGTTGCCACTCTCGAGTACGGCGTCCGGAGCGGACTCGCTATCTACCCTCCGGAACCGCTGCTGTGACCGTCTGCGGTGGCCCGCAGACAGCGGGACCTCCTCGACACAGCAGTCACGTTCATGGCTGTCGTCCCTTCGGGTTCGACAGCAGCAGTGCCCGTTTCGGCACAGCTCGTCGGCTCGTCGCCACAGCGAGGGCTCGATCCCGCCGCGGCTGTTCGGTCGCCTCGAGTCGCTCGCCGACGAAGGCGACCTCACGAGCCGGCGCGGGAGGTCCGATCCGCCCGGGCGGTCGACGGGAAGGTTCGACTCCTGCTCGAGAACGGCGGCCGCTGTTCTGCCGACCGCGCGGTGGTGGCGACCGGATTCACCCCCATCTTCGAACATCCGTTCGTCGACCGGATCGCGGGGGTGCTGGGACTCGAGCGTGGACACCGCGGGATGCCCGTCCTGGAGGACGCGACGCTCGCCTGGCGACGGAGACGGCGACTCGAGTCGGCTGTATCTCGGGTGCGCTGGGCGCTGGCACCGTCGGGCCGCGCGCGGGTAACATCACCGGCGCGCGCCGGGCGGCTGATCGGATCGTACCGGCGATTTCGCCGACGAACCGATCACAACTGACCGCCGACTGATCGCTGCGTCGGCGACGCGAACCCGGATCGTTTTGTACAACTGTTCGCTATTGTGGTGCATGAGCAAGATCAGCCCGCCCGAACTCGAGCAACTGCTCGAGGGGGACGACCGGATTCACGTCCTCGACATTCGGCCGCGGGAGACATACCAGCAGTCGCACATCGATGGAAGTCGGAACGTCCCCGTCTACGACGATCTTCGGGCCGGGGACGACTCGAAGTTGCGGGGTTCGTTGTCGCGAATCCCCGACGATACCACCGTCGTCACGGTCTGTAAAGCGGGGATCGTTGCCCGGAAAGCGACCGCCGTCCTCGAGGAGGATGGGTACGACGCGGCTACGCTCGCCGGCGGGATGCGTCGCTGGAGAGGGTATCAGAACGGCTCGCTCGGCTATCGGTTGCGGGCCGCGGTCGGCGGACTCCTCCCCTGAGAGCTACGAGTTGCGACTCCCCCGGTCCGCTGTCAGTACTGATCGGTTCCGGCCGCAGCTCTGGTATCCACGATCGTGCATCACAAAGACAAGGCGAAAGCGTTTTTGATCACGAATACGGGATATCAGGTAATGACGGCCTACACCGCCACGGTGACGGTTCGACTCAAACGCGGCGTCCTGGATCCCGAGGCCGAGACCACGAAGCAGGCATTAGAGCGGCTCGGCTTCGAACTCGAGGAACTGCGCTCGTCGGATCGGTTCGAGATCGACCTCGAGGCTCCCTCTGCGGACGCGGCCCGCGAGCGCGCCGACGAGATGGCCGAACGGCTGCTGGCGAACCCGACCATCCACGACTACGACGTGGAGGTCGACGAACGGTAGATGACTGTCCCTTCCACTCACACGCCGATCGAAACTGCCGACCGCAACGTCGGGGGGTGGCGACTGTGACGGTTTCGATCGTCCGCTTCGGCGGTTCGAACTGCGACCGCGACGCGAAACGCGCCCTCGAGCACCTCGGGATCGACGCCGAAATCGTCTGGCACGAGGACGGCCTCCCCGCCGATACCGACGGAATCGTCCTCCCGGGCGGGTTCTCCTACGGCGACTACCTCAGGGCCGGCGCGATGGCCGCCCGCGCACCGATCATGGAAGAGGTCCGCGAGGCCGCGAGCGACGGGGTCCCGGTCCTGGGCGTCTGTAACGGAGCCCAGATCGGCTGTGAGTCCGGCCTGACGCCGGGGGCGTTCACGACGAACGAGAGTGCCCGCTTCCAGTGCGAGCACGTCCACCTGCGGGTCGAACGGGCCGACACCCCCTGGACCGCCGCCTACGAGGAAGGCGAGGTCATCGAGGTACCGATCGCCCACGGCGAGGGCCGCTACGAGATCGCCGACGACCGGCTGGCGGCACTCGAAGCCGAGGACCGAGTCCTCTTCCGGTACTGCGACGAGTACGGCGAGGTCGGACCGCACGCGAACCCGAACGGGTCGAAACACGACGTCGCGGGCGTGCTCGGCGATCGAGACACCGTCGCCGTCCTGATGCCCCATCCGGAACGCGCGACGCTGCCGGACGTGGGTCCCACGGACGGACAGGGGGTTCTCCGGGCGTTCGAGTAGCCGAGGCCGGCGGAGGACGGCCGGTACACTTATATTCCTTCCGAGTCGACACCGACCGAAGTAAACGACGCCGCAACGCCTCCGAGCGTGCATTGCACGTCCGTCGCATAATCGGCTCAATAGACCCAACGGCTCCGATACAGACGATGACTGGTCGAACCCGCGTCGTCTTCGCCGACGATACACCACCGGAGGGACTCGAGTCTCCGCCCGACGACGGAACGGACGACACCGGCACTATCGACGGTGCCGTCACGACAGTCGTCGACGGCGTTCGGGACTGCCTGGAGGCTCTCCCGAGTGCAGACTGCGTAGTCGTCGCTGACCTCCCGGAGACCGATCCCGTGGATCTCTGTGAACAGATCCACGACCGGCGGCCGGACGTTCCGATCGTCGCCTTCCCGGCCGACGGGAGCGAAGCCCTCGCGGGCGAACTCGTCGCCGCGGGGGTCGACGGCTACGTTCCGCGCTCGCAGGGTCTGGACACCCTCTCGAGGCGGATCCGCGAGCTAGCTTCCTCGGAACCGGGCTCGTCCGCGGACGGTGACGCCCCGGAAACGCGTGACCCGAACCCGGAACGCAACGGAACCGAGGACCCGCCCGTCACCGCAATTAACACGATCGAGACCCTCGAGTCCGCGATGGCTCTCGATCCGGACTACGTCGGCGGCGCGGACGAACGGTCGGACTCCTCTTCGTCTTCCTCGTCTTCTTCGTCCTCCTCGTCCTCCTCGTCCTCCTCGACGGACGACGGTACCGACTCGGTCCGCGTCGACGAAGCTCTCGACAGGTTCTTCGAGGGGATTCCCCTCGCCGTCGTCGAGTGGAACCGCGAGTTCGAGGCGGTCGGCTGGAGCGCCACCGCGACGGGTCTGTTCGGCTACAGCGCGGAAGAGGCGCTCGGGACCTCCGCCTTCGAGTTACTGATCCCGGAGTCCGAACGCGACATCGCCCGCGAGTACTGGTCCGAACTTATCGACTGCCAGTACGGCCGCGGCCCTTCCACGCAGATCAATCGGAACGTCTGTGCGGACGGCTCGACCATCGTCTGTGAGTGGGTTAACACCCCCATTTTCGACGGCGACGAGATCGTCGGCGTTCTCTCGTATGCTCGCGACGTCTCGGAAGAACACAAGCGAGCGAACGCCCTCGAGGCGCTCCAGGTGACCTCCCACGAACTCATCCGGGCCGAATCCGCCGAACGAATCGCGGAGATCGTGATGGACGCGACCGAAACGGTCCTCGAACAGCCCCTCGGGACGATCTACCTCTACGACGAGGAGGCCGGGCACCTCGAACTCGAGGGCGCTACCTCGGAACTCGCGGCCGTCGCGGCCGACGTCCCGCCGGTCGAACCCGGCGACTCCGAGTTCTGGACGGCCTACGCCGACGGGGAGTCGATCGTTCTTACGGACGTCTCGAGCGACGAAACCCCGGTCGAGTTCGAACCGGATGCCGACGTCTCGCTGGGGAACGCGATCTTGCATCCCGTCGGGGAGCATGGCCTGCTGACCATCGCGTCCTCGGGAGAGGATCGTCTCGATCCCACGGATATCCACCTCGTGCGAGTCCTGGCGGCGACGGTCGAGGCAGCGCTCGACCGGACGGTTCGGACCCGGGAACTCGCACGGACCGAGACGATCGTGGAAGCCGTCGGCGACGGGGTCTACGCGCTCGACGCCGACGGCCGGTTCGTAACGGTCAACGATCGGTTAGCTGCAGTGACGGGGTACGACCGGGACGACCTCCTCGGAAGCCACGTCTCGACGATCCTCACCGACGAAAGCGACGCCCGCCGGCGCAAGCGCGTCCGCGCGCTCTCGTCGGTCGGCGAGGGCGGCATCGCGACCTACGAGGCGACTCTCGAGGCGAACGACGGGGGGACGGTACCCTGCGAGATCAATACGACGTTGTGGCGACCGGAGAGAGACGACGGGACGGACGATTCCGTTCGGTCGGCAGCCACGGACCGAACGGGAACCGTCGGCATCGTTCGCGACGTCACCGACCGCAAACGAATGCAACGGGAGATCATCGAGCAGAAAGCGAAGATCGAGAGCCTTCACGCGATCGCGTCCCGTCTCGACGACTGTGACGACGGGGACGAGGTCTGCGAACTCGCCGTCGAAGCCGCCGAGGACGTGCTGAACTTCGACGCCTGCGCGGTCTATCTCGCCGACGAGGACGACGACTCGCTGGTCAAGCGGGCACTCTCCTCGGCGTTCGACGACCAGTACGAACGGCGCATCCCGCTCGATCGGGGGATCGCCGGCAAGACGTATCGAAACGAACAGACCTACCGCATCGAGGACGTCGGCGAGCGGGACGACGCTCGCCCGGCGACGGAGCGGTTCCGGTCGGCCCTGAGCGTTCCCATCGGCGATCGAGGGGTGTTCCAGGCCGCATCCACGGAGTACGACGCGTTCGACGACGACGACAAGGAACTCGCCGAGCTCCTGCTGTCACACGTCTCCGATGCGCTCGAGCGGCTGGCCTTCGAGGCGGAGTTGCGCACCGAGCGCGACCGCTTCGCGGCGCTTTTCGAGAACGTCCCGGACGCCGTCGTCAGTTCGCGATACGTCGACGAGGGGGCCCAGCCGATCGTCGAGGCCGTCAACCCGGCGTTCGAACGTGTCTTCGGCTACGAGGAGTCCGAGTTGATCGGCGAATCCATCGACGACTATATCGTCCCCTCCGACCGCGGGGACGAAGCCGAACGCATCAACCGGACCGGCAGCCAGGGCGACACCGTCGAGATGGAGGTCAAACGCCGGACGACCGACGGGCTACGCGATTTCATGCTCCGGCTGGCCCCGATGGAGACCGACGGCTACTCCGAGCGAACCTTCGGCGTCTATACCGATATCACCGAGCGAAAACAGCACCGCAAGCGCGTCGAGATCCTCAACCGGGTGTTGCGTCACGACCTGCGCAACGGGATGAACATCATCGATGGCTGTGCGCAACTGCTTCTCGAGGAACTCCGGTCTCTCGAGAACGACCCCGAGGTCGAAATCGACGTCGACGGGTGCGAACACGCCCGGGCGATCCAGGAACGAGCGAACGAACTCATCGAACTCGCGGAGAAGACCCGCGGAGTCGAACGCACCCTCGAGCGCGGCGATTCGGCGACCAGTCGGATCGATCCCGGTGCGCTGGTGTCCGACGCGGTCGCGCGACTCGAGCGGGAGTACCCCCACGCCGAGGTGACGACCTCGGTTCCCGACGACTGTACAGCCAGGGGGACCGAGTTCCTCGAGACGGCGCTGTTCCAGGTGCTCGAGAACGCGGTCGAGCACAACGACACCCCGCAGCCGTCGATCGAGGTGACCGTCGCGGACGCGGCTGAGGACGGGATGGTCCGGGTCTCGGTCGCCGACGATGGGCCGGGTATCCCGGTCGAGGAACGCGAACTCCTGCAGGAGGACCGCGAGATCACGCAGTTGCGCCACGCGAGCGGCCTGGGGCTGTGGCTCGTCAACTGGGTGGTCACCCACTCGGGCGGTCGACTCTCGTTTTCGGAGAACGGCTCGCGGGGGGCAGTAGTGACGATCGAGTTGCCGCGGGCGGAGTTCGACGGGGACGGCGGGGACGGAAACGGAGAGCGAGACCGGGGTCGGCGTCGAGGTCGTGACTGGGAACCGGAGACCGACCCCGGGGCGTAGCGCGTCGGTTCGTCTACCGCGTCAGCGGCTGGTTGAAACTCCGCTCGCGTTCCATGACCGTCTCCCAGGTCAGTTCGCATTCACAGGAAACCTGCTCGAAGACCGACGGGTCCTGGCGCAGGTCGAAGTCCTTGATCGCCTTCTGGACGAGGTCGTCGCACTCCCCGCAGTTGTGCGGGCCGCGGTCGGAGCCGTGACCGACCGGGTCCGAGACGACGATGGCGTCGACGTCGGCCGTCTCCTCGAGGACGTGGGCGATCGACCACATCCACGGCGGCCGGTAGCCGTCCGAGAAGTAGAGGTCGTCGACCATCGTGTACCGCTGGACGTTACAGGGGTTCATCGAGACGGTGTGACAGCCGGAGACGTCGGCACAGCGTTCGATCGAGGATATCATGTCCTCGACCGCTTCCGATTCGGTGAGGAACGGCGGTTTCATGAGGAGGTAGGCCTTGATGCCTGCGTCGGCGTCGTCGGCGTCCTCGTTCGCGGCGGCAGCCTCGGCACAGGCCTCCTCGAAGTCCGCGAAGTCGAAGTACTTGTTTACGCAGTCGTGGCGCACGCGGTCGGTCGCCGTCTCGAGGCCGATCGCGACGTCGGTATCGATGCCGTGCTGGGTGAAGTCGGCGATCTTCTCGCGATCGACGAAGTCCGGCAGCGACTCGACGACGATCCGGTCGCGGTCGGCGAAGGTGTCGGCGATCGCCCTGCGAGTTTCGGCACCGACCTCGCGTTCGTCGAGGAACGAACCGGAGGTATAGATCTTGATGAGGTCGGCCGTCTCGTCGGCGTTGTCCGCTTCGTGCTCGAGACAGACCTCGATCTGGTCCATCAGTGCTTCGTGAGAGACGCTCCCGCCGTCGACGCTCTCGGCGACGTAGCCACACATGGTACAGCCACCGGCACGGGCCCACCGGCAACCGCCGGTGTTCAGGATGATCGTCAGGCTCCGTTTGACGCCGCCGGGGGTGTTGTCCTCGTCGAGCCAGACGCGGGTCGGCTCGTGGGGGTCGTAGCTGGCCTCCTTGCGCGAACGAATCTCGCGCATTACCTGGTTGTGGGCGTCCATGCCCTTGCCCTGCTCGTAGACTTCGGGCGTGGGTTGACTCATTAGAAGGGGAAAGCGGCCCAGGCCGTAAAGCGCCTTCGTTGGCGCCGTTGGGCAGCCACCGCTCGAGCGGGACCTGCCCCGACCGGGACTCGCGGGTGAGCCAGCGGTCCGACCCGTGGCGTGTCAGTACGACCGGTCGCGGACGAGAGCGGACGATGACGCGTTCGGATCGAGACCCTTACAGCCGCATCTCCCGTGTCTCGACGCCGTCACAGGACGGACAGACGAACTGGTACTGGACACGACTCCCCGTCGCCGTCACTCGCCATCCGGCCTCCGTGTCGCGGTAGCCACAGTGCCCGCACTCGACGGTCGACTCCTCGAACTTCTGGCGGAGCCGGTCGAAGGGTGATCGGTATGCTGACATATGTTACCGTATGACGCGCGAGGTAATAACGTTCAGGGTGCCGGAGCAAGCCGGGACCCCAATGGTTCTTGAAGCTTCCCTACCTATGGAGGCATATGAGTAATGCCGACGCGGAGCCCGGCGCGGGCGAGCCCAGTCGTTCGCCCGCGGCGGCTGCGCTCGACCACGTCGTCGATCCCGTCGTAGCCGTCGCTGACGGCCGGATCAGCTACGCGAACGGTGCCGCCCGACGGGTGTTCGGAATCCCCGAGACCGACCTCGAGAACGAGGGCGTCGCCGAAACGGACCCGGATTCCGTCCTCGAGGAGTGGGACCGACTCGAGGAGGCGATCAACGAGACGACCGTCGGGGCCGCACGGCGGGTCGACCTCGAGGTGGAAGGGTACGTCGCGCGAGTCCACCGCGACGCGGACGCGGCGACGATCGTGTTCCGGCCGGGCGACGACGTCGAGTCGACCGTGAGCGATCGCGTGATCAAAGACCGTGCGATCGACGAGGCGCCGGTCGGGATCTCGATCTCCGACCCCGACCGCGAGGACAATCCGCTGGTCTACATCAACGACGCGTATCAGGAGATCACCGGCTACAGCTACGACGACGTCGTCGGACGCAACTGCCGGCTCCTGCAGGGAGAAGACTCGAGCGAGGAGGCGATCGCTCGGATGGCGAAGGCCGTCGACGAGGACTATCCCGTCACCGTCGAGATCAAGAACTACCGCAAGGACGGCACCGAGTTCTGGAACGAGGTGACCATCGCGCCCGTCCGCAACGACGACGGCGAGGTCACGAACTACGTCGGCTTCCAGAACGACATCACCGCGCGCAAGGAGGCCGAACTCGCACTCGAGCGCCGAACCGAGGAACTCGAGTACATCCTCGACCGGGTCGAGGGACTCGTCCAGGACGTCACGGCCGCCGTCGCCGGCTCGACCGGCCGGGCGCAACTCGAGGAGGCAGTCTGTGACCGGATCGCCTCGGAGGAGGCCTACGAAGGGGCCTGGATCGGCGAGCGCAACCCCGCGACGGGAACGATCGAGGTTCGGACGAGCGCGGGCATCGACTCCGATCCGGAACCGATCCCGATCGACGCCGACCACCCGGCCGCGGCGACGCTCCCGAACCAGGCCGTCGCCGTCGGTACCGTCGACGGGACGACGGTGGCCGCGTTCCCGCTGTTCTACAACGACATCGAGTACGGCGTGCTGACGCTGCGCATCGAGGGCGATCGAGAGGTCGACGACCGGGAATCGGTGATCCTCTCGGCGCTCGCCCGCGCGGTCGCAAGCGGGGTCAACGCACGCGAGACCAGCCGCGTCCTCGAGACCGACGCGGTCGTCGCGGTCGAACTCGAGATCGAAGACGACGCCGTCGCCCCGGCCGCGCTCTCGGCCGACGCGGACTGTCATCTCGAGTACCGCCGTTCGGTCCACCGCTCGGGGGCCGACGGGACGGCCTCGATGTTCTCCGCGACGGGCGATCCCGCGGCGCTCGTCGACGCCGCCGCGGCCTACGAAGATCTCGACTGTCACGTGGTCGTCGAACGTGACGACGGCTGTCTGGTCGAACTCACCGGCGGCGACGATCCGGTCGGCTGGCTCTCGGAACGCGGCGTGCGCACCAAATCGGTCGAGGCCGAGGACGGCCGCGCGACCCTGACCCTCGAGATCCCGCGGTCCGCGAACGTCCGCTCGATCGTCGAGGCGGTCGAGGAGCGGTACGACCGGACCGACGTCCGCTCGTTCCGCCACCGCGACCGGGACGACGAGACCCGCCAGGAGTTCGCCGCCCGCCTCGAGAGCGACCTCACGGACCGGCAGTTCGTCGCGCTCCAGCGGGCGTACCTCGGCGGCTACTTCGAGTGGCCACGGCCGACGACCGGCGAGGAACTCGCCGACTCGATGGACGTCTCCCGGCCGACGTTCCACGAGCACCTGCGCTCCGCGGAGGGGAAGCTTTGCAGGGCGTTCTTTGAAGGAGAATAGGGCTGAATCCGTCGTTACCGGGGCTGTAGCCCCTCGTTAGCGGCACGAACCGTACCCGGCGTTTATACTGCAGGTCGTGATACCGACGTCTATGCTCGAGTACGCACTACCGCTTCAGGCCGGCGGCGAGTTCCTTTACTGGGCGATCGTGTTCTTCGTCCTCGCGATCGTCGCGGCGGCAGTCGGCGCGCGCGGGGTCGCCGGAATCTCCATGGAGATCGCCCGGATCTTCGTGCTCGTCTTCATCGTGCTCGCGATCGTTGCGCTGTTACTGTGAGCGCGGTCAAGACGGCGGGACAACGGGACACGGAACGGCGGGGCGGTGTCGGTAGAGCGGTCCCGACTCATCGATCGGAGCCGCTGTCCACCCGGTTCGTGCAGGACCAGTTACGATACGGCAGCACTTGCCCCGCCAAACGAGCAGGAAAAGCGGCAATCGCCTCCGGGATTTACCCGCCTCGAGTGTGTAACCAACATCGGTTACCTTGCGTTGGCAACCCCTAACACCCTGGAGACCGAAGATAAGGACGAGGCGTTACCATGACAGAACTCGGCGGTTTCCAGGACAGGGTCGCCCGCGTCGATCTCTCCGAGGGGTCGGTCGACTACGAGTCGATAGACGAGGAAGACGCGAAGAAATACATCGGGGCGCGCGGACTGGGGGTGAAGTACGTCTTCGAACAGGGGCCGGACGTGGATCCGCTCGGTCCCGACAACCTGCTTGCGTTCATGAACGGACCGCTGTCGGGCACGCAAGTGACGATGAGCGGCCGGATCGCGGTCTGTACCAAGTCGCCGCTGACCGGCACCGTTACCGACAGCCACCACGGCGGCTGGTCCGGCGCGCGCCTGAAGTGGGCCGGCTTCGACGGTCTGCTGTTCGAGGGCGAGGCCGACGACCCGGTCTACGCCGTCGTCGAGGACGGCGAGGTCGAACTGCGGGACGCCTCCCACGTCTGGGGCGAGGGCGTCCACCAGACCCGAGAGGCCCTCGAGGAGGAGGTCGAGGGGTCATACGGGAAGAACCTGAGCTTCATGGGGATCGGCCCCGGTGGGGAGAACGAGGTTCGCTACGCCTGTATCATCAACGAGGACGACCGTGCCTCGGGCCGCGGCGGTACGGGCTGTGTCATGGGGTCGAAGAACCTCAAGGCCATCGTCGTGAAATCCGGCACGAAGATGCCCCAGCCGGCCGATCCCGAGACGTTCAAGGAGGGCCACCAGCAGGCGATGCAGGCCATCCAGGAGTCCGACGTCACCGCGCCCAACGAGGGCGGGCTCTCGCAGTTCGGGACGAACGTCCTGATGAACATCACCGAGGAGATGTCCGGCCTGCCCACGCGAAACGGGAAGTACACCTCGACCCGGGACGCCCGGGAGGACGGCTTCGCGGGCGAGGAGTTCGACTCGGAGAAAGTCTCCGGCGAGAACGTCCGGGAGAACATCCTCGTCGATGAGCCGACCTGTCACTCCTGTCCCGTCGCCTGCAAGAAGGAGGTCGAAGTCCAGGCGATGCACAAAGGCGAGGAGATGAACGTCCGGATGGAGTCCTACGAGTTCGAGTCGGCGTACGCGCTCGGCCCGAACTCCGGCAACACCGAACGCGACGACGTCGCCGTGATGATCGACCGCTGTAACGACATGGGCGTCGACACCATCGACACCGGCAACATGATGGCGATGGCCATGGAGATGGCCGAGGAAGGCAAACTCGAGGCGGACCTGGACTGGGGCGACACCGAGACGATGATCGACCTCATCGAAAAGATCGCCTACCACGAGGGCGAACTCGCGGACCTTCTCGCCGAGGGGCCGAGCCGCGTCGCCGAGGCCCGAGACGCACAGGAGAACTCGCTGGCGGTGAAAGGCCAGACCATCGCGGCCTACGACCCACGCTGTATGAAGGGGATGGGGATCGGCTACGCCACCTCGAACCGCGGCGCGTGTCACCTGCGCGGCTACACGCCCGCCGCCGAAATCCTCGGCATTCCCGAGAAGGTCGATCCCTACGAGTGGGAAGGCAAAGGCGAGCTCACCGCGGAGTTCCAGGATCTGCACGCCATCAGCGACTCCTTCGACATCTGCAAGTTCAACGCCTTCGCAGAAGGTATCGAGGAGTACGTCCTGCAGTACAACGGCATGACCGGTCGCGACGTCTCCGAGGACGAACTGATGGAGGCCGGCGAACGCGTCTACAACCTCGAGCGGTACTACAACAACCTCAACGGGTTCGACGGCTCCGACGACTCGTTGCCCGAGCGGTTCCTCGAGGACGGCATCCCCGGCCAGGGTGCAAGCGAGGGCGAGTACTGCGAACTCGAGGAGATGAAAGCGGAGTACTACGACTACCGCGGCTGGGTCGACGGCGTCGTTCCCGACGAGAAACTCGACGAACTCGGGATCGAGGTCGGCCCCGGCACGGGCGTCAGTAGCGAAGGCGGCGCCGCGGCTCCCTCGGACGACTGATCGATCCCCGAGGACTCCGTCGACGCGGTCGGTCGATCGTCAGTTCTCCGTTTTTTACCGCCGTGGGCGACAGCAGCGGCTCGCGTCGTTCGCGAGGTCGGACAGCAGGAACGTTACTCGGACGACGGGAGATCTGTCCGGAATCAGAGAGCGGAGACCAAAGCAGAGAGCAAAGAGTAGATCGAATCCACCGGAAGTGCTCGAGACGTCCGCTACGACGGGCCCCGAGCCGCGCCGGTGATTGCAGCCGCGATCGCGATCGCGGTCGCGTCGAATCGCTCGACGCTCCTCAGTCGCCGGCGATCGGGGCCGCGGACCCGCTCTGACTCTCCGCTTTCGTCAACTCGAGTTCGACGCTGCCGTCGGCCAGGGAGACGACGACGTCGTCGAAACACGTCCGGTACTCGGTGGCGTGCTTGCCGGAGGTGTTGATCCGGACTTTCTCCTCGACGAGTCCGGCGTCGGTCAGTTTCTCGACCTTGCGGTAGGCGGTCGAGGTCGGAATGTCACACTGGTCCGAGAGTTCGGTCGCAGTCAGGGCCTCCTGGCTGGTCGCCTCGAGGATCGCCCGGCAGGCGTCGTCGTCCAGGGCCGAGAGCACGGTGCCGGCGTCGGCGGTTTCCTCTTCAGTGAGCCATCCTCGCGTCGCGTCTGGGTTCGTAGCGGACATCGTTCACTCTCTAGTATCCACCAGTCCCCCTCCAAATAAGTCCCAATAAATACAGGGCTCTTTATATGGGGTTGCCAGTATCGGCCGCGACAGCGCTCCTCTCCCACGATTTGTGGTATGCGATACCACGGGTCGAGCGACCGGACCACTCGATTCGACGGCACCGAGGACAGAGGGTTTACGGAGGAGGGCCCCCCATCGATAGCCGTACCATGACCTCGGGAATCCGCGCCGAGATCAGGATCGACGACCCGCCGTCCTGCACCGTCGCCGACGCCGCAGCGGACACGAGCGGGACGGTCCACTCGGTCTCGAAGAGCGTCGATCCCGGCGCGCCCGACCGCGTCGCCGAGGAGTTCCTGCTCGAGCCCGGGGAACCGGGCGACGCCCCGGACCGTAGGGATGACGGCGACCCCGAACTGACGGAGATTTTCTCCTACGGCTCGAGTTCCGTCTACCGTTTCGGCCGCGAACTCGGCCGTGGCTGTCCCTGCGAGATCGTCGAGGGGTTCGACTGTCCCGTCGTCGACGTGCGCGCGAACGGGTCGTCGCTGTACATCACGTTTCACGCCCCGGACATGCAGGGGCTGCAGGCGATCATCGGCGAACTCCAGCAGCAGTGTTCGACCATCGACGTCCAGCGGCTGCTCCAGTCCCAGCAGGACCACAGCGAACAGAATCTGGTGTTCGTCGACCGGAGCACGCTGACCGCGCGCCAGCTCGAGGTGCTCGAGACGGCCCACCGAATGGGGTACTTCGAACACCCGAAGCGGGCGAACGCCGGCGAGGTTGCCGACGAACTCGGGATCACGGGCACGACCTTCACGGAGCATCTCGCGGCGGCACAGACGAAACTCCTCGACGCGATTCTCGACCACGACGGAGGCGGTCGATAATTCATGGTTGAAGAAGTCTTCGGGAACTACTGGTTTCCGGAACCGAACCGCAATCCTATATATAACGGACGAACAGCTATGAACGTAGCCAGCCTACGTCTCTATCGGACTCGAACGAGCACGCCAGACCGAACACGAATTCCGACATGAGCAGATACGAATTCACCTGCCCGGAGTGCGGGCAAGAAATCGAAGTCAATGATTCGATGCGGGAAGCGACCCTGAACCACGGTTGTCCCGTCTGTGGTGCCGACGTGTCGCCGGCCGACTTCGCCGGTAAACAGCAGACGAACTAGTCGGCCGTCCGGTGACTCCCTCCGGGGTCGGTCTCCGTTCCCGTTCCCGCCTCTTACTGTCTCCGCTTCCGATCGCGTTCGATCCTCGACGTACCGGAGGACAGACGAGAGTTCGGCTTCGTCCAGTTTCCGATCCTCGTGGTCGTCCCCTTGGAACTCGGCCTACTTCTCTCGGTCGACGACCGTCCGCCGTCCCTCGAGCGTCTCGGGTGAGAGTCGATAGAGTTCGATATCCAGTTCGTCTTTCCCCTGTGCCCAGATTTCGAACAGCGGCCGTCTCGCGTCACCGTACTGGGCGATCTGGTCCGGTGTCAGCTCCCCCGGGGCGATGTTCTCGAGGGTTCCTTTGCCGATCACGCTCCGGTAGGTCGACCCGGACTCGTCGTAGATGACGAGTCGGCTCTCGGGCGTCGAGTCGAGGAACTCCCGTTTCTCGCTGTCCGGGGTCGAAACGAGTCGCATGTAGAAGTCCTGGTTCTCCTCGTCGTACCCGTACGAGATCGGGATGGAGTAAGGTTCGTTATCGCGCGCAAGGGAGAGGACGCCGGTCTCGTGCCGACTCAGAAAGTCGTCGATCTCCGCGTCGGTCATTTCGGTTTCTTGGTCGATAGCCATCGTCTCAGTGCTTTGCCAAAGGTGCAACACGATCTTTATAGTTTTGACCTTCCCTCGCAGCGTCGTCGACCGCGTTCGGACTGCGCGCCTCGGAAACAGCGGCGTTCGCGCGGACCGGCCCTCGAACGCGGGCGGTGAGCCGCGGACGGGCTCAGTCGCTATTCGCCGTCGGCATCCGGGGCGTCGACCCCCACGAGCACCGGCTCGCGGATCTCGAGCGAGGTCTCGAACTCGTCCTCGCGATCGGCGCGACGCCCGAGACGCAGGAGTTGCTCCTCGTGGGCGCGCCGAACCGCGGCGCGTTCGCGCCGGTCGAAACCGAGTTCCTCGCCGACGGTCTCCCAGTGGCCCCACTCGACGAGAAACGCCTCGAGTCGGTCGGCGTCCTCGTCCCCGTTGTCGGTGCCGGGCCCGGCGTACACCCGCTCGTACTCCCGACGGTACTGGTCGAGGTCGGCCTCGAGGGCGGTCTGGGCTCGTTCGACGAGATCCGGAAGACGGTCGGCAGGGACGCTCGCCTTCGCGGCGGTGAGCATGAGCACCTGCCCGTCGATCGGGACGTCGTTCACGGTTATCCACCCGCTCGCATCGCTTTCTGTGCGAAGTCGTCGACGAGCGACTCGAGAGCGTCCTCGTCGCCCTCGAAGACGACGGTGATCTCGGTCAGCGTCAGCGAGGGACCGATCTCGACGGTGTCGCTCGAGAACGTGGCCGTCCACTCGCCGTCCTCGTCCGCGACTGCGTCGTCGGCCACTCGTTCGCCGCCCAGGTTCGTCAGGTACCGCACCGTGAGCCGCTCGGAAATGCCGCGAAAGGAGCGCTCGACGCGAGTCGTCATACCCATCCTTGGGTTTCCGCGAGTAAATTCGTTCGCAAGGAGGCCAGCAACGTCACCGATCTCACGGGAACGGCAGGCCGGCGCCGGCCGCGAGCGCCCGAAACGCCACCACCGAGAACACGCCGGCACAGAGGGCAAACAGGATGTTCTCGGTGCGCCACATGACGCCGAGCACGACGGCGCGGCGGCCGCCCACTCGGGCGGCCCGCCAGCAGCGAGTTCCGGGCCGAGGAGGGCGATCACGATCGCGCCGGGCAACACGGAGAGCCCGGCCTCGAGTCGGTCACCCAGTTCGACCTGTCGGACGAGCCAGATCCCGCCGACTTTCGTGAGGACCGTGACGGCGGCCATCGCGAGGATGACGGCGACGACGGGCGGATCCAGCGACAGGGCGCCGTTAGTCATCGTACCGAATCACCTCGACGGCCGCGGCGACCAGTCCGCCCAGCAGGATGTACCACCGGCCCGGGAGGAACTCGGCGGCGACGACGGCGGTCCCGAGCGCGACAACCCAGGGACCGAGCGTCGACCGCCCCTCCCACAACTCGGCCGCGAGCGCGACGAAGACGGCCGCGAGGATGAAGTCGAACCCGTACTGGGTCGGATCACCGACGAGACCGCCGGCGACCGCGCCGAGGATCGTCGCGCCGACCCAGAAGAGCCAGATCGCGATCCCGCTCCCGAGCAGGAACGCACCCCGTGCGTTCCCGGCCCGCAGGTCCCGCATCGTCAGCGCCCAGTTCTCGTCGGCCATGAAGTAGAGGCTCCCGTAGACTTTCGCGGGAGAGAGCCGCTCGAACCACGGCTGCAGCGCCGCCCCCATCAGCGAGTACCGAAGGTTGATCGCGAACACGGTGAAGACGATGGTCGCGGCCGGGAGCGGATCGGCCCACAGTTCCACGGCGACGATCTGGGACGCACCCGCGAGGACGGTCCCGCTCATCAACGCCGCTTCGGCGACGCTCAGCCCGACCTGGCTGGCGAGCACGCCGAAAGCGATACCGTAGCCGCCGACCCCGAGCGCGACCGGAAGGCAGTTGAGAAAGCCGGCCCGGAGCCCGTCCCACCCGAACGTGATTCGGTCGGGGTCGGGATCAGGGTCGGGATCGGGAGCAGAAGCGGACTCGCGCTCGAGTTCGGCCCCCGAATCGACGGCGGTCGCCGGATCGAGCCCCGCGCCGCCGTCGCGAGCGTCTTCATCGGTCCCGCTCGGCCGCTCGAGGTCGTCGGACGATTCGCCAGGTTCGGAGTCGAGATCCATCGAGGGTCTACGTCACCCTCCAGCGCTCGAGGCGTAAATCGTTCCCGAAACCGCCGGCGGGCGAGGGGGAGACGTCGGCCGCGGCCCCAGTTAGCGCCCGTCGCAGCCGCCTGCAACCGGCGGGAACACCGATACGACGTCGCCGTCCTCGAGTTCCGTCTCGGGGCCCTCCATGTGGGTCACGTCACGGCCGTTCTTGAGCACGCTCAACTGGCCCCGGATCGCGCCGTCGCTGAGCAGTTGCCCCTCTAGCCCCTCGTACTCCGACTCGAGGGTCGCGAGTACCTCGCCGACGGTCACGTTCCCGCTGAACTCCCGCGTGTATTCCTTCTGGCCGACGGCCTCGCGAAAGGTCGCGAAGAATCGCAGGTCGATCTCCATAGCTGAGAGTCGTCGTCGGTCGACATAATACGGACGGTCAGCGAAGGGGTTACGACGCGGACGCGGCCGGCGAGGTAGTGTAGGAGATCGACTCCACCTCCGCGCGCTCGAGGGCGTCGTCGATCGCGTTCGCCCCGATTTCGACCGCCCGGTCGGCGTCGTCGGCCGTAACCGTCACCGTGACCGCGAACCCGACGGTGATGGTATAGGGATCGAAGGGACCGGCCGGGTGCTCGTACACTTCGGCTCCGTCGACCGTCCAGTCGGCGATCGTTCCCTCGTCGGTCAGTCGCTCGAGCGTCTCGGTCAGTTCCGCGGTCGCCTCGTCGCGGGCGGTCGTATCGCTTCCCTCGTGTAGCGTGACGAGGGTGGTTCCCTCGCGTGAGACGGCAAACTCCGTGTCGCGCTCCATACCGTTCACTGACACTGAATGGATTTGAACCCTTGGGAGGAAATCGCGCGGTGTGAACCCACATGGCCCTCGAACGACCACGCGAGTGTCGGCCGTCGACTTATCGGTCCCTATACCGGATTCGAACTCGAGAATGACTCCTACTCGTGAGCGGCGACAGGAGCGAGCGACGCGTCGACGACTGCTCGGGACCGCGGGCGCGGTGCTGTCGACGGTCGTCCTCGCCGGCTGCGGCGGCCCGGGTGAAGAAGGAGGCGGCGAGGACGACGATGGGGTCCAGCCCGAAGGCGAGGAGGGCGAGACCGAATCCGAGGAAGGTACCGGCAACGGTCAGGACATGGCCGAAGAGGAAGAAGAGGAAGACGCCGGAATGGGCGAAGACGAGGAGGACGACGAGGACGACAGCTAGGCTCCTACGGAGAGAATCGGCGGGACGATCCGCCTTTGTACTGCTTTTTCGGAGGAACGTCGCGGTCCATTCCCGTTCCCGTTCCCGTTCCCGTTCCCGTTCCCGTTCCCGTTCCCGTTCCCGTTCCCGTTCCCGTTCCCGTTCCCGTTCCCGTTCCCGTTCCCGTTCCCGTTCTCGAGCCGATACCCACCTGTCGCCCGCCCAATGGCTCGCCTCGAAAACCTGTCCGGGTCGGGGTCGCCTACGGCGTCGTAACGACCGCATACACGGTTCGATACAACGTATATGGCGCCCCTTCTCGCGTATGCCACCGCTTACAGAAGCGGTAGGGTCGATGATCATGTGGGCAGGTACGCGACCGTGCTCGCTCGAGTTCGATGCGAGACGGTTGCCCCGTTGCGACGTGGTGACCGCAGCCCGACCGCCGTTCGGACGGTCCCGATTTCCGTCTCGAGGGTCGGTTGCGTCGGGGTTCCTGAGTGCCCTATCTCGGAGCTGGTGCTATCGGCGTCGGTTCTCCTGTCCCGATCCGTCGAAAACGGCGCCCGGAGCGATGCTATACGTCGACGTACTGGTCGACCCACTCCTGGCGACGCTGAAGAACGCGACGGCCTTTCGGCGTGAGCGCGTAATAGTTCGTCCGCCGGTCGAGTTGCCCCTTCTCGACGAGTTCCTTCTCGACGAGCGTGTCGAGATTCGGATACAGTCGGCCGTGGGTTACCGGCTGGTCGATGTATCGATTGATGTCGTCGAGAATCTCCTGTCCGGACGGTCGATCTTTTCCTGCGATGACGTACAGCAAGTCACGCTGAAACCCTGTTAGCTGGTCCATGGATCACTCTCTGAATATCGACGTTCATCGATTCGTGGCTTTGTTATAGAGCTGATACGACGATCGTGTTGCTCGGAACGCGGCACGTAGGCCCAGAACGGGCTCCTTGGGAGGATCGAAAGGGGGCTCGAACCGGGACGGGGCGCTTTTCACGAGCCCCGTTCTACGGCGGGTATGAGCGACCGACTCGCCTGGGAAACCGGGGACCGACGAGTAGCGTACACGTGTCCCGGCTTCGACGTCGTTAACGAATCCGTTCGGCTTCCGGACGGGACCGAAACCGAGTTCGATTACGTCTCCGAACCGGCGAGCGTCTGCGTGTTGCCCTTTACGCCCGATGGCGACGTCGTCTGCATCGAGGAGTGGCGACAGGCCGTCAACCGCGTCAGTCACGGCCTGCCGGTCGGCGGCGTCGAACCCGCCGACGCCGACCTCGAGGCCGCGGCCCACCGCGAACTCGCCGAGGAGACGGGCCACGAGGCCGAGCGGCTGGAGCCGCTCGTGACCGTCGAACCCGCAAACGGCATCGCCGACTCCGTCATGCATTTCTTCGTCGCGTCCGGCTGTCGCCCGACCGCCGAGCAGGACTTAGACCACAACGAGAGCATCCGCGTCCGGCAACGGGCGTTCGACGACCTCCTCGCGGCGGTACGCGACGGCGAGATTCGCGACGGGCGGACGGTGCTCGCCGTGGCGTACTATCGGCTGCTCGAGGAGTAGCGACCGGAAAAGGAAATGCGGAATCGCTCGAGTTAGCCCCCGGTCGGCGGGTGACCGCCGACCGCTCGCCCGGGGGGTGAACTTCGGATCGATGCGAGGGACCGGCAGGGTGCCGGTGGCTGTCGGCCTACGTCGGGAGGGCGATCGAAGGTTCTTCGTCGTCGTTCGTGGCGTCTTCGTCCCCGTCGGTACCGGTGTCGGTATCGTTCCCGCCTTCGCTTTCGTCGGTCTCGTCGCCGGCGAGTTGCTCGAGCTCCTGGGTGTCCTCGAAGGTGACCGTCGCGGCGTTGGCGTCTTCGATCGAGATCGACGTCGCGGACGCCTGTGAGACGGTTTCGCCGTCCTGGCCGGTCTCGGTGTCGGCGGTAGCGTCGTCGGTCGCCTCCTCGTCTTCCTGGGTACCGGCGTCGGTTTCGTTCCCGTCTTCGGTTTCCGTTTCGTCGGTCTCCCCGGTCTCCTGGGCGTCTTCGCCGTCTTCGGTTTCCGTTTCGTCGGTCTCCCCGGTCTCCTGGGCGTCTTCGCCGTCTTCGGCTTCCTCCAGCGAGTCGATCGTCATCGACTCGATCGTGATCTCCTCGACGTCGAACTGCTCGATGGTGAGTTCGCCTATCTCCTCGCTGGTCGTTTCGTTGTCCTCGGTTTGGTCGGCTTGATCGGCGCCGGCGTCTTCGTCGGTTTCGTTCCCGTCTTCGGTCTCCTGGGTGTCTTCCTCGGTTTCGTCGGTCCCGTCTTCCTCGTCGCCGCCGTCGAACAGCCCGCTGATGAAGTCGCCGATCTGACTCAGGATCCCGCCGTCCTCGACCTCGAGGTCGTCGATGGTCATTCGCTCGACGTCCATCGTCTCGATGGTGAGTTCCTCGACGGTGAGTTCGTCCGCGTTCTCGTCGATTAACTGTTGGCCGCCGTCCGTTTCGTCGGTTTGACCCGTCTCCTCGTCGTCTCCGCCTTCAGGGTCATCCTCGGTCTCGTTCGTATCGGCGGCGCCGCCTTCGTCCAGTTCGAGTTCCTCGATCGAGACGTTCTGGAACTCGAGTTCTTCGATCTCGATGTTCGAGAACGTCACGTCCTGGGCGGTCTCGTTGCCATCCGTTTCGTTGCCGTCCTCGGTGGCGTTTTCGTCGTCATCGGCGGTCTCGTTCTGGGTCTCCTGATCGATCTCTTCCTGAAGATCCTCGGACTGGACCTCGAACTCCTCGACGTTGAGTTCCTCGATGGTGACGTTCTCGACCGTCACATCCTCGAGTTCGAGTGTCCCGACCTGTACGTTCTCGAGTGTCGCGCTCGTGCTCATGTCTCCGGCGTCGTCCGTCGTGTCCGTGGCCGCGCCGGCGAGGGCAGGCCCCGACAGCGCAACCGCGAGTACGACGAACAGGACGCCGAGTTTCTGTGGTCGTGAAACCATGCGCTGGGGGCTACAGCCGTCTCCCGGCTAAAACGAGCCGACCGTTTCGGGATTAGCTCACGGATTCGAAGCGACCTCTCGGAGAAACCGCAAGTTGGAATCGCGGCGCGGATTCTAATCAGCCGTTCATACTCTCCGGTCCGCCGACGGTCCCCGTTCCCGGCACGGAGCCGGAACTCGTCCGGAATCGGGGTTGTGCTTGCGTTGGCCGCCGTCTTATCGAAACAGCCGTGGAACGAGATTTTACTGCTGTTTACGGTTCTCGCCGACGCCTCGCTCGAGGGTTCGACGAGCGATAGACAGGTCCGCTGTTCGGTCTCGAGCGGTACCAGGGTCGGCACGAAAAGAAACTCGTTGTGAACCGCTCGATGCGGTCTTCGCTCGGTTCGACGTCGAACGGGCGCCGGTAGGTGTGATCAGTTCAGGGCGCCGATCGACGGCTGGTCGTCCTCTTCGTCGTCGGTATCGTCGGTGTCGTCGTCCGTCTCCTCGTCTCCGAGGTCGTCTAGGCCGTCTGCTTCGCCGATAGTGAACGACTCGGCGGTCGCGTCGCCGATGTCGATCGACGTCGCGGAGACCTCGGAGATGGTCTCCCCGTCGTCGCTCTCCTCGTCAGTTTCGTCGGATCCGTCGTCGACGCTGTCGTCCATCCCGTCGTCGGACTCGTTGTCCTCCTCGAGGGCGTCGGCTTCGTCCTCGACGACGCCGTTCTCTTCGTCCTCGGCCTCGAGTTCGTCGTCGTCCTCGGCGTCGACCGACTCGACGGTCATCGAATCGATCGTGACCTCCTCGACGTCGAACTGCTCGATGGTGAGTTCCTCGAGGCGTTCCTCTCCAGTGTCGCTCTCGTTGTCTTCGTTCTCCTCGGTCTCGTCGTCTTCGGGTGCGTCCTCGGTATCGAGTTCGTTCCCGGCTTCTTCGTCGCTCTCGTTGTCTTCGTTCTCCTCGGTTTCGTCGCTCGTCTCGTTGGTGTCTTCGGCCTCGTCGCTCCCGTCGTCTTCGACGGTCAACTCGTCGATCGTCAACTGATCGACGTCCATGGACTCGATGGTAAGGTCCTCGATGGTGACCTCATCGGCGTCCTCATCGATCAACTCGAGTTCGTCGTCGGTCCCGGATTCGTTTTCGTCGTTTTCGTCGACGCCGTTTTCGTTGTCGTCCATCCCGTTGGCGTCATCGTCTTCAGCCATCTCGTCTTCAGCCATCTCGTCGTCCGTCTCGTTCTCCTCGAGTTCGAGTTCCTCGAGGGTCACGTCCTCGAGTTCGAGGTGCTCGATCTCGATGTCGGAGAGGGAGACCTGCGTGTCGTCGGTGTCGTTGTCGCTCTCGCTGTCGTCGGACTCGCCGTCCGCAACCCCGTCACCGTCGTCGACGAGTTTCTGAAGTTCGTCCTCGTCGGCGTCGAGTTCTTCGACGTTTAGCTCCTCGATCGTCGCGTTCTCGACGGTGACGTTGTCGAGTTCCAGTGTGTCTACCTGTACGCCTTCGAGCGTCGCGCCCATGTCTCCGGAGTCGTCGGGTGTGGACGTCGCACCTGCCAGGGCCGGTCCCGACAGGGCAATCATCATCGCGATCACGACGACTCCGAGTGTCTGTGGTCGTGAAACCATGCAGGCCGACCTACCGGCAGTCCCGGAGTAAAGCGGAGCGACTGTTACGGGATTATCCCAGGGACAACTTCCGAGAGAACGGCGGCGAGAAACGGTAATACCGGCTTCACGCCGTCGGATACCGACACACTCATTGGGTTCGATAGAACGGGGGTCCCTCGAGCGGAATTTCCCTTCTGCTTGCGTTCGCTGCCGGGTATCCCCCTTACGGAGAACGGAATCCTTACCGCCATGGTCGGTAATACACGGTCGATGCGCGAGTGCTTCGAACTCAGGGACGTCGACGCCGGCGGCCGGATCGGCGAACTCACCGTCCCGCGAGCCGACGTCACGGTCGAAACCCCGGCCCTCCTGCCGGTGATCAACCCCAATCTGGACACGATCAGTCCCCGCCGACTCGCCGAGGAGTTCGGCGCGGAGATCCTCATCACCAACTCCTACATCATCCACGGCACGGAGGATGTCCGCGAGCAAGCCCTCGAGGAGGGGCTCCACGACATGCTCGATTTCCCGGGCGCGATCATGACCGACTCCGGCTCCTTCCAGCTCTCGGAGTACGGCGACATCGACGTCACGACCGAGGAGATCCTCGAGTTCCAGCGCGAGATCGGCTCCGACATCGGGACGCCCGTCGACATCCCGACGCCGCCGGACGTCTCCCGCGAACGCGCGGCGGAGGAACTCGAGACGACCC
This sequence comes from Halobiforma lacisalsi AJ5, assembly GCF_000226975.2. NCBI lineage: Archaea > Methanobacteriati > Methanobacteriota > Halobacteria > Halobacteriales > Natrialbaceae > Natronobacterium > Natronobacterium lacisalsi. Next base: position 334,272 of record NZ_CP019285.1, on the reverse strand, counting down.
AGGAGCGGCTCGAGGTCGCCGAAGGGGTCGACACCGGCGACATGCTCGTCTCCGCGCCGGTCCAGGGGTCGACGTACCCCGACCTACGCGAGGAGGCGGGTCGCCACGCCGACGCCACGGATCTGGACGTCTTCCCCGTCGGCGCGGTCGTCCCGCTGATGAACGACTACCGGTACGACGACATGGTCGACGTCGTCGCCGCCTCGAAACGCGGGCTTGGCGCGGACGCGCCAGTCCACCTGTTCGGCGCCGGCCACCCCATGATGTTCGCGCTCGGGGTCGCGATGGGCTGTGACCTGTTCGACTCCGCGGCCTACGCCCTCTACGCGCGCGACGACCGCTATCTCACCGTCCGCGGCACCCGACAGCTCGAGGACCTCGACTATTTCCCCTGTTCCTGTCCCGTCTGTGCCGAGCACTCGCCCGACGACCTCCTCGCGCTGTCCGACCGGGAGCGCGAGGAGGAACTGGCCGCCCACAATCTCCACGTCACCTTCGAGGAGATCCGCCGGATCAAACAGGCGATCCGTGCGGGGAACCTCCTCGAGTTGGTCGAACAGCGCGCCCGCGCCCACCCGGCGATGCTCGACGGCTACCGGGCGCTGCTCGACCACGCGGCCCAGCTCGAGTCGTCCGATCCCGTCTCGAAGGGCTCGTTCTTCTACACGTCCCACGAGAGCGCACGCCGCCCCGAAGTGCTGCGCCACCACGAGCGCCTCGAGCGGCTCGCAGTACCGGACTCGCTGTTCCTCACGGAGGGCGAGCCGGCACGCGGCGACGAGTTCGAGGCGTCCTGGCGCGTCGAGCCTCCCTTCGGGCCGTTCCCCCGGGCGCTCTCGAAGAGCTACCCGCTGACGGCCGAAGTACCGGAGCGGACCGACCGCGCGGCCCTCGAGGCCGCCGCGGAAGGCGTCGCCCGCCTCGTCGCGGCAAACCCCGAGACCGAGGTGACGCTCGGCCACCGTGGCTGGCCCGCGGACGTGCTCGAGGCCGTGCCGGAGGACGTCGATCTGGTCGACCTAACCGTCGAGGGCGACTGACGCCGGGCTCGCCGAACCACAACAGCAAAGGGGCGAGCGTCCCCGGTTCGGGACATGCTCGGGGTAGCGTCGCTCGCGCTCGGCGGGGTCGTGCTGGTGTTGTTCGCCGCGTGGATCGCCGGCCGACTCCGCGGCCGAGTGTCGGGTTCGGCGGATCGCCGGGAGTCCTACGAGCGCCACCGCGAGGCCCAGGGGCGGGAGCCGCCGGTCGACCTCGGCGACGTCGAACGCGTCGCCGTCGAGGAGTTCACCGAACACCACTCCGGCGAACGACAGGCCGTCGCGAAGGTCGAGGGGTTCGTCGTCTTCGTCGAGGACCTCCCCCGGGGACTCGAGGTCGGCGACGTGATCGAGATCGAGATCCTCTCGTTCAACCGCGGACACACGTCCGCGACCGCGCGATATCGCAGCCGAGCGTAGCTTTCGTTTTCACCCCGAGATCGAGACGAACGTCGCCCCGATCACCACGAGAACTGCCGCGGCGACCACCCGCAAGCTGACCCGCTCGAGGTGACTCGGGAGCAACAGTACGGAGAGGACGACGACTAACAGTGGCGTCAGCTGGAGGAACGGCATGACGATCACGACGGGCGCGACCTCGAGGGCGGCGAAGTACGCGAGGAAGCCGACGGTCGTGGCGACGCCGGCCCCGACGTACCACCTCACTTCCGGGCCGGAGCGGCGCACGCGCCGGACCGACTCGCCGACCCCGAGATAGCCGACGAAGCCGACGGTCGCGGTCCCGGCCATGACGACGATCCCGGGCAGTACCGCGGTGCCGTCGGCCAGCCCGATCGAGACGAAGATCGGTTCGATCCCGATCGAGACGGCCGCCACGAGCGGCAGGAGAAGCGTCGCACCGACCTCCCGAAGCGACCGGTCCGGCCCCGTCGACGCGGCGGTGTCCCAGGAGACGACGGCCAGGCCGGCGACGATCAGGACGATGCCGGTGAGGTGGACGCCGGTCAGCCGCTCCCCGAGGAAGACCACGGCGAAGACCGTCGCGAAGAAGACGTTCGAGGCGACGATCGGCGAGGTCAGGTTCGCGCCGATCGCTTTAATGCTCCGGAACATCGCCACTCGAGCGACGAACATTCCTGCGACGCCGGCCGCGGCAAACGAGAGCGCGGAGACGGGGGTGTACAGGTCGACGTAGGGCGGCGGGTACAGCACCAAAAGCGGCGGGACGAGCAGCGCGACGTTACATAGCAGGACGACCAACACGGCGTCGATCACGTCGCCGTCCTCGGTCCCCAGGCGAACGCAGAGGAACTGGCCCGCGAAGCCGACGGCACCGACGGTCGCGAGCGCGATCCCCAGCGCCGATTCGGAGAGGCCGACCTCGAGGCCCGCCAACGCGGGCGTCGTCGGGATCGACGCCAGGGGACGGGGGTGTAGCATGGTCCCCGGTTTCGATGCTGGGGAAATAACCGCTCCGGAACCGGCACTGAGCCGACACCGAACCGCTCCCACACCGGGTTCACACCGGCCCGGCGACGGCCGACCGACAGCCTCTTTCGCTCGCCACCACCCATATCTGGTATGACCGAGCACTTCGAAGTACACGAGCGCGACGGGGCCGCCCGCGTCGGCGAGTTGCGACTCGCCGACTCCCGGACGACCCCCGCGCTCGTCGACGACCTCCTCGAGGATGCGGGCTCGCTCTGGTCGAGCGACCGCGACGTCCCCGAGGGTGACGAGTCGACACTCACCGTCCTCCCCCACCGGGCGTTCCCCGGCGGCACCGCCGAGGAGGTCCAGGAGTCGTTCGCGGTCGACTATCCCGACGTCGACTACCCGAGCGTCGCCGTCGTCTCGAGCGATCACGTCGAGGCGCAGGGAACGGACGCCTACGCCGTCTCGGACGTGCAGTCCGCGATCGGCCACGGCGCGGCGCTGGTCGAGGCCGTCGTGAACGTCCGCGAGTCGATTCCGGCCGACACAGCCCTCCTGTTCTCGGGCGTCGCGACGCCCCGGAACGTCGCGCTGCTGGCGTACGCGGGGGTCGACTGCTTCGACGCGACCGCGGCCGTCGTCAAGGGAACGGAGGGCCGCTATCTCACGACCGACGAAGCGTACTTCCTCGAGGACCTCGACGAGTTGCCCTGCTCCTGTCCCGCCTGCCAGCAGCCCCGCGAGGAGTTCACCCGCGAGGACTGCGCCGAGCACAACCGCCACGCCCTCGAGTCCGAACTGACGATCGTCCGCCGACGGATCCGCGACGGCCGCCTTCGGGACTACCTCGAGGGGCAGGCCCGCCACGACCAGTGGCTCACCGCCGCCATGCGCGAACTCGACGACCAGTGGGGCTACCTCGAGGAACGGACGCCGATCCTCCGGGACGCACAGATCTCGGCGGCGACCGAGGACACCATGCGGCGCGTCGAGATCCAGCGGTTCGCCGACCGCGTGACGACGCGATATCGTAACCGGTTCTCGAACCCGCTCGTGCTCGTCCCCTGTTCGGCGACGAAACCCTACAGCGAGTCCCAGAGCCACCGCCAGTTCCACGACGTCATCCAGTGGCGCGCCCACCTCGTCTCGATGACCAGCCCCATCGGCGTCGTTCCACAGGAACTCGAGACGACCTACCCGGCCCAGCACTACGACACCGTCGTCACCGGCCGCTGGTCCGAAGACGAGAAGGAGTTCGTCGGCGAGGTGCTGCGTCGCTACCTCGAGCGCAACGCCGACACCTACCCGTACGTCGTCGCACACGTCCCCGACGAGGGGTACCGCGACATCGTCGAGCGGGTCGAGGAGTCGTGGGAGGGTGACGACGACCTCGACGTCACCTACACCGTCCCCGAGGGCGGCCACCCCACCGACGACGAATCCCTCTCGAACCTGGGCGATGCGCTGTCGGGCGAGTTGAAGTACTCCAAGCGCGAGCGCGAACACAACACCGTCCGCGCCATCGCGGACTACCTGCTCGGCGACGGCGCGGGCGACGACCTCTTCGAGGAAATTCGGACGACCAGCCGCTACCCCAAGATCCAGGTTCGCGACCGCGAGGAGACGCAACTGGCGACGATGGTGCCCCAGTACGGAACGCTCTCCTTTACGCTCGAGGGGGCGAAACGCTGGGTCGACAGCGACGCGCCGGTCAAGCGGGTCGAAATCGACGGCTTCGTGCCCCACGGCAGCGTCCTCGCGCCGGGGGTCGTCGACGCCGACGAAGACATTCGGGTGGGCGACGAGGTCGTCGTCGAAGGACCGAACGCCTTCGCCGTGGGCCGTGCCGAAATGTTCGGCCGCGAGATGGCCGAGAGCACGCGCGGGGTCGCCTGCCAGGTCCGTCACGTCGAGGAGAAGTAGTCGCGTTACGGGCCCGAACACTCCTTGAGCAGGTGTTCGCGGTACGTCGCCGACGGCACCTCCTCGCCACAGATCGCACACTCACGGCGCTCGGCTCGCCGTTCTGCCGCTGGATCGTCGGTCGGTTCTCCGTCCCGCTCGATGTCGGCCTCGCCGTTCCCTTCGCGGCTCGATTCCGTTTTTCCACCGTGCTCGTCCTCGAGCACACGCCCGTTTTCGGTCTCGTCCTCGCTCACGGTCGGTGTTCGCCCTCGCGGCCCGTCGTCGTTTCGACCGACGGCCGGACGAGGAGAGCTAGACTTTTCGTCCGGCAGAACTGAGACATCGGCCACGTTGAACGAGGGCTCGGGGTCGAACCCGTCGAATCCCCGTCGCCGTCTCGAGACGCCGCCAGTCGCGGGATCCGACCGGTCCGGAACCGCGATATACCGGCGCATCGCGTATTCGTTTTATCTCCTCGCGAAGCCTATATTACTCGATGAATTCGATTACACCTGACACTGACGTCGACGCTTCGAACGGCTACTCCGTCTCGCGCGGATGGCGGACGCTCGCGATCGCGGGCGGGGTCGTCGCGCTCCTCGGTCTCGTCGCCATGGCCTTGCCGCTCGCGACCGGGATCTCGCTGGCGGTCGGACTCGGCGCGCTCCTGGTCGTCAGCGGCGTGGTTCACGGCGGCCACGCCGTCACCGCTCGAGGGTGGCGCGGTTCGCTCTGGCAGATCGCGCTCGCCGTCGTCTCGGTCGTCGCCGGGATCGTCGTACTCGCGAACCCGATCGTCGGACTCACGAGCCTAACGCTCCTGCTGGTCGCGTACCTGCTGGTCGACGGCGTCGCGGAACTGTGGATGGCGATGCGGTTGCGCGACCAACCCGGACGGCTCTCGATCGCAGCCAGCGGAGGACTCTCGCTCGTCCTCGCCGGCCTCCTCTGGGCCGGCTTCCCGGCGGACGCGGCGTGGGCGATCGGTCTCCTCGTGGGCGTCGCTCTCTTCGCGACCGGCGTCTCGATGAGTGCCGTGGCGGTTTCGGGCCGCCGTACCGACGAATCGACCCCGCCCGCGGGTGAACCGCGCGGCGCGTAGGCTGTTTTTTAGCGATTCGAGTCGTCCCTCTTTTCTCGAGCGACCGCTCCGGGTCGAACGACTGTTCCGTCGAGTCCCGACCGGCCGCCGTGGACCGCTCGAGTCGACCTCGCGCCCGTCCGCGGCTGGACCGCGATCGACGCGCCCGCTGATGGCGAAAGCCGAGGTCGGTAGCCGGTCGGAGACGGTCACTCCTCGCCGAGAACCGAATCGAAGAACTTCCGCTCGGCCGTCCGGAGGTGCTGGTTGAACGTCGCGGGCGAGATACCGAGGCGTTCGGCGATATCCTCGCCGGTACTCTCGCGCGGCCAGTCGAAGTACCCCGCGAAGTAGGCCGTCTCGAGGGCGGCCCGCTGTTTTTCCGTGAGGTCACCCTCGAGAACGGTCGTCGGATTCGATTCCGAGTGGTCGCCCCGTTCAGTGGTCCGCTGGGCGAGGTAGGTGGCATCGGGGCGCTGGTCCTTGATGAGTTCGATCAACTGGCGGGTGTCCCGGCCGCGGGGGAGTTCGACGATGAACCGGAACTCCCCGTCCTCGATGGTGGCGGACTTGATGCGTCCGCCGTAGGTCGCGATGGTGTCGAAAAGCTCGACGGCGGCCGGCGAGAGCAGTTCGAACTCGAACTCGTCGCGCCTGACCGAGAGGAATCGGACGTCCTCGATCCCGTTCGTCTCCTCGACGGCCTCCTGGAACCGCTCCTCGGAAACGCCCTCGGCCGATCCGTAGGCCAGCAGCGTATCGTCACCGTGGACGAGCTGTTCGAACTCGACCCGACACGACTCCGTCGCCGAGAGCTCGACCACCTCCTCGGCCATCCCTTTGATTCGGAACTCGAGTTCGATGACGGCGTCGCTGACGAGCGCGTCGCGGCGTTCGATGGCCGTGATCGCGTGGGCGACGACGTCCCCGATCCGCGAAAGGATCGTCGTGACCGGACTCGTGAAGGCGCGACGCGACGCCGAGTAGACCAGTAACACGCCATAGACGAGGTCCTCGTGGATGATCGGAATCCCGGCGACGGAGCGGAACCCCCGTTTGCGGGCTTCCGCTCGCCAGGGTTCGAATTCGGGGTCGGTCTCGACGTCGTTGCACACCTGTACTTCCCCGGTACGGATCGCCTGCCCCGCCGGTCCCTTGCCGACGTCCGCCCCGTCGTCGGTGCTCATCTCGACGGACTCGAGGTAGCCGTCCTCCTCGCCGGCCGCCGCCTTCGGAACGATGTTGTCGCTCCCGGGGTTGACCGCCCCCATCCACGCGAAGTGGTAGGCGTCGTCCGCGACGAGCCGGTCACAGACCTCCTGTTCGAGTTCCGCCCGGGTCTCGGTCGTGATCACCGCGTGGGTGATGTCGTGACCGATCCGATTGAGACGGTTGAGCGTCTCGAGTTGCTCGCGCTGGCGGCGGCGTTCGCGCTCCTGGAGCGCCCGTTCGATCGCGTGGTGAATCGTTCGCACCAGGAGTTCGCTCGTTACTTCGTCTTTCACGAGGAAGTCCTGGGCACCGCGCTGGATCGCCTGGACGCCGACTCCCTGATCCCGGACTCCAGTCAACACCACGATCGGCGTCGTGTCGGCCTCGTCGTCGACGGTATCGAGCGTCTCGAGACCGCTGCTGTCCGGCAGGTTGAGGTCGAGCAACACCACGTCGACCGTCTCGTTCTCGAGGGACTCGAGGCCGTCCTCGAGCCGGCTTTCGCGGGTGATGTCGGGTTTCGTTCCGGAGGTCTCGGTCGGATCGATCCGCTGTGTGAGTTCCTCCGTGTCCCGGAGCATCTCCTCGATGAGCCGCGCGTCGCCGGGGTTGTCCTCGATAAGGAGGATCTCGAGGGTATCGTCGCGTCCCTGGGGGTCCTCCCGTTCTCGAACGTGGTCGTCTTCGTCTCGGTCTCGGTCTCGGTCTTGGTCGTCCGTCGCTGTACCTCGATTGCGTTCGATCGGTGTATCGGGTTCGCTCATGATTCCTCGACCTCCGAAGGCAGATGGACGACCGTGAACCAGAACTCCTCGAAGGCACGGATCGTCTCGATGAACTCGTCAGGATCGACCGGCTTCGTCAGGTAAGCGTTGGCATGGAGTTCGTACGAGCGGACGATGTCCTCTTCCGCCCGGGAACTCGTCAACACGATCACCGGGATCGTACGAAGCTCCGGATCGTCCTTGAGCTCCGTCAGAACCTCTTCTCCGCTCGCCCGCGGCAGATTGAGATCGAGCAACACGAGATCCGGCCGCGGCGCGTCCTCGTACTCGCCGCGTTGCTCGAGGAACTCGAGGGCTTCGGCACCGTCGGAGACGACGTAGAGATCGCTCTCGATCCGGGCCGCTTCGAACGCCTCCCGGGTCAGCCGGACGTCTCCGGGGTTGTCCTCGACCAACAGGATCCGTGCCGGCTCGGGACCACTCGAGTACATCTCTGTCATCCTATCTAGTCTCGTCCGTCGTTGACTCTCGGGTCCCGGTTCCGTTACGCCTTCCGCTTTCACTCTCGCGACCGCGGCCGCGTGTTCGTCCCCGGTTTCGCTCGTGTTGGCGGCCGGCACGCCTCTCGGGTGCCACGTCACCCGCTCTCCCTGCCGACTCGGTCATCGACCGCGCCGTCTCGCCGGAGCGGGACTCCGCCGTGGCGGGCAACCGAACGGTAAACGTCGACCCCTCGCCGGGTTCGGAGTCGACCCAGATGTCGCCGTCGTGGCGTTCGACGATGCGCTGACAGAGTGCGAGTCCGATCCCGGTTCCCGAGTACTCGTCGACGGTGTGGAGCCGATCGAACACCCGGAAGATCCGCTCCGCGTCGTCGGGATCGATTCCGATCCCCTCGTCCCGAACCGAGATTTTCCACGCGTCGCCGTCCCGTTTGGATTCGGATTCTGGCTCGAGTTCGGCGAACACGGTTACCTCCGGGGGCCCGTCGTCGTCGTAGGTGAGCGCGTTGTCGATCAAGTTCTGGAACAGCTGCCGGAGCTGGTCGGGATCGCCGTAGACCGTCGGCAGCGACTCGACCGTGACGTCAGCCCCCGTCTCCGCGATTCGCACCTCGAGGTCGGCGAGTACGTCCTCGAGGACGGCGTCGACGTCGACCGGCTCGAACGGATCTCCTTGTGTGTCGACCCGGGAGTACGCGAGGAGGCCGTCGATCATCTCCTGCATCCGTTCGGCACCGTCCACGGCGAACTCGATAAACTCTCTGCCGTCCTCGTCGAGTTCGTCCGCGTACCGCCGTTCGACCAGCGTCAGGTAGCTCGAGACCATCCGCAGCGGTTCCTGAAGGTCGTGGGAGGCAGCGTAGGCGAACTGTTCGAGCCGTTCGTTCGACTCCTCGAGATCCGCGACCAGCGACTCGAGCTGGCGCTGTCTGTTCCGCCGTGCGGTGATGTCACGGCCGATCCCCGTCAGGACCTGCTCGCCGTCGGGGTTTTCGAGGGCGCTCGCGGCGAACTCGTAGGGGATTCGCTCGCCGGATTTCGTCACGAGTTCCGCTTCGACGCGCGTGTGGCCAGTCTCGAAGACCTCGTCGATCGCGGTCGTGATCGTCTCCCTGTCCTCGCCCTCGAAGAGCTCCATCGCGTTCATCGCGTCGATTTCGGCGTCCGTATAGCCGGTCACCGTCGGCAGGCTCTCGTTCCAGCGACGGAAACTTCCGTTCTCGTCGAGCACGTAGAACACGTCGTCGATCGCGTCCAGCACGTCGTCGGTGTACTGCTTGAACTGCTCGAGACGCCGTTCCCGATCCCGGAGTTTGCGCTCGGTTTCCTTGCGCTCGGTCACGTCCTGGGACATGCCCATCGCCGCGACGACCTCCCCCTTCGCGTCCCGAACCGGCGTGAAGTGGAACTGGTAGGTCCTGCCGTCTATCACCTCCTCGAAGGACGCGCGCTGCCCCTCGAGGGCGGCCTCGTAGTTGGGAACGACCACGTCCGCGATGGCCGGGGGGAGTGCCCGCTCGAGGGGCTCCTCTTCGAGTTCCCGCCCTTCGATGTCCGCGCTCCCTTCCAGCGTCCCGCCGAAGGTGACGTACCGGAGGTCGCGATCGACCAGCGCGACGGCCCCGTTCGGGAAGTTCTCGATCAACGTCCGGTACCGGCGTTCGCTCTCCTCGAGCTGGCGCTGTCTGCGCCGGCGCTCGAGTTCGTGGCTGACCCACTGCGAGGCGAGTTCGACGAACGAGCGTTCGGCGGGCGTGAACGGGTCCGATCGCGGCGCTTCGCTCTCGAAACAGAGCGTACCGAAGAGCTCGTCGTCGACGGTGATCCGACTGCCGACGTAGGAGTCGACGCCCCACGTTTCGTAGGTGTCCGCGTCGATCGGTCCTTCGGTGCCACCGGCCCCATCCGGGCCGGTCGGATCGTCCGCGAACGCGAGCAGCCCGTCGCCCTCGACCGTCCGCTGGCAGTACGTGTCCGACAGCGGCATCTCCGTCCCGGGCTGGAGGCGGTCGTCCTCGCTTACTGCGTGGGTGACCTCGAACCGGTCCCCCTCCTCGTCGGCCATCGCCAGGTAGCCGACCTCGAGGCCGAGCCGGTTCCGGCCCAGTTCGAGCAACTCCCGGAGCTTCTCGTCGAAGGAGCGCTCGCTGTCGGCGGTGATCTCGTAGAGCCGTTGCAGCGTCCGGTTGTTCTCGCGCAACTCCTGTTGGGTCTTCTTGCGCTCGGTGACGTCGCGGAAGTACACAGAGAGACCGCTCTCGGAGGGGTAGGCGTGGACCTCGAACCAGGTCGACAGCGGCGGGAAGTACTCCTCGAAGGACGTCGATTCCTGCTCGGCCATCGCGCGTCGGTACTCCCGTTCGAACGTGGAGTCGACGGCCGCCGGGAACGCCTCCCAGAGGTTCCTGCCGATCAATCCCTCTCCGTCGGGATCGATCAACTCCCGGGCGCGATCGTTGACGTACGTGAACCGCCACTCCTCGTCGAGCCCGAAGAAGGCGTCCGTGATCCGCTCGAAGGTAGTCTCGAGTTCGCTCTCGAGGCGCCGCTCGTCGGTGACGTCCTCGAAGGCAGAGACGACGGCGGTGATCCCATCGTCGTCACGTTCGGAGACCGGGACGGCGTTCTCGATGATCCAGACCCGTTCTCCGTCGGGCCGTCGGATGCCGAACTCCGCGTCGTACACCGGTTCCCCCGTCTCGAGCACCCGGCTGAACGGCAATCGTTCGCTCGACAGGGGCTGCCCGTCGGTGTCGACGGTGTCCCACCGTGGGTCACCGTGCCCCATCGTGGTGAATTCGTCCCGGTCCCGGCCGGTGATTTCTTCGGCTCGTTCGTTCACGCGCAGGATGTCCCCGTCGGGATCGGCGACGATGACGCCGACCGGGCTGGCCGTCATGAGCTGGTCGGCGAGGGCGGCCGGATCGGTCCCCTCCGCTCCGGGTTCGCTCACCTCGTCGGATTTCAGTTCCGGCTTCAGTTCCGATTCCACGTTCGGCTCGGAGCCGGCGTCGGAAGCCTCTCCGTCTTCCGCTCGTGGGCGATTCGATCCGTCGTAAGTATCGATCGCCGATCCAAGCAGGTCGGCGACGTTTCGCAGGAAGTCTCGGTCCTCCTCGTCGAGGGGCCGGGTATCGCTCGAGAACGCTCCAAGCACGCCCCAGGGGTCATGATCGTCCTCGTTCGAGCCGCCGAAGACTGGGACTGTCGTTGCGCTCGCGATTCCGTGGCGCTCGAGCAGGTTCGCCCGGGCGACCCGGTCTTCGGCGGTGATATCGTCGACGGCGACCCCATCGCCAGTCTCGGCCGTATGTCCGACGACTCCGCCGTTTCCGTCGACCGGAACCGTCGCGGAGCCGAGGGCGCCTGTCTCCCAGCCGACGCCATGACGGAGGGTCGCGACTCGGTTCGTTCGTCCCTCCTGCTTTCCCGGTTCGTGAACGACGAAGAGACCGCAGTACTCGACCGGAAGCACGTCCCGAACGGCGTCGACGGTCTCGGAGCACAGCGACTCGAGATCGGTCGACTCGAGTGCCAGTTGCCCTAACTCCGTGAGAACGTTTCGCTGACCGCCCCGACGGTCGCCGGTCGAGTCTTCGCCCGGGTCGGAGACATCCATTCTTCGACTGCTATCCACAAGTCGATTCTCGAGTATAAATGTAGTGCTCGAATCACCAGTTTTCACTTCTTTCATACGTTCCTGACAGTGTTCGCGCCGAACACGCTACCGTCGAGATCGAGCGTCCCCCGGGGTCGTTCGGAAGACGCGGCCCGGACCGGGGTCAGGGTAACTCGTCGGCGTCGACCCCGGAGTCGGATCCACCCTCCGAGTCGGTGTCGATGGTAGCGTCCTCGTCGACCACCCGGTACGTCCGGCCGCGGCGCTTCCCGACTGCCTCGATCAGGTCGTAGTGGACCATCTTCGTCAGGTAGTTGCGAAGCGTTCGCTCGGTCTTCGGGTCGTCGACCCGTCGCTCGTACTCCGCGTAGAGGTCGCCCGGCTCGATCTCGCCCTCCGCTGCGATGACGTCGTACAGCACTCGTTGATCCTCGATCAGTCCCTGAATCGTCTTGCGCCTGATCGCCGTCCTGGCATCGGGAATCGCCGTCCTGACGGTCTCGGCGTCGATCGACCCCTGGCCACGCCGTTCGGCTCTGTGGGCGGCCGAGCGGAGGATCCCGATTCCCACTCGTGCGTCCCCCGAGGCCGCGTCGGCGATCCGCCGGAGCTGGTCGGCGGTGACTGCGTCGGGCTCGAGGGCCTCGTCCGCGCGGTTCGAGAGGATCGCGGCGAGTTCGTCGGTCCCGTAGCGATCGAGCCGTACTCGGGTTCCGGCCCGGAGTCTGGATCGGACACGGTCGTCGAATCCGGCGAACAGTTCCTCCTCGCGGTTGGCGATCAGCACGACCGAGACGTGGGGCAGCCGGTGGAGGTCGTACAGCGCAGCCGTCTCCTCGAGTTGGTCGACCTCGTCGAGGACAACGACGATGGGGTTGTCGTCCGCGTCGGCGAGTTTCCCGAACAGTTCGTCCTTCGGGGTCGATCGGTGGACGTCGATCGCCCGCCCGATCTCCGAGAGGACGCCGTAGAGGACGCGAAACCTGGTGTACTCCTGCCAGCAGTTGACGTAGGCGACACGCACGTCGGGTTCCTGTTCGCGCAACTGGGCAAGCGTGTACCGGGCGATGCAGGTCTTCCCGACGCCCGTCGGGCCGAAGAGGAAGGCGGGTTCCGGCCGCCGATCGTACAACAGCGGCTCCAGGGTTTCCGAGAGGAGGTTCACCTCGTCGTGGCGATGAACCACCTCGCTGGGGACGAAGTCCTCGCGCAGGACGCGGTCGTCGACGATCACAGCGGTCCGGTTGTACGTCGACCGTAGTAAACGATGGCGTCCCGTTTCCGAAACTTCCGAAAGTTCCGAACCCCTTTACGCGCCGCGAGCCCACTCGAGGGCTGCCTCGAGATCGTCGAAGCTCTCGACTTCGGCACCGTCGATATCCATTCGGGATTTGACCGCCATCGCCGTGATCCCGTCGGACACGAACCCGACCCTCTCGACCCCCGTGTACGCTCCGTTTGCGGACCACTCTTCGCCCATGTATTCCTGCGTTTCCTTCGGCAGGCTCGTCTCGTCACCGAAGACCGCGACCGTCGCTTCGATGTCCGACTGCTTCCCCCGCTCTCGGTAGTGTTGGCTCGCCGCCTCGAGCGTTTCGTCCGCAAAGCCTTGCCAGCCGTTCATAAACCAGATCCCGACACCGTCCCGGTTCTCGAACTCCCATTCGTATCGGTCCGGGTCCGGTATCTCGTTCCTCTGTGATGTCATCGGCTACCAGTCCCGCCCGTCATCGTATAAGTACTCTTGCCAACACAGGAGGGGGTTGTGGTGGCGCAACCTCGACTCGTCGGCGGTGTATCGACTGTCATTGACGAGTTCGGTCTCCCTGGAGTCGACGCTGCCTGTAGTGAACGGTTTCTATATCGCTATATGGGATTTATGACTCTGTCTTCGTGAGTCGAGATCCGTTACCGTCGGGTCGAAACCCCCACGAAGCGGATCGCCTACGTCCGGAACACAGCGGGCGGATCCACAGAGCAGTGCCGACCAGACGTGTCAACGGCACACCCCCACGTCTCGAGTGGTCCCAGCGCTTCTCCGGAGCCGCTGCACGGTCGCCCGATTCAGGCCGGTCGGTCCCTTCGAACGAGTGTGCGCTCAGAATTGATTCCACCCGGCTTCGTGAACCGTCTCGACGTCGAACCTCGAGGGGTTCGGCTCGCTTTTTCTCTAGGATCTGCTCCGGTCGTGAGGGATCCGCTCGTCGGCCGGGTACTGTCCTCCTGGGCTGTCGAGGGGTTCCCAGGCTGGATCGGTGCGACCGTCGTCGACCGTCCGGCGGAACTGTGCTCGAGCGTCCTTCGTTCAGTCCCGCGTGGAGCCTGCTGTCGACTCCAGGTCTCGCCCCGGGGGGACACAGTCGGACTGTGTACCGGACTCGGGCCACTGACGCTCGTAGTAGTTCCTTTCGTGCGCGGGCGACAGCCGGTCCGAACCGAACCACTGCGGTTCGTACCGGTTTCCGGGAAGGAACTCGAGCGCCGCAGAATCCACGCTCCGGAGGGCAGCTACTGAAGTGTTGCTCTCGAGACGGCATGGCCTCCGTTCTGCCCGCCGGTCGTCGATCCCCGATCGGCCTGCCCGGGGTGATTCCAGCGCGTCGTCACGGACTCCTCGTTGCTGGTCACCCGATTTCACAGCGGTCGAGGGATCGGTGTGTAACTTCGGGC